>CBFGSB010000095.1:0-11188 GCA_965651325.1 uncultured Chromatiales bacterium | reverse complement strand
GATAGGCGAGCCCGGGGTCCTGCAGCAGCGGGTTCAGGTCGGCGCCGTCGACGGGTGCCGGGAAGATGCGCTCGAACGGATTGGAAGTCAGCAGCATGAACAGCAGAAAGCCGCAGCTCAGCAGCCCCAGCACGGCGATCACGCGCGACGCGAACGCCTCCGGCAACTCGTGGCTGAAGCGGCCGACCGCGACCGTCCATGCCGACAGGATGAGCGCCCACAACAGCAGCGAGCCTTCGTGCGCGCCCCACACCGCTGAAAACTTGTAGATGACGGGCAGCGCAAGCTGCGAGTTGTTCGCGACGTAGAGCACGGAAAAGTCGCTCTGCAGGAACGAGGTCGCGAGACTCGCAAACGCGATGACCACGAACACGAACTGCCCGTTGGCGGCTGGCCGTGCGACCGCCATTAACGCTGTGCTGTTGCGATGTGCGCCGATCAGCGGCAACACGCTTTGGCAGAGCGCGAGCGACAGCGCGAGGACCAGCGCGAAATGTCCGAGCTCCGGAATCATTCCTCGATCGACGCCTTGCCGGCCGCTGCCTGGGCATCGGCGTGCTTCTTCAGGGAGTCCGCGACTTCGGGCGGCATGTAGTTCTCGTCGTGCTTGGCGAGCACCGTGTCGGCGACGAAGCGCCCCTCCTCATCCAGCCGCCCGTGCGCGATGATCCCCTGCCCTTCGCGGAACAGGTCCGGCAGCACGCCCGTGTAGCTCACCGGCAGCACGTTGGCGTTGTCGGTGAGCGTGAAGCGCGTTTCGAGCGTGCCCGGAGTCTGCACGACGCTGTCCTCGACCACGAGCCCGCCGACGCGGAAATTCCGGTCGTCGGGCACGTTGCCGGCGACCACGTCGGAGATCTCGATGTAGAACATCATGTTCTTCTGGAAGGCTTTGAGCGTCAGCGCCGTGGCGATGACGAGCCCGGCCGCGGCCAGGCCGACGGCCAGCAACCGTTGCTGTCGGGGTTTCATTTTCCGCTCTCCGCGGCTTCGAGCCTGATCCTGATTTCGTGCAGCACGCGCCGGTGGCGGCGCCTTGCCTGTACGGCGCACAGGACGATGACGCCGAACGTCAGCGCGTACGACGTCCACACGTATGCGCCGTAATCGCCCATGGACAGGAGTTCCATCACCCGTGTACCCCGCCGCAATTAGTGGTGAGGCGGTGCACTAGGTTCCCCCTTCAGGATACATCAGGTTCCTGACCCAGCGGGCGCGCCGCTCCCTGATCAGCACTTCGCTCCTGACGCGGTCGAGCAGCAGCGCGCCGAAGAGCAGCGAAAACCCGGCGATCATGGCCAGCAGCGGCCACAGCATGTCGCCGGTAATCGCCGGTCCGCCGGCGCGGATGAGCGTCGGCCCCTGGTGCAGCGAGCTCCACCACTCCACCGAGAAATGGATGATCGGCAGGTTGACCGCACCGACCATCGCCAGCACGGCGCTCGCGCGATCGGCTTTCGCCGTGTCGTCGATCGCGGACCGCAGCGCCATGTACCCGAAGTACAGGAACAGCAGGATGAGCTCCGAGGTGAGCCGCGGGTCGCCCCACTCCCACCACGTGCCCCACATCGGCCGGCCCCAGATCGAACCCGTGACCAGGGCGAGGAAGGTGAACCAGGCGCCCAGCGGCGCGGCGCTCGCCGCCACCGCGTGCGCGAGCTTCATGCGCCAGATGAGCCCGATGGCCGCCGCCACGGCCATGACGACATACGCGAGCATGGACAGGTAGGCCGCGGGCACATGCACGTAGATGATGCGGAAGGCGTCGCCTTGCTGGTAGTCCGGCGGCGCGAAGAACAGCCCGGCGACGGCGCCGTAGCCGATGGCGAGGAGCGCGGCGCCGGCCAGCCACGGGATGAAGCGCGCGGCGAGCGCGTAGAAATGCGGCGGCGAGGCCAGCCTGTGCAAGAACGTCCACATTACTCGTTACTGATCTTCAGCGCCGCGGCGGCCGCGAAAGGCGCCAGGACCACTGCCAGCACGCACCAGGCACCCAGGAACCAGATCCCGCCGCCAACCACATCGCCCGCCGCGGCGAGCGACACTGTGCGGGCGCCGAAAATCAGGATCGGCATCGCCAGCGGAAGGATCAGGAGTCCCAGCAACGCCGTACCCCGGTTCAGCCCGACGGTGAGTGCCGCACCTATCGATCCCAGCAGGCTCAAGCTGACGGTCCCAAGCGCCAACGTGAGCATCATAACGCGGACCGCCTCCCCCGGCATCCCGAAGGACAGCGCGGCGAGCGGCGATACCAGGAGCAGCGGCAGGCCGCTCGTGAGCCAGTGAGCGACGGCTTTCCCCAGCACCAGCCAGGGCAGCGGCTGCGGCGACAGCAGGAGCTGCTCGAGGCTGCCGTCCTCGTAATCGCCGAGGAACAGGCCGTTCAGCGACAGGAGCATGGCCAAAAGTGCCGCGACCCACACCACCCCGGGGCCGATCAGCATGAGCTGCCGCGTATCCGGCCCCAGCGCCAGCGGAAACAGCGTGGCGACGATGGCGAAGAAAATGAGCGGGTTCAGCACGTCGCCCGGGCGCTTCCACGCAAGCAGCAGCTCGCGCCGCAGGATGGCGGCCATGCCGCCGAACAGCCCGGGCATTCGCTCGTCGCCATGGCTCATTGCAACCCGATCCTCTGTGTCGGCGCGTCGATTGCCAGCTCCTGGTGCGAGGCCGCAATCGCAATGCCGCCGCCGGCCAGGTGCTCGCCGATGATGGCCCGGACCTGCTCGCGGCCGGCCGCGTCGAGGTTCGTGAACGGCTCGTCGAGCAGCCACAGGGTCGCCCCCGCGAGCACCAGCCGGGCCAGCGCCAGCCGCCGCTGCTGCCCCGCCGAGAGCAGCCGGAACGCGATACCGCGCAGCGGGTCCAGCGCGAGCCGACTGAACACGGCATCCACGGTCGTCCGCGGCGGCGCGCGCAGGCCGGTTTCGAAGCGCAGGTTCTCGAGCGGCGTCAGGTCGCCCTTGAACCCGGGGCGGTGCCCCATCCAGGCAAGCTCGGCGTGGTAGGGCTGGCGCCGCCGGCGCACCGGCTCGCCGCGCCACCGCAGCTCGCCGTCGTCGGGCTCGATGAGCCCGGCGACGGCGCGCAGGAGACTCGTCTTGCCGCTGCCGTTCGGCCCTTCGACTTGCAGCAGCTCCCCCGGGCCGAGCGCGAACCCGAGGTTTGCGAACAGGCAACGGTCGCCGCGCACGACGGCGAGCTCACTGGCCTCGAGCAGCGGCGTCACGGCGCGGGCAACCTTGCTTTTCCAATTTTTAAAAATAACCTCATAGGCTTATCGTATTTTTATGATTGTTTAGTTTAATTTAACCCGGTAAGGCCCCTACTGGTATGTGATCACGCGCAGGTGTTTACAATCCCGACACCCAGGTCTTAGACTACCCGGTCCGGGTGCATTGAACATTAAAAAAATTAGAGAAGTTCCTGTATCAGAATGACAATTTCCGAATAATCCGAGCGCCAAAGAACCAGGATCATGGAGCTGACCGCCGCCGGGCTGCGCGAGCAACCGTTCCGTACACGTGGTGACCCAATCGTCATCGTGCCGTTCGAGGCGCACCTGGGCGCGCTCGATTTCTGCGCCGCGACTTACGCCCACCGCGACGGGCTCGGGCTTTTCCAGGGTCCTCCCCTGTCCGGCAAGTCCACCATCCTGCGCGAGTTTACCCGCACGCTGGAGGAGGATGCGGCTTTTGCCATCGTCGACGGGGCGGGCCTCGAGACCAACGCGCTGCTGCAGGACATCCTCAGCCAGTTCGGTTACGAGTTCGAGTTCACCTGCACCAACGAGCTGATCAACATGCTCAAGGTGTTCGCGCGGCAGCAGGCCGCGGCGGGGCGGCCACCGCTGCTCGTGATCGAGAACACCCACGCCATGATCCCGGCCGCGCTCAGCACGATCTGCGACCTCGTGTCGCTCAAGGTCCGGGACACGAGCGCACTGCGGCTCATCATGGCGAGCGACCGTTGCCTGGCGGCGATGTTGAAAGCGCCGGCCATGGCGGGCATCGCCGCCCGCCACACCGGCACCTTCGAGCTCGAACCGATGTCGGACTTCGAGACCCGCAACTACGTGTACGCGAAAATGCGCGCGGGAGGCTGCGGGGCACCGGCGCGGGTGTTTCCCGAGGACGTTTGCCTGGAGCTGCACGAGGCGTCGAACGGCTGGCCGGGCGTGGTCGAGCGCCTGGTCCTGTTGGCCCTGTCGAAAGCGGAAAAAGCGCCGATAACGTCGGAGCTGGTCGTGCCGCCGGACACCGCGGACGACTTCGCCGCGCTGCGCGACCTCGAATGCGACTGGGACCTGCAACGGGAAGCGCCGCCGCCGGTCCTGCTCGTGAGCTTCAACGGCGAGCTCAAGCGCGAGGTCGTGCTGGACCGCCCGCGCCTGCTCGTCGGCCGTTCGGAACACAACGAGCTGCGCATCAGCAGCCGCTTCGTCAGCCGCCATCACGCGCTGTTCGTGCGCCATGGCAACGCCACCTTCCTGATGGACCTCAACAGCACCAATGGCACCTTCGTGAATTCGCGCCGGGTATCGAACCTGATGATGCGGCACGAAGACATCGTGCAGCTCGGCAACTACCGCATCAAGTTCGTCGATCCGTCCGCGACGGAGCGCTCGAGCCTGGATGACCCGGGGCTGAGCGAAACCATCGTCATGAAAAACCTGGAAGACGTGCGCCGCCTGCTGGCCGAGGAAACCGCCGCCGTCCGCACGGCCGCGCAGGGTTAGCCGCAAGGCCTATCCGTTCGCCGCGTGTACCACGCGGTTGATGCGTGCCTTCTGCGTCTGCTCCGCCGTCTCGCGGTAGAAATTCTTCTTGAAGTGCTTGCGGCACATCGACACGTAACGGTCGTTGCCGCCGATCTCGACCTGCGAGCCTTCGGTCACCGCGTTCCCGTTTTCGTCGAGCCGCACCACCATCGTTGCCTTGCGCCCGCAGTGGCAGATCGCTTTCAGCTCGATCAGGTTGTCGGCCCAGGCGAGCAGGTACTTGCTGCCCTCGAACGGTTCGCCCTGGAAATCGGTGCGAATGCCGTAGGCGAGCACCGGAATCTCGAGCTCATCGGTCACCTGGCCGAGCTGGAACACCTGCTGCTTGGTCAGGAATTGCGCCTCGTCGATCAGCACGCAATGCAGCGGGTCCTCGCTGCAGCAGGCGATGACGATGTCGAACAGGTTGTCCGCGTCCCTGAACGTGGTGGCCCCGGCGTCGAGGCCGATGCGCGACGTGATGCGGCCGACGCCGTAGCGGTCGTCGAAGTGCGGCGCCAGCAGCAGCGTGTTCATGCCGCGTTCGCGATAGTTGTAGCTGGACTGCAGCAACGACGTCGATTTGCCGGCGTTCATCGAGGAGTAATAGAAGTAGAGCTTTGCCATGATTCTGCGCTCTATTGAAAACGCTGGATGGGGTTCCGGCCTATTCTGACACATTCGATGGTGCCCGGGGCCGGACTCGAACCGGCACGGCCTTGCGGCCAGCGGATTTTAAGTCCGCAGCGTCTACCAATTCCGCCACCCGGGCGACGCAAAGCGCAGGAAAGACAATTGTGATGGAGGCTAGGGTCGGAATCGAACCGGCGTACACGGCTTTGCAGGCCGCTGCATGACCACTCTGCCACCTAGCCCAAAAGGATTGCCACCCGCTCCGGCGGCGAAAACATACCACAGTGGCGCGGAGGCCGCGCAGTATACCGCCCTGCCCCGTGGTTTCAATCCAACGCGGACGGTCGCGTGTTGGCGCGACGGAACGGCGAATTGCATAATGCCCCGATGCACTTCGACTACCTGCGTCGCTCGATTATCCCCACCCTGGCGCTCGCGGCCCTGGCCGGCTGCAGCGGCGAAGCCTCTCCCGTGGGTGCCGGGGTCGAGCCGCTGCAGGTACCCGCCAGCGCGAACAGCCTCGCACCGAACCTGGCGGCCGGGCCCAATGGCGCGTTGGTGTTGAGCTGGGTGGAAGCGCGGGACGAGGCCCATCGGCTGCGTTATTCCGTCCTTGCGGGCGCTGCGTGGAGCGAAGCCCGGACCGTCGCGGCGGGCGACGACTGGTTCGTCAACTGGGCGGACTTCCCGTCCGTGGTGCCGCTCTCCGATTCGCTGTGGGCCGCGCACTGGATCGTGCAGCAGCCGGCCGGCGGCCATGCCTCCGACGTCGCGCTCGCGCTGTCGCAGGACGGCGGTGCCACCTGGTCCCCGCCGGTCCGCCCGCATGACGACGGCACGCCGACCGAGCACGGGTTCGTGACGCTCTTTCCGCAGGACGGCAGCCTGGGTGCCATCTGGCTCGACGGCCGCAATACGGCGCACCATGGCGAAGCGGAGAACGGCCTCCACGGCATGACTCTCAGGACGGCCACGCTCGACACCGATCTCCGAATCGGCAACGAGACCGTCATCGACGGTTTGACCTGCGATTGCTGCCAAACCGACGTGGCGATGACGGCGGCGGGCCCCATTGCCGTCTATCGCGGCCGCACGGCCGAGGACACGCGCGACATCTACGCGGCGCGGATGGTGGACGGCGCGTGGCAGCCCGGCAGGCGGGTCGCCGACGATGGCTGGACGATCTCGGGCTGCCCGGTGAACGGGCCGGTGGTCGCGGCGGACGGCGGGCGCGTCGCCATTGCGTGGTTTACCGCGGCCGATGACCGCCCGCGCATCAGGGTTGCCACTTCCGGCGACGCGGGCGCGACCTTCTCCGCACCCGTCGAGGTGGCCGGTGAAACGACGGGGCACGTCGGCCTCGCGCTGCTGCCGGACGATGGCGTGGCCGTGAGCTGGACATGCGAGAGGCCGAACGGCGACACCGGCGTGTGCGTCCGCGGGATCTCCGCCGGCAATGAGCCGGGACCCGTGCACGTGGTGAGCGGCGACGCCGAGGTGCCGCGCCTCAGCGTGCCGCAACTTGCACGCCAGGGCGACATGCTCGTTGCCGCCTGGACGGAGAAGACCGGGCACGGCAGCGGGATCGCCAGCGCCCTGCTGCCCATCGCCACACTTCGTTGACCCCGCCGCCTGCACAATCCTTCCGCGACGCGATGCGCGGCAAGGACTTCGTCGTGACGGCACGCTTGCCTCTCGATTCCGGCACCGTGGGCCGCGACGTGGAGTCGCATCTCGAAACGTTGCGCAATCACGTCGATGCGGTGCAACTCGCTGATGACGAGGGAGCGCAGCCGCACATTTCACCACTCGCCGCCGCGAGCCTTGCATTGCGGGCCGGTGTCGACCCGGTGCTGCACGTGACCTGCCGCGACCGCAACCGGATCGCGCTGCAGGGCGATCTCATGGGAGCCGCCGCCATCGGTGTCACCAGCCTGGTGCTGACGCGTGGCCAGAAGCTGCCCGCGTCGCTCAAACAGAAGGTGAAAGGCGTGTTCGACATCGGCGCACAACGGCTGCTGGCGACCGCGCAGGCCCTGAACGCGCACGAACGGCTGATCGCTCCGCCGGGGTTTTTTCTCGGCTCGCACGTCACGGCACTCGATCCACCCGAAGACTGGGCGGCCGAGGGTGTCGACGACAAGGTCGCCGCCGGCGTCAACTTCGTGCAGACGCAGGCGTGCCTCGACGTGGACGTGTTGCGCCGTTACATGGCGGCGCTGGTAGCGCGCAAGACGCTGGAGCGCATCTCGGTCGTCGTGCAAGTGCCGCTGATCGACTCGCCGGAGATGCTGCACGAGCTGCAACAGGGCCGCCGCGCGCTTTTGATCGCGCCGGCGATTCTCGAGCGACTCGCACGTGCCGTCGATATCCGGGATGCAGGGGAAGCCGCTTGCGCCGAAGTCCTTGCAGGCGTGAAACGTATCCCGGGAGTCGGCGCCGTCAACCTTTTTTATCGCGGCGACGCCGCCGCGGCGGCGCGTGTACTTGCCAGCATCGACGAGTGATGAGCCTGCCCTGACCTGGCCATGCCACCGCGGCGACGGCGCGGCCGGGGACTGGCCCTGCTTACCCCTCGGCGCGGTCTACCAGCCCTTCCAGCAGCAGGCCGATCCGCTCGCGGCGCCGGGCGAGCGTCCAGCGCAGCCACGGGATGCCGATGGCCGCGCCGAGCAGCGCGACGAAGACGGCGGCACCGATCCCGGCCGCAATCGAATTGTTTTCGGCGGCCACGAAGAACGCGAGGATCGCCGCTCCCAGCACGGCGCCGGCGACGCCGTACAGCGCCTCGTCGCGCTTGTTGCCGATATCGCCGGCGACCGTTACGACGGCCCAGCCCGGCTCCAGCTCGGCGACCGAGAGATCCACCTGGCGAATTTCGGCCAGCGCGTACTCTCGTCCGGAGAAATTCAGGAAGCGTTCCAGGCGCGCGAATGTCCCGCTAGAGGCTTCCCATACCGAGCGGCCGAGGCGGCGCCGCAAGGACCCCAGCTTTTCGCGCTCGCGCAACTGCAGCTCGATCTGCTGCTGGATGAATGCCGGGTCGCCGGGGATCACCCGGCGAATTTCCACGCGCGCTGCCCCGGCAACGAGGTCGAACAGCGGGTTACCCGCGGGCGCCTCCGGCGCGAGCGCGTCGGCGTGCGCCTCGGCGATCGCGCGGCGCACGTACTCGGGCTCGAGCCCGACCTGCCGCCCGATCTCGATCACTTCCGCTTCGGTGAGCGATTGAGCGCCCGGGCTGCCGCGCCGGTTCTGCAGCTCCGCGGCCCGGCGCACGATCGGCTCGAGGCTCTCGGCGGGAATGCGCCGGCGCGGCGGCATCTCGCTGCTTTGCGGCGCGCGGCGGCGGGCGTTCAAAGACTCGACCGCGGCGCCTGCTTCGGGCCGTGCCGGCGTCGCTTCATCGCGGGACGATTGAGTCATCGATCTGCTCCCTTTGGCGGTAACCCTACTCTACTCTTGCGACAGGTACGTCTCCAGCCACGCGCCGACCGTCTCGTGCCACTGGATCGAGTTTCCGGGCGACAGCACCCAGTGGTTCTCGTCGGGAAAGACCAGGAGCTTCGACGGAATCCCCTGCCGCTGCAGCGCCGTGAAGGCACCGAGGCCCTGCTCCAGTGGCACGCGATAGTCCTCGGCCCCGTGGATCACGAGCATTGGCGTTTGCCATTCGGAAACGTAGTTCACGGGATTCCAGCGCTCGTAGGCTTCCGGCGCCTCGAAGTACGGCGCGCCGAAATCCCACTCGGGAAACCACAGTTCCTCGGTGGCGTAGTAGAAGCTCCGCAGGTCGAACAGCCCGTCGTGATTGACGAGGCACTTGAAACGGTCCGGCCACTGCCCCGCGATCCAGTTGATCATGTAGCCGCCGTAGGAGGCTCCGAGCGCGCAGGCATTGTCCGCATCGAGCCACGCGTTCTGCTCGATGGCCGCGGCGAGGCCCTTCTGCAGGTCCTCCAGCGGCTTGCCGCCCCAGTCGCCGTTGATCGAATCGACGAAGTCCTGGCCGTAGCTGCTCGAGCCGTGGAAGTCGACCATGACGACGCCGTAGCCTTGGGCGGCATACGTCTGCGGGTTCCAGCGGTAGCTCCAACCTTCGCTGAAGCTGCCCTGCGGTCCGCCGTGGATGAGGAACGCGATCGGGTAAGACTGGCTTTCCTCAAAGCCGACCGGGCGAAAGACGTAACCGTACACGGTATCCCCTTCCGCGCCTTCGAACTGGAACTGCTCGTAGTCGGCCATCTCGATCTCGCCGAGCGCACGCGCGTTGATGGCCGTTAGGCGCGTGGCTTCACCCGCGCCGTTCAGGGGTACCGCATAGAGGTCGGCCGGCGCGGCAAAGGAATCGCGCACGAACACCAGCCGGTCACCGGCAACCCTGACATCCGAGGCGGCCGGGCCGTCGGTCACGGTCTCCATCGATCCGTCCGCAATGCTCACACGAAAAATGCGCGACGCGCCGATGTCGCCGGCCGTCACGAAGAGGCTCTTCCCGTCCGGCGCGAACACGATGTCCCCGGCGGAGCGGTCCCAGCGCTCCGTGAGATTGCGCGTCTCACCGCTTGCGAGGTCGCGCACCATGATGTCGACCTGGTCCGACTCGTAGCCCGGTCGGCGCATCGCGCCCCAGGCAAGCAGCGTGCCATCCGGCGACACCACGGGATGCGTATCCGCCGCGTCATTGCCGGCGGTCAGGTTCGCGGGCTGAGCCGAACCGTCGGCCGGCGCGCGGAAGATGTCCAAGTTCGTCGACCACGGCTCGCCCTGCCCCGCTTCGCGCAGCGCGAAGAACAGTGTTTCGCCGTCCGGCGTGAACGCGATCTCCCCGCGACCGCCGAACGGCACCGATGGCACGTCGCCGTCGAGGTTGCCCGAAATTTTGCGGGGCTCGCCCGACGCCTTGCCGCCGCGGCCGAGCTCTGCCGTAAAGAGAGATGAGCGGCGGTCGTCCTCCCAGGTGTCCCAGTGCCGGACGAACAGCCTGTCGTACAGCCGGCCGCTGCGGTTGTCGGTCACCTGCTTCTCCAGGCGTTCCGACGTGCAGGCCAATGTCTCGCAATCCGGGTACACGTTCGCCGTGAACGCGATCCGGTCGCCGGCCGGTGACACCAGCAGGTTCGAGACGTCAACGGGATAGTCGGTAACCTGCAGCGCCCGCCCGCCGTCGGCCCCCATGCGCCACACCTGGCTCGAGCCGGAACGTGCCGAGAGGAAGTAGATGAATTCGCCGTCGGCACTCCACTGCAGCGCGCTGTCGTTCGCGGCATGCTCGGTAAGGCGGCGCGGCTTCGCGCCGGGTTCATCGAGTGTCAGCCGCCACAGGTCGCTGCGTCGCTGGTTCTTGTCGAGATTCGTCTCGGTTACGACGAACAGGACGGCGGAGCCGTCCGGCGCGACTTGCGGATCCGCCAGCCTCGAGAGCGAGGCGAGATCCTGCGGGGTCAACCCGCGTCCGTATGCCGGCAGCGCAAGGGTGAGCACGAGTCCGGCGGTGAGCATCAATCTGTTCATATGCGGATCTTGTTGTTCGCGTGCGGGGCGTCGAGTATACCCGACCGTTCACGAGCCGGCCGATGAGGCGTAGTCTTGTATACCCGTCACAAGCGGAGCAGCGCAGGAATGCATGCCAAAGCCACCTTGATCATGACGACCGTCGGCAGCGAAGATGCGGCGGCGCGACTGGCGACAGCGTTGCTCGAGCAGGGCGAGGCGGCTTGCGTGCAGCAGGTCGACATCCGCAGCCGCTACCGCTGGGAGGGCGAGGTGAAATGCGACGCGGAGATCCTGCTCCTG
>CBFGSB010000094.1:0-11218 GCA_965651325.1 uncultured Chromatiales bacterium | reverse complement strand
CCCCCGGCGGGGGTGGGGGGCGGCGTGGGGGGTATGGGCCCCCTGGGGCCCTCTTTCTCCCCCCCACCGCCCCCCCCCAACCCCGGCAGGTGCTACGTGCGCTGCCGTGAGAGTGACGCGTGCTCGTGGGATGGTGGCGCCCTGCGGTTCGCTTTATTTCCATCAAAGGCCGACCGGGGCCCGGCGGGTGCTAGGTGGCTGGGGGGCGGAGGGGTTGGATGCGTTGCTCGTGGTAGGGGAGGTGGTTGCCCCAGCCGGGCAGGCGGCGCATGAAGTGGTAGGCGCCGGTGAGGACCAGGCGGCGTAGCGCGCTTTGGCGCGGGCGGCCGACCGGCTTCAGCTCGGTGCAGGCGTTTTGGATCAGGTCGTCGAGGTTCTGCATGAGTTCGGCGTTGAATTGCGCGTCGAGCATGAAGAGGTTGGCTTCCAGGTTCAGGCCGAGGCTGAACGGGTCCAGGTTGCTCGATCCCACGGTCGCCCAGCGGTCGTCGATCGCCGCCACCTTGCCGTGCAGGGGCCGCTCGGTGTAGCGGAAGATCCGCACGCCCATCGACAGCAGGTCGTTGTAGAGGATCGATGCCGCCCACACGCTGACGGGGCGGTCCGGTTTGCCCTGCATGACGAGCAAAACCTCGACGCCGCGCTTGGCCGCGCCCCGCAGGTCGCGAATGAAGCGGTACCCCGGGAAGAAGTATGCGTTCGCAATCACGATGCGCTTGCGCGCGTTGCGAATGCCGGCGCGGTACAGCGTCTCGATGTCGGTGGGGTGCTGGCCGTTGTCGCGGAACACGAACAGCGCCTGCGCGTCCCGGCCCGGGTTGATCATCTCGCGCGGGAAGCGCTGGAGCCAGTGGCGCAGGCGCTTCCACGGGGGTCCCGAGTGCACGTCCCGGCCGTAGCGGACGTACTCGTGGATATCCTGCACCACCGGCCCGGTCACTTCGACGGCGTAATCCTGCTTCGACAGCTCGCCGTAGCTCCGCAGGTGCTCATGCGAGAAATTGATGCCGCCGACGAACGCGCGCTCGCCGTCGATTACGACGATCTTCCTGTGCATGCGGCAGAGCAGGTTGGTGCGCATCGCGAGGAACGTCGGCTGCGGGTCGAAGGAATCCACGCGCACGCCGGCATTGTCCAGGCTCTCGAGGAAACCGGCCGAAAACCCGGGAGAGCCGTAACCGTCGACCAGCACCCGCACCTGGACGCCCCGCCGCGCCGCCTCGACCAGCGCATCCCGCAGGCGCCGGCCGACCTCGTCTTCCATCCAGATGAAGGTCTCGAGCACGACTTCCTCGC
The DNA here is from genome assembly GCA_965651325.1 of uncultured Chromatiales bacterium. Lineage (GTDB taxonomy): Bacteria > Pseudomonadota > Gammaproteobacteria > Steroidobacterales > Woeseiaceae > IDS-8. The sequence continues at coordinate 9,922 of CBFGSB010000094.1, read as the reverse complement.
GCGCGCCCGCGATCGTCTCGAAGAGGCGGGGATACAGCTCCTCTCCGTTCTCGAGCAGTCGCAGCTCGTTGCCGCTCGTCCAGTCGCTCATCGGGCGATTGTAGCCGCAATGGCAACGGCCCCCGGGGAACGGACGCGCAATGGGTTGCCGGCCATGGCACATTGAGCGTCTTTCGCCGCGCGAGCCGCCGATGCAACTGCCATTCAGCAAGCACACCAGGACCTGGCTCAAGCGGCTCGCGCTCGCCCTGTGGCTGGTCGCGGTGGCCGTGCTGATCTTCCTGCAGGTGCGCGACCTCGACTGGCCGAAGGTGCTCCAGGCACTGCGGAGCTTCGAGCCGGCGCGCATCGCGGCAGGCGCCGCTTTCGTCGTGCCGGCCTGCCTCGCCGTGGCCTTCTTCGATCTCATCGGCCGCCACGCGACCGGGCACCGGCTGCCCGTGCGGCGCGTCATGCTGATCTCGTTCACCGGGTATTTTTTCTCGCTCAATCTCGGCGCGCTGGTCGGCGGCCTGGCGTTCCGGTATCGCCTGTACATGCCGTACGGCCTGTCGCCCGTGACGATCAGCCAGGTGATCGGCCTGTCGGTCCTCACCAACTGGTTGGGCTATGTCCTGATCGCCGGCGCCGTGCTCGCCTGGCGGCCGCCTGGATTGCCGCCGGACTGGGGCGTCGCGCCGACGCTGATGCGGGGCACGGGTATCCTGCTGCTCGCCGCCGCCGCCGGCTACCTGCTGTTGTGCGCCCTGCGCGGCGGTGACTGCATCCGCTGGAAGGACAGCGAGTTCGAGCTCCCGAGTCTCGGCATTGCGGCCCTGCAGATCGGACTGTCCACCGTGAGCTGGGGCTGCATCGGTGCGGTCATTGCCGCGCTGTTGCCCGGCGAGACCTCGTGGCTCGCCGTGATGCCGGTGCTGATGATCAGTGCGCTGGCCGGCATCTGGAGCCACGTGCCGGGCAGCCTCGGGGTCATCGAAGCCGTGTTCCTGGCGCTGCTCGACACGACCGCGCCGAGCAGCGACGTGCTGGCCGCCATCCTCATCTACCGCCTGCTCTACTACCTGGGGCCATTCGCCGTCGCCATCGGCGCGTATGCCTTCCTCGAGACCGCCGGTCGCCCGCCGCCGCCGCATTCCGGTAAAGTGAGGTGATGGCAGGAGACCAGGAGAACGCGCCGGCCGGCACCGTCACGCGGGCGATGATCGATGCCGTGTACCGGCAGGAGTCGCGGCGCGTGCTGGCTACCCTGATCCGCCTGCTGGGCGACTTCGATCTCGCGGAAGAGGCGCTGCACGACGCGTTCATGGCCGCGCTGGCGCAGTGGCCGCGCGACGGCCTGCCGGACAACCCGCGCGCGTGGCTGGTCTCGGCCGGGCGCTTCAAGGGCATCGACACGATTCGCCGCCGGGCGCGCTTCGACGCGTCGCTTGCCGAGATCGCGAACCAGCTCGACACGGAACCCGAACCCGGCCCCGACCGGGACGACGAGGAAATCGCGGACGACCGGCTGCGGCTGATCTTCACCTGCTGCCACCCGGCGTTGTCCACCGAAGCGCGCATCGCGTTGACGCTGCGCGAAGTCTGCGACCTGACCACCGAGGAGATCGCGCGCGCGTTCCTTACCTCGCCCCCGACGGTCGCCCAGCGCATCGTGCGCGCCAAGGCGAAGATTCGCGATGCGGGGATTCCGTACGAAGTGCCGGCCTACACCGAGCTGCCGGAGCGTCTCGACAGCGTGCTGCAGGTCGTCTACCTGGTATTCAACGAGGGCTATTTCGCGTCCTCGGGCGAATCGCTCACGCGCACGGACCTCTCGGGCGAGGCCATCCGCCTCGGCCGGCTGCTGGTCGAGCTGCTGCGCGAACCCGAGAGCATGGGGCTGCTCGCGCTGATGCTGCTGCACGAATCGCGGCGTGCGGCCCGCACGACCGAGGTCGGTGAGGTGGTGCTGCTCGAAAACCAGGACCGGCGGCTGTGGGATCGCGAGCTGATCGAGCAGGCTTCGGAGCTGATACGCGCGGCCCTGTCGTCGCGCCGCTTCGGGCCGTACACGCTGCAGGCGGCAATCGTCGGGGTGCACGCGGACGCGCGGGAAGCCGGCGATACGGATTGGGGAGAGATCATCGCGCTTTACGATCTCCTGCTGCGGGTCGAAGCGACGCCGGTCGTCGAGCTCAATCGCGCGGTCGCCGTGGCGATGCGCGACGGTCCGGAGGCCGGCCTCGCACTCGTCGACGACCTGCTGGCCCGCGGCGAGCTCACCGACTATCACCTGGCCCACGCCGCCCGCGCCGACCTCTGCCGCCGCCTCGGCCGCAGCGACGACGCCGCCACCTCCTACCGCCGCGCCCTCGCCCTCACCCAACTCGAGCCCGAACGCCGCTTCCTAACCCGCCGCCTCGCCGAAATCGGGGTCGGACCAACGCAAGTTGATGATCCTGCGCGTTAACCCGCGCCAGAACGTGCCAATATTGGCCTTAAACGGCCCATTTCAGCCCCGAAATCGCTCATTAAGAGCACTCGCGGTCCACCGGGGGCATCGCGGAACCTGAATCCCGGCTGAACGGCTTCGGGAGCATCGGGGATTTTTCGCGCGGCACGATGCGGCATCGATCGGACGCCGCAGCAGCAAGCAGCGTGGCAGGACACATGTGGCGGTTGCCGGCTACAGTTCCGATTGGCGGGCGCCGGCGGTTTTCAATGTGTCTTTTTACGCCGACGTAGCATGCGATCTTAACCGTCGTGACGCGCGTCTGTAAATGGAACATTCGCGCATGAATTGCGCTCTAAAGTTGCTATCATCAAGACAGGATTCACAGACTGAAACCGAGCGGAACTGACGAAAAGGAAACGGAAGAAAGCGGTATACGAGCCGGTTTCACGCGACACACAGAACATCTCAAAACCATTACCACAAAGGCGCAAGCCGGGAGACACACCAATGAGTATCTTCGCGAACTACCAGACGCGTTACGAAGATACAGAACAAGAAGAATACAGCCTTCAAGAATACTTAGAGATCTGCAAGTCAGATAAGACTGCTTATGCCACCGCCGCCGAGCGGCTGCTGCTGGCAATCGGCGAGCCCGACCTCATCGACACATCCAAAGACGCTCGCCTCAGCCGGATATTCTCCAACAAGATCATCAAGCGTTATCGCGAGTTCGATGACTTCTACGGCATGGAAGAGTGCATCGAACAGATCGTTTCGTTCTTCAAGCACGCGGCACAGGGGCTCGAGGAAAAGAAGCAGATCCTCTACCTCCTGGGTCCCGTCGGCGGCGGCAAGTCGTCACTCGCCGAGAAACTGAAATCGTTGATGGAGAAGGTCCCGTTCTATTCGCTGAAGGATTCGCCGGTCCAGGAGTCCCCGCTCGGGCTCTTCAACCCCGCCGAGGATGCGAAGATCCTGCGCGAGGAGTACGGCATTCCCGAACGTTACGTGAACACGATCATGTCGCCATGGGCGGCCAAGCGGCTCAAGGAGTACAACGGCGACATCACGCGCTTCCGCGTGGTGAAGCGGCACCCGTCGATCCTGAACCAGATCGCAATCTCGAAGACCGAACCGGGCGACGAGAACAACCAGGACATTTCCTCGCTCGTCGGCAAGGTCGACATCCGCCGGCTGGAGGAATTCAAGCAGAACGATCCGGACGCCTACAGCTTCTCCGGCGGCCTGTGCCGCGCGAACCAGGGCATCCTCGAGTTCGTCGAGATGTTCAAGGCGCCCATCAAGGTGCTGCACCCGCTGCTGACGGCATCGCAGGAAGCGAACTACAACGGAACGGAAGCGATCGGCTCGATTCCGTTCGAAGGCATCGTGCTCGCACACTCCAACGAAGCGGAGTGGCAGGCCTTCAAGAACAACCGCAACAACGAAGCGTTCATCGACCGCGTTTACATCGTGAAGGTGCCCTACTGCCTGCAGGTCACCGAGGAAGTGAAGATTTACGAGAAGCTGCTGCGCAACAGCTCGCTCAACGAAGCACCCTGTGCACCCGACACGCTGCGCATGCTGTCCCAGTTCTCGGTGCTGACGCGCCTGATCGAACCGGAAAACTCGAGCATATATTCCAAGATGCGCGTGTACGACGGCGAGAGCCTGAAGGACACCGACCCGAAAGCCAAGTCCATCCAGGAATACCGCGACACCGCCGGCGTCGACGAAGGCATGGAGGGCTTGTCGACCCGCTTCGCGTTCAAGATTCTCTCGAAGGTGTTCAACTTCGACGCGACCGAGATCGCTGCGAACCCCGTGCACCTGCTGTACGTGCTGGAGAAGCAGATCGAGCACGAGCAATTCCCGGCCGAGCAGCGCGACCGCTATCTCACATTCATCAAGGAATTCCTGACGCCGCGTTACATCGAGTTCATCGGCAAGGAAATCCAGACTGCCTATCTCGAGTCCTACTCGCAGTACGGGCAGAATGTGTTCGACCGCTACATCACCTACGCCGACCTTTGGATCCAGGACCAGGATTACCGGAATCCGGAGACGGGCGAGAACCTCGACCACTCGGCCTTGAACGACGAGCTGGAGAAGATCGAGAAACCCGCCGGCATCAGCAACCCCAAGGACTTCCGGCACGAAGTGGTCAATTTCGTGCTGCGCGCGCGGGCTGCCAACAACGGCAAGAATCCCGCCTGGACAAGCTATGAGAAGCTGAAGCTGGTAATCGAGAAGAACATGTTCTCGAACACTGAGGACCTGCTACCGGTCATCTCCTTCAACTCGAAGGCTTCGAGCGAAGACCAGAAAAAGCACAAGGATTTCGTGCGCCGCATGACCGAGCACGGCTACACCGAGAAGCAGGTACGCCTGCTGTCCGAGTGGTACCTGCGGGTACGCAAGTCGCGATGATCAGCAACACTGCAAGACACTAGAATGGCCTTCCTGATCATCGATCGCCGACAGGAGAGCCGCAACAAGAGCGCGGTCAATCGCCAGCGTTTCGTGCGCCGCTTCCGCAAGCACATCAAGGAAGCGGTCGCCGACGCGGTCAATCGGCGCAGCATCACCGATACCGACCGCGGCGACGAGATCAGCATTCCGCGCAAGGACATTTCCGAGCCGATCTTCCGGCACGGGGCCGGCGGCCACCAGCGACGGGTGCTCCCCGGCAACAAGGAGTTCATAGCGGGTGACCGCATCAAGCGGCCGCCCGGCGGCGCGGGCGGTTCCGGCCGCGGCAAGGCAAGCAACACCGGCGAGGGCATGGACGATTTCGTGTTCGAGCTCTCGCGCCAGGAATTCCTCGACTTCATGTTCGAGGACCTGGAGCTGCCGAACCTGGTCAAGAAGCAACTCAAGGAAACGGAGACCTTTCGTTACCAGAAAGGCGGTTACACCAACGTCGGCATTCCGGCGCGGCTCAACGTCATCCAGTCGCTGAAGGGTGCGCAGGCCCGGCGTATCGCTCTCGGCGGCGCTATCCGGCGCCAGATCCGGGAACTGCAGGAGGAGCTAGCGCGCATCCAGGACGTGCCTGCCGCCGAGGAACGCGCCCGTGAAGTCCGCAACGAACTGGACCGCCTCGAGCGACGGCTGAACCACATTCCGTTCCTCGACGATTTCGACCTGAAGTACAACAACCTCATCCAGCAGCCGCTCCCGACCAGCAACGCGGTGATGTTCTGCCTGATGGACGTGTCGGGCTCGATGACCCAGGAGATCAAGGATCTTGCGAAGCGCTTCTTCATCCTGCTGCATTTGTTCCTGAAGCAGACCTACAAGAAGATCGACATCGTGTTCCTGCGCCACCACACCGTCGCCAGCGAAGTGGACGAAGACGAGTTCTTCTATTCGCGCGAGACCGGGGGTACCGTCGTTTCCAGCGCGCTCAAGCTGATGCGCGACATCATCCAGGACCGCTACCCGACCGCCGACTGGAACATCTACGCGGCACAGGCCTCCGACGGTGAGAACTGGCACGACGATTCGCCTATCGCGCGCGACCTGCTGGTGAACAACATCCTGCCGCTGGTCCAGTACTTCGCGTACGTCGAGATTTCCGAGCAGGCCGAGCAGGCGCTCTGGCATGCCTACGAAGAGGTCCAGGCCAAGCACCCTGAATCCTTCGCCATGAAGAAAGTTACCGATGCTTCCGAGATCTACCCGGTCTTCCACGAACTGTTCAAGAAGAAGAAGCAATGACCGATCGCAAACCGATCGGAGAATCGTCCGAGTGGACGTTCTCCGAGCTCGAGGAATTCGAAAGCGAGCTCGCGAGGGTTGCCAAAACGTACCGGCTCGACACCTACCCGAACCAGATAGAGATCATCACGGCAGAGCAGATGATGGACCGCTACTCGTCCATCGGCATGCCGCTGGGCTATCACCACTGGTCGCTCGGCAAGCAGTTCCTGACCACCGAGCAACAGTACCGGCGCGGCCACATGGGCCTGGCCTACGAGCTGGTCATCAACTCCAATCCCTGCATCGCGTACCTGATGGAGGAGAACACGCTGGCCATGCAGGCGCTGGTCCTCGCCCATGCCTGCTTCGGCCACAACTCCTTCTTCAAGGGTAACTACCTGTTCCGGACCTGGACGGACGCGAGCGCAATCGTCAACTACCTGCTTTTCGCCCGCAACTACATCGCTGAATGCGAGGAGCGTTACGGCGTCGACGCGACGGAATCTCTGCTCGATTCCTGCCACGCGCTGATGAACTACGGCGTAGACCGGTTCCGCCGCCCGCGCTCCATTTCCGCGGAAGACGAGAAGCGCCGGCAGAGCGAGCGCGAGGAATTCCTGCAGCAGCAGGTGAACGACCTGTGGCGGACGGTGCCGAAGAAACCGCAACGCAAGGGCGAGGAGTGGCCGCATTTCCCCAAGGAACCGCAGGAGAACCTGCTGTACTTCATCGAAAAGAACGCCCCGCTGCTGGAACCCTGGGAGCGCGAGGTCGTGCGGATCGTGCGCAAGATCGCGCAGTACTTTTACCCGCAGCGCCAGACCAAGGTCATGAACGAGGGCTGGGCGACCTTCTGGCACTACACGCTGCTCAATACCCTGTACGACGAAGGCCTCGTGTCCGACGGCTTCATGTTCGAGATCCTGCAGTCGCACACCAACGTAACCTACCAGCCGGACTTCGACTCGCCGTACTACAACGGCATCAACCCCTATACGCTCGGCTATTCGATTTTCTCCGACATCCGCCGCATCTGCGAGTCCCCGACGGACGAAGACCGCGCTTTCTTCCCGGACCTGGCGGGCACTGACTGGCTGGAAGCCGTGCACCACGGCATGCGCGACTTCAAGGATGAAAGCTTCATCCTGCAGTTCCTGTCGCCCACCGTGATTCGCGACCTGAAGCTGTTCAGCATCCTCGACGATGACTGGGAAAAGGAAATCGAGGTCACGGCCATACACGACGACCAGGGTTACCGCCGAATTCGTGAGCATCTTTCCGACCAATACAACCTCAGCAAGCAGGAACCGAACATCCAGGTTCACGAGGTGGACCTGCGCGGTAACCGCTCCATCCACCTGAAGCACGTCCAGCACAACCGGATTCCCCTGGAAAAGGAAGATGCAAAGTCGGTGTTGAAGCACCTGCATTCGCTGTGGCGCTTCGATGTGTACCTCGAGTCCGTGCAGGACGACAAGGTCACGGCCAGCTACGTCTGCGACGACGAGTCCGTGCGCCGCCTGGCCGGCGACACCGCCGTGTAGCAAGACGGGGCAGGTTGTGCAGGAATAGAGACAGCCCCGGGGGCGGCAGTTGTCGAAATTGCCGCCCCTGCAATTTCTACAGTCGTTTCCTGCCAAAATTCGCCCCGCAACCCCCTCCACCGCTCCTGTGAGCCGCGACGCGCCTTCCCTGGGCGCCCGGGCGCCGTTGGCATGCGCTTTGCAAGCCAGTACTCCCGTACCACAACAGGCTTTTCTCAGGAAATGGAGGTAATGATGAAAAGGACAGTAGCGATCATGGCAGGACTGGCTCTTACCGGCGGCGCCGCCCTTGCGGGTGCCCAGGAACAGTCCACCCAGGAGGAATGGGACACCGACAGCAGCATCGTCACCCAGGAAGAGCGTGAGGACCGGACCGGCATGGAAACGGACACGCAAAGCCAGTACGAGACGCAGTCGCAGACCGAGCAGACCGATCCCTACGAGAGCACCGATCCGTACGCCACGCAGCCGGAGACACAAACCGACCCCAGCATGGCGGACTCGACGATGAGCCAGGACCTGTCCCAGATGACCAGCGAGGAGCTGCAGGGCATGACCATCGTCAGCTCGACCGGTGAGGAGATCGGTTCGATCGAGAAGGTCGGCTACAGCGAGCAGCACCAGGACAAGGTCGCCGCCGTCAACGTCGGCGGCTTCCTTGGCGTCGGCGAGAAGACGGTCGGTATACCGTTGTCCGACCTGCAGATGGGCACCGACGGCAGCGTCACCACGACGCTGGACCGCGAGCAGCTCGAGCAGGAGCAGGAGATCGATCCGAGCATGCTGACCGAGGAGCAAAGCTCCACCGATCCTTCGCAACAGTATTAAGCGAAGTTCGTAACCCCGGCCCCGCACCGAAAACGGGGCCACCGCCCTGCAGCCCTTGCGGCTGCAGGGCGGCCCGGGCGGAAGCTGCAGGGCCACCAGCACACAATCCCAATCGAGGATTTTCACCATGAACAGACGCGCCAGCGATGCAAACACGACGGGCGCCGAAAGCGCCGAAAGCCGATCGAAGGCCATGCTCGATGAAGGCCGCGAGCAGGCTCGGGAAGCAGCGAACATTGGCCGGGAGCAACTGCAGGCCGGCACCGGCCGCGCGGCGGATGGTGTCGACGACTTCGCCGAAGCCGTCGGCAGCGCTGCGAACCGGCTGAGCGAGCTGCATCACGAAGGTCTCGCCGACTACGCCACCCGCCTGTCGTCCCAGCTCAACGAAGTGTCCAGCCGCTTGCGCAGCAGGAACGTCGACGAGCTCGCCGATGACGTGCGCCGGCTCGCGGAACGCAATCCCGCGCTATTTTTACTCGGCAGCGTCGCGATCGGCATCGGCCTGTCGCGCTTCGCCAAGGCCTCGCGCGAACGGCGCGGCATGGATGGCGCCGCCGGCGAGGCGGAATGGAGTCGGCAGACTGCCGACACCGAGCCCGCGATGCCGGACTACACCAGCCGTGAACGGGTATTTGCCGACGGTGAAACGGAACGTCCGTCCGCCGAGCCGGCGGACAGGCAGGCGCCACCGGATTCCACCGGAGGAACAGGCTTATGAACGCACAGGAAGAACCGACCCCGCGCGTGGAGCGTACGTCTCTGCCAGGCGGCGGCAACGGCAATGGCCGGGCGGTGCACTACGAAGGCGAATCCGTCCCCGGGCTATTCAGGAAGCTCGCCACCGACGTCACCACGCTGTTCGGTGAAGAGGTCGCACTTGCCACGGCGGAGATGAAATCCGCCGTGAACGACGTGAAGACCGGCCTGATGTCGGTCGCGGCCGGCGGCGGTGTGATGTACGCGGGCATACTTTTCCTGCTGGGTGGCGTGACGATGCTGCTGTCACAGTGGGTCAGTCTCATGATCGCGGCATTCATTGTCGGCGGCGTGGTGACGCTCATCGGCGCCATATTGCTGTCGGCTGGCAAGAAAAAAATGCAGGCCGAGTCGCTGAAACCGGACCGCACGATAGACTCGGTCCGCAGGGACGCCGAATTCGCGAGGAGGCAGGTGCAATGAACGAAGAAACGCACGCAAGGCGCAGCCGGGACCCGGACGAGATTGAGCGCGATATCGAACGCACGCGGGTCAGCCTCGGCAATACGATCGAGGAGCTCGAGACCCGGCTATCACCCGGCGAGCTCCTCGACCAGGTGGTTGGCGTGGCCCGCCGGCACGGCGGGGACTTCGCGACGAACCTCGGGCGCTCGGCGGAAAACCACCCGCTCCCCCTGCTGCTGACCGCGGT
>CBFGSB010000093.1:0-11566 GCA_965651325.1 uncultured Chromatiales bacterium | reverse complement strand
CGACCGCATCTGACGGCCCAGCAATCTGTCAACCCGGCAGTCGCCGGACGCTTACCGTTCTGGCGTACGGTATTCCGGTCTACCTGCTTCTGCGCCGTCTAAACTGTGCCAACTTGGCGACAGCGTCGCTGGTTGGTGCATTGCCAGGCCTTGTTGCGACGGTTTTTGTCTCAGACCGTTTCACGTTCATGCTAATTTCCACTGGAGTCGCAATCGCTGTGATTTTCCAGTGCCTGATGACCACAGCAGATATGAGCATCTGGAGGCGCAGTGAGTAGGGCAGCCCGCCACACGCCGCCTAGCAAAACGCTGCAGACGGACAAAGACAAGCGGCGCCAGCTTGTCTTCACTGAGCTTGGTTGTAGGCTACTCAAAGAGTTCTTTCGCGTCACGGTCGACGCACCCACGACGCGCAACTGGAGCACAGTTCTCAAGTTGCAGGCCGCTACTGGGGGGAGACAAAATGCCGCCTAACAAGGCGCTGCAGACGGGCACGACAAGCTGTCACACCTCTTGCATTCGCAAGAGCCAAGCGAGCTTCCCTTTGCCGCTGAGCTTGGTCGTTGGACGGCACAGAGAAGTCATCGGTCATGATTGAGCTTCCCCACCAAGAGCCTTGCGAGTTGTGCGAGGGAATGTCTGAGCGTGACCCGAGGTGGGCACTGATCGAAGAATGCCGCTATTGGGGGATCGGCCCACCCCAGCTTGCTGTTTTCGAGAATGCTGGCCGCATTCGCGGCACACCTCATGATCCGTCACAGGATGATGAGAGGCACGATCGGGTGCGAGTCGAAGCATCAGTGTTGCACGACACCGCAAAAGCGATTCGTGCGTGCTTGCCTGGTTGATGTCAATGATCGCTGCGGGAGAGGAACATGGACCAAGTGCACATCTTCGCGCCATTCGTCGGGACCATGCTGCTGACATTCGTTGTATGGCTCTATATGTACGGGCGGCGCATACCTTTTGTTCTCAGTCGCAAGCTTTCGCCGCAACAGATCACCCGCCTGGAGCTGGAGCGCTTGTCGCCACCACAGGTAGCCAACCCGTCCGATAACCTGAAGAACCTCTTTGAGCTACCCACCATCTTTTATGCAGTGGTGCTCTACTTGTACGCAACCGCGCAGGTCGATACCTATTATTTGGCGGCGGCATGGATCTTCCTTGCCTTTCGAATTCTTCACAGCATCGTACATTGCTCATACAATTTCGTGCCGCTCAGGTTTTTGCTCTATGTCATCTCGGCGCTCGCACTGTGGTACATGGTATTGCGCATCGCTTGGCACGTGTTCGGCTAGAGTACTAACCGACACAATTGCGGGTGCGCGCTCCGCTCAAGGATTCACCAGCTCGACCCATTGACGCATCACGCCCAGGCTGCAGCCGAACTTCGTGTGCCCGGCACCAAGGCCCCGGGCATCGATAATCTGGGCGCAGGAGCAACCCGCAGTGTTGGCGGTAGAGAAGGCGGCCGATGGACCCTTGCCGCCTGGCGCTCGGGTATCGAAGGCAAAGTCGCCGTCGACCAATGCCCAGCGGTTCACTCCCAGCCCGGACGTCGGCACCGATTCCGGAATCACCGTCATCGGGCAGAAATCGACCTCGTCGTTCACGCCGTCCGCGTCCACGTCGGTCGTGATGAAGAGCACCAGCCCGTCGTGATCCGAGGAACGCAGCGGCGTCGCTGCGTCCTCGATCAGCACTTCCGCCGCGTCCGCATTACCGCGCCCGTACTCGAAGCCGCGCACCGCGGCGTCCAGCGCCATGCTTGTCAGCGCGTGGTCGAGCACCTGCGCCGAGCCGCCGAAGATGAAGGAGTAGCGCTCGCTCGCATCAACGGACAGTACCTGGTTGACCAGGTTCGGCTCGACGAGGTCCGGTCCCGAGAGCAGGCTCTGCTCCGGAACGAAGTTCCCCGCGATCTGGCCGACCGCATCCACGAACCCGTCAGTGAACTCGAAAGCGTTGAAGTCGCCGACAATCGCCAGTCGCAAGTCAGGGTTGTCCTCCTGCATCGCCTGCACGCGCGCCGCAATGGACTGCGCCTGCGTCAGCCGCTTCAGCCGCACCCGATCCGAGTCCTCGATGCCGCTGAGCGAGCGGTTGTGCACTGCCATGACGGCGATCGCGTAATCGTCACCCGCGGTCACCCGGCCCTCCAGCAGGAGCGGCGGCCGGTCGTGCAGCGCCGAGCCGTCGAAGTCGAAGATCTCGTCGCGGCCGAGCTGCGTCACCGCATCCACAACCACCGTGTCACGCACGAGGAAGCCGACATCGATCGTACCCACGTCGTTACCTTCCTGGAGGTAGGTCGTGTAATGCACACCCGGGTTTGCCGCCTCGATGTCCGCGGCGAGATCCTCGAGCACGCCGAGCTTCTCGGCTTCCTGGACGGCGAGGATGTCCGGCGCACCGAGCACGTCCAGGATGTAGGCGGCGAACTTGGTGCGCCGCGTCGCATATTCGGCCGGCGAAACCACCTCGTCGTCGCGCAACTCGCCCAGCGTGTTGGTGTCCGGCGCATCGTCCACGTCGTCGAACAGCCGAAACAGGTTCAGGCTGCCGACGGTGAACTCGCCGGCCGCCCGTGCGCGCACCGGACGCGGAATCGGCAGCGGCTCGAACGTGAGGCTCGACGGCCACAGTTCGTAGCCGCCGAACTCGAAACCGATCACCCCGGTCGCCGAGAACGAGGAGCCAGCCGGAATGACCGCGTTTGACAGCCCCAGCTTGTCCGGGTCCAGCTCGAAGACCTCGGGGTTGCCGTCCCAGACCGGGATATCCGGCTGCGAGGCGAGGCCCGGGAATTCGACGCCCGGCTCCCGGAACATGCGCGCGGAGGCCGCTGTCACGTGCACCTCCGCGATCGGGTCCGAGCCGAAATTCTGGTTGGAGCCCGTGACGGTCCCCGCCGGCACCGACACCAGCATGCCTTCGTAGCACTCGTATGCGATCGCGCAGCTCGGCGATGAGGGATCGGGCGAGGGCACGGCGGCGTCGAACACGACGGGCGGCGGCAGCATGAGCCCGCTGCCGTCGACCTGCACGACCGGGTCGCCGCTCAGCTCCGTGAAATCGAAGAACTCCTGGACGCGTGCGGTGACGTCAACCTGGTCGCCCACCGCCACGCCCGGCGTCCCGCCGGTGAACACGAAGATGCCGTCGGACGTATTGACGTTGCCGTCGCTGCGCGAGGCCGGCGTCTGCATGAAGAAGCCATCCGTCGCCAGCGCGGTCACCACGTTGTCGACCGACTGGATGAGCTGCCCCGCGAAGGGCGAGGCCGCGCCGTCACCCTGGATCTCATAGATCTCGAACGGCCCGGTCGGCAGCGGCTCGCAGCCCGCGAACTGGGCTCCCGTCACCTGCGTTCCCGGCGAGAACAGGGTACCGCCGGCCCCGGCGGCGGCGCTGTGCTGCACGAGCGGCTCGCCGCCGGTCACGTCCGGATCCCGCGTCAGCGATTCGTCGCTGCCACCCTCGCCGCCATAGGCAACGGAGACAGTGCCGCTGCCGTTGCCGAGAGTAACGACATCGCCGCCGTTGTTCAGCCCGAGCAACCCGCCCGAGGCGGTCTGCACGAGCACGTTGCCGAACGCGCCGGTCGGCGTTTCACCGCCGAACACCAGCACCGCGCAACCCGCGCCCACGATACTGCCGCTTGGGAAGGTGTGCCGTACGCTGACCTCGTCGGAAAGCGTCCAGCCCGAAATGTCGACGTCCTCCCCGGAGGTATTCACGATCTCCACGAACTCGTCGTCCGAGGAATCGCGCACGCCGTCGCGGTTGGCATCGCCCTCGAGGCCGCTTGCCGGGTCGGCGAGGATCTCGTTGATGACGAACGCGCCCACGTCGCCGGGATCGCCAGGATCGCCGCCGCCTCCGCAGGGATTGCCGCCTGCAGGCGCCCCGGTGAATACCTGGCCGGTGTTGACCGCCCCGAACGTGTGCGGCGCGGCCCCGCCCCATGCGAAGTCGCCGGGCGCGGCACCGCTGCCGGTGAGCTGCAGTGAGTTGCCGACCGGGGTGTCGCCCGCCTCGTCGACGCCGATATCGGTGCTCGCCAGCCCGGCGGCCGGGCCGTCCAGTGCGACGAATTCGCCTTCGTAGCTCAGGAACTGGATGATGCCGGAAGCCCCGACCAGTGCGATGCCGTCCGGCGAACCGTTCTGGACCCCGTTCACGGGATACTCGAACGCCAGCGTGCCGAGGCCGCCCTGCTGGTCGGGAATGATGCCGGCCAGCGCGTTGGTATCGTAAACGGCTCCGTTGTTGCCGTTGTACAGCACGAGGCTGCAGCCCGTGAGGTCGGTGCCGGCAGGCCCCGCGATCTCGATCGCCTCGCCGCTGTCGGTGCCCGTGTTGTCGTAGTGGAGCTCGTTGATGAAGACGGACTGGGCCGCGGCGGCTTGCGCCAGCAGCACGAGCGCGCCGGCCATGGAAAAGCGCGCCAGCGGCGCACGACAGGACGTTGGCATCGGCAGGGTCCCCGCTGTTGTTATTGCTGCCAGTATAGCGGCCCGAACTCGGGCCGGGCCGCTATTTAACCGATCTAACGCCGCGCCCCGTTTCGGGGCACAATGACGTCGCATAAGGACACGAACCACGGGGGAATACGCAGTGAACCGACAACGAAGACGAGTGTTGAAAGGCGCCCTCCTGGCTTCCGCCGCGTACGCCGCCGGCGGCCTGCCGCATGCCGGCGCCGCGATGTCCGGCAGTGCTGCCGCCGCGAAGCCGTTTCGCCTCCTGATCCTCGGCGGCACGGGCTTCATCGGCCCGCACATGGTCCGCGAGGCAGTCGGGCGCGGGCTCGAAGTCGAGCTCTTCAACCGCGGGCGCACCAACGACGACCTGTTCCCGGAGCTGAAGACGTACATCGGCGATCGCGACGGCAAGCTCGGTGAGCTCGAGGGCGGCCAGTGGGACGCGGTGATCGACAACTCGGGCTACGTCCCCCGGCACGTTGCCGATTCCGCGCGCCTGCTCGCGGACGCGGCGTCGCAATACGTCTTCGTGTCGTCGATCTCGGCCTATGCGAGCTTCGCCGTCGCCAACGACGAGTTCTCGCCACTCGCGACCATGCCGGACGAAACGGTCGAGGAAGTCACGGGCGAAACCTACGGCGCCCTGAAGGCGCTGTGCGAAAAGCGCGCCGCCGAGGAGTTCGGCGAGCAGCGGGTGACGATCATCCGCCCGACCTACATCTGCGGCCCCGGCGATCCCACCGATCGCTACACCTATTGGCCGGTGCGCAGCGCGCGCGGCGGCGAGATGCTGTGGCCCGGCAGCCCGTCCGACCCGATCCAGATCATCGATCCGCGCGACCTCGCGGCCTTCGTCATCGACTGCGTGGAGCAGCGGATCACGGGGCCGTACAACACGACCACGCGGGCCGGCGCCTTCACCATGGGCGAGCTGCTGGCCGACTGCCAGGCGGTCACGGATGCGGAGCTCGCGCCCGAGTGGGTGGCCGAGGACTTCCTGGCCGACAAGGGCCTCCTCGAAACCGGCGAAATCCCCATCTGGTCGCCGACCACGGGCGAGTACGGCAAGGCCTCCCTGGTCAGCGGCGAGCGCGCGCACGCCGCGGGCCTGAGGACCCGGCCGACCCGCGAGACGGCCCGCGATACCCTGCGCTGGTGGCAGGGCCTGCCGGCCGAGCGCACGGCGAAACTGCGGGCGGGGCTCACCCCTGACCGCGAGGCGGCGTTGCTGGCAGAATGGCGGCAGTCGGCGGGCTGAGCCTGCATCCAAACCGCGGCCGGGGAGCATCTGGTAACTGAACCGGGGCGGCGGACCCGCCCTTCTTTCAGGAGCCTGGAATGTTCGACTACGAATTGCTCATCCCGATCGTCCTTTTCCTCTGCATCGCCTTCGTGATGGCGCTGGGGCTATGGCTCCGCACCCGCACGCGGCTGGAGCTGCAGAACACGGTCCGGCTCGCCCTCGACAAGGGCCAGGAGCTGACGCCGGAGCTGATCGACCGTCTTGGCCAGCCGCAGAAGGACCCGCGCGCCGACCTGCGGAAGGGCCTCGTCTGGCTGGCGGTGGGCGCCGGCTTTGCGGCGTTCGGGCTGATTCTCGATGAACGGGACGCCGTGCGCCCCCTGATCGCCACCGGCGCGTTTCCGTTCATCATCGGTGTTGCTTACCTCATCATGTCGCTGGTCAGTGGGAAAGACACATCAACCTGAGATCGCAAACCCGGTTTGCCACGGTCGACGACAAGGATCTCGTCGCGCGCGCCGTCGCGCAGGTCGATGCCCGCGCTTTCGGGGAGCTCGTGCGGCGGCACCAGTCGCACGTGCGCAATTTCCTGCGCCGGCTGGCGCGCGATCCCGACCTGGCCGACGACCTGGCGCAGGACACGTTCGTGCATGCCTGGGATCGCCTGCACACGTTTTCCGGCAGCGGCTCCTTCATCGGTTGGCTGCTCAAGGTCGCCTACACGACTTTCCTGCAGTCGAAGCGGCGCTCGTCGCGTTACGGCGAGGTCCTGGAGGCGGTGCGCGCGGACGCGGGTGGCGACAAGGCTTCTTCCGGCGTCTCCGAGGAGATCGGCGACCTCGACCGGCTGCTTGCCGTGCTCACCGACGAGGAACGGGTCGTGATGATCATGTCCTATGCCGTCGGCCTGTCCCACCGGGAAATCGCCGATGCCATGACCCTGCCGGTCGGCACGGTGAAGTCGATCATCTTCCGCGGCAAGGAAAAAATCAGGGAACGTTTTGATATCGAACATCATCAAACTGGCTGAGCGTATGAAAGACCGTGAGGACAGGAAGCTCGAGGCGCTGTTTCAGTTCGGGGCGATCCCCGACGACGGCTTCAGCGAGCGCGTCGTGCGGCGCATCCGGCGCCGCGTGTGGATCCGGCGCTGGACATTGCCGATCGCGATAGCGATCGGCGGGCTGATCGCCGCGCAGCCCGCGCTGGAGCTGATCTCGCTGCTGCCGGTGGTGCTCGACTTCGTACCCGAGCCGGTCAAGGACATGCCGGCGGAGTGGCTGCCGCAGCTGCCGCTGGTGGCGAGTGCGCTCGCGGCCGCCGGCGCGATGATTTTCTTCGTACGCCTGCTCGAGGACTGATTCCTCAATAACCGCCTAGTTTACCTTCCCGACGTCCTCTTGTACGCCGATTCCGTCGTTGTTTCCCCTGTGCCGGTCGTATACATTCCTACCGATGAATCTTCGCAAACAGGTCGAGAGACTCCTGCCGAACTGGGAACGCTGGTATCCCAGCCTGTTCGATGCAGCCAGTGACCTGGGATTGATCAAGGCGCAGGTCTGCGACCCCAATACGCTGTTGCTCACCAATCGTCACGCGCGCGTGCGCCAGCGTGCCGAGGACGCTCACCGGGAGAAGTGGGGCGGCACGGAGTGACCTTCGACCTCGACGCGGTCCGCTCCCGGTTTCCCGCGCTTTCCATTACCGATAACGGCCGGCCGCGGGTCTACTTCGACAATCCCGCCGGTACCCAGGTGCCGCAAAGCGTTGCCGAGCGCATGAGCGAGTGCCTGCTCACCGCCAATGCAAACCTCGGCGGCTGTTTCCCGACCTCCGAGCGCGCGGGCGAGATCGCCGACGACGCGCACCGCGCGATGGCGGACCTGCTGAACGCCCGATCGGCCGACGAGATCGTGTTCGGGCAGAACATGACGACGCTGACGCTGCACGTATCGCGCTCGATCGGTCGGGAATTCAAGCCCGGCGACGAGATCGTCCTCTCGCGCATGGATCACGATGCGAACGTGGCGCCTTGGCTGCTGCTTGCGCGCGATATCGGGTTGGAAGTCCGCTGGCTGCCGTTCGATCGCGAGACTTTCGAATTCGACCTCGCGCGGCTCGGCGAGCTGTTGAACGCGCGCACGCGGCTCGTGTGTGTCGGAGCGGCGAGCAACCTTACCGGGACTGTCAACGACGTGTCGACGATCAGCCGCATGGCGCGCGAGGCGGGCGCGTGGACCTACGTCGACGCGGTGCAATCCGTTCCTCACGTCTCGACGGACGTGCAGGCCATCGGCTGCGATTTCCTCGCCTGTTCCGCGTACAAGTTCTTCGGGCCCCACCAGGGCATCCTGTGGGGCCGCCGCGAGGTGCTCGAGCGCCTGGAGCCGTACAAGGTGCGGCCCGCGCCCGACGAGCTGCCGTGGGCGTTCGAAACCGGCACGCTGAGCCACGAGGGCATGGCGGGCACTGCCGCCGCGGTCGATTACCTCGCGTGGATCGGCGAGACGATGGGCGGCAAGCATCTCGCGGGCAACGAGCGCTTCGAGGCCGGGCGGCGCCGCTTCGCGCACGCCGGCATGGACTGCATCTTCGAGTACGAGGCGACCCTCACGCGCCCGCTGCTGGATGGCCTCCAGAGCCTGCGGGGCATCACGGTGCAAGGGATCACGGCGGACGACGCGCTCGCGCGGCGCGCGCCCACGGTGTCGTTCACGGCTCGCGCCATGAACCCGGATGAGCTCGCGAAACAGCTTGCCGACCGCGGCATTTTCGTCTGGAGCGGCCACAATTACGCGGTGGAAGCGGCGCGAGCGCTCGGCATCTACGAGTCGGGCGGCGCGGTGCGCGTGGGACCGGTGCACTACAACTCGGTCCAGGAAGTCGAACGATTGCTGAACGCGCTGGAGGATATCCTGCCCCGCTCGCAGCTTGCGTAGGGCCCCGAAAGGCCCGACCTCGACGGTTCACAACCTGTAACGCGATTTACTTCCCGCCGCATTCCCAGCAATATGGCGGTCGAAGAACCACTATGCCGTCACCACGCCGCACAACCGGGCTGCTACTGCTGCTGGCTGTCCTCGCCAGCTATGCGGCGTTGGCGCTGCATTTCAACTCGCATGTCGCCGCGGAGCAGCAGAACTGCGAGCTCTGCACGCACTACTCGCATTTCCAGCAAGCGACACCGCCGCCGGCCATCGCGAGCTTCGCGCCGGCCGTCCATGCGCTGTACGTTCCCGCGCCCACCCTCGATCCGGCCACCGCCGGGTCCGCACCTTACCGCCAGCGCGCGCCACCGCTCGCCGCCTGATTCGTCCAGACGCCGCCGCAGGTCCTGCGGCATATCTCCGTTAGTTCGAACAGGAGGACGACGCCATGGGCATCGACCTGAAACACGGCATCATCGGGATGCTGCTTTTCTGTATAGCGAATACGGCCGCCGCGCAGGGCGGCGACATCGCCGCACTGCGCGCGGAGCTCGATGCACTGCGCAGCGAATACGACGCCCGCATCGCGGAGCTCGAGCAGCGCCTCGCGGTGGCCGAGCAGAACGCGCGCCAGGCGAACAGCCGGGTAAGCCAGATCGAACAGGGCCCGGCACCGGCAGCGCCGCCGCCCGCATCGCGCGCGGCGGCATTCGGCCCCGGCGATTCCACGTTCAATCCCGCCATCGGCATCATTTTCCAGGGCCAGGCGTGGGCCTACGACCACGACCCGGATGGGTACGCGATTCCCGGGTTTCCGCTCGGCGGCGAGACCGGCCCCGCCCCGGAGGGGTTGTCGCTCGGGGAGACCGAGATCGACATCAGCGCCAACGTCGACGACAAGTTCACCGCCTGGCTGACCACGCCGATCCACATCGAGGACGGCGAGGCGCACATCGAGATCGAGGAGGCATGGCTGGAAACGATGGCGCTTCCGGCTGGCGTTTCGGCGCGCTTCGGGCGCTTCTTCTCCGGCATCGGTTACCTGAACGGACGGCACGCGCATGCCTGGGATTTCGCGGACCAGCCCTTGCCGTACCAGGCGCTGCTTGGCAACCAGTACATCGACGATGGCGTGCAGGTCCGCTGGATCGCGCCGACGGAGATGTACGTCGAGCTCGGCGCGGAAATCCTGCGCGGCGGCCGCTACCCGGCAGGCGGCGCCGATGATTCCGGGTTCGGCGCGAAGAGCCTGTTCGTGAACCTCGGCGGCGACGTCGGCACGAGCCATAGCTGGCTCGCGGGGCTGTCCTACCTCGACGCGGGCAGCGACGGTCGCCTTTCGGGTTCCGAGGACGATCCCCTGCTCTTCACCGGCGACAGCGAGGTCGCGATTGCGGAGTTCGTCTGGAAGTGGGCGCCGAACGGCAACTGGAAGCTCCGCAATTTCGTCTTCCAGTCGGAGTTCGTGTGGCGGAGCGAGGAAGGGCACTACACGCTGCCCGGCACGGCGCCGCTGCTGTACGAGGGTGACCAGCGCGGCTGGTATGCGCAGGCGGTGTACCAGTGGCGGCCGCAATGGCGGATCGGCGCGCGCGCCGACGGGCTCTCCCTCGACGATCCCGGCCTGCTGTTTGCCGGCACGCCGCTCGCCGAAGGAATGGACGATCCCAGGCGCTACTCGCTCATGCTCGACTGGTCGAACAGCGAGTTCAGCCGGTTGCGCCTGCAATACACGCGGGATGAGGCGGGGCTCCTGGACGAGAACCAGTGGGGCCTGCAGTACATCCTGAGCATCGGCGCGCACGGCGCGCATTCGTTCTGAGGGAGCGCCAGTCATGAATCGCATTATTCTCGTATTCGCCCTCTGCTGCGCGCCGCTTGCCGCGCAGGCAGCACTGGACGTGTTTGCCTGCGAACCGGAGTGGGCGGCGCTCGCTCGGGAAATCGGCGGTGAGCTCGTCGAAGCCGAGAGCGCGACCACCGCGCTGCAGGACCCGCACTACATCCAGGCGCGGCCGAGCCTCATCGCTGACGTGCGCAGGGCGGACCTCGTGATCTGCAGCGGCGCCCAGCTCGAGATCGGCTGGCTGCCCATGCTGCTGAGGAAAGGCAACAACCGGAACGTGATGCCGGGTAATCCCGGCTACTTCGAGGCCAGCCTGTACGTGCAGCGGCTGGGTGCCACGTCCGCCGTCGATCGCTCGCAGGGCGACATCCACCCGCAGGGCAACCCGCACGTGCAGACGAACCCGCACAACGTGGTGCTTATCGGGCGCGCGCTCGCCGAGCGCATGGCGGAGCTCGACCCGGAGAACGCAGCGACGTATCGCGGCCGCTTCGAGGACTTCAGGACGCGTTTCAACGCCGCGATCCTCGAATGGGAGAAGCGAGCCGCTCCGCTCGCCGGCCTCCGTATCATCACGCATCACAAGTCGTGGGTTTACCTCGAAGACTGGCTGGGCCTGGAAGAGGTTGCAAACCTCGAGCCGATTCCCGGCATGCCGCCGACGGCCGGGCACCTGAGCGCGCTCGTGTCGCGCTTCGGCAATGACGGCGCCGACGTGATCATCCGTTCGCCGTACCAGGACAATCGTGCCTCCGAATGGCTGATGAAGCGCACGCAGATCCCCGCGATCGTGCTGCCGCTCACCATTGGCGGGACAGACGGGGCGACCGACCTCTTCACGTTGTACGAGGACATCGTTACCCGGCTGCTGGAGGCGAAGCAATGAACTGGGAGTTGCTCGACTGGTCGATCGTCGGCCCTGCGCTGGCGGCAGGACTGCTGGTGCTGTCTACGCACGTGCCGCTCGGCCAGGAGGTGCTGAAGCGGGGCATCATCTTCATCGACCTTGCGATCGCGCAGATCGCCGGGCTCGGCGTCATCGCGGCGCACGGGCTCGACTGGG
>CBFGSB010000092.1:0-11741 GCA_965651325.1 uncultured Chromatiales bacterium | reverse complement strand
TGGGAGGATTTTGCGCTCGATTTCGGGGAATTCGCGCAGAGCTGGGGCGGCATGCCGCTGTTCGACCAGACGCGGGGACTCGAGACCGCTTACGCGTCCGAGGTGTTCGGCAGCCGGCTCGATTTTTTCCGCCGCATCCGCCGCCAGCTCGACCCGGAAAACCGCATGATGAACCCGTTCCTGCTGCAGTACTTTCACTGAGGCGCGGAGAACGCGCGGCGGAGGTCCTGGCCGGTCGGATTCTGGAACGGCGCAAGACCGAATTCGCCGATGACGGCGAGCACATGGTCGAAGATGTCGCCCTGGATACCCTCGTAAGCCACCCAGGCCGTATCTTTGGTAAACGCGTATATCTCGAGCGGCAGCCCCTCGGGCCCGGATGCAAGCTGGCGCACGATCAGTGTCATCTCGGTGTTGATTCCGGGATGGCTCTGCACGTAGTTGAGGACGTAGGCGCGAAAGGTCCCGATGTTGGTGAGCCGGCGAAGATTGATGGCTTCCCCGCCGCCCTGCTCGACGCTCCGGTTGTGGGCATCCAGCTCGGCTTCCTTCTTCTCGATGTAGTCCTTTAGCAGAGCGAAGTTCCGGAAGCGGTCGATCTCCTCCGGCGTCAGGAAGCGTATGGACTCCACGTCGATGAACACGCTGCGCTTGATGCGGCGCCCGCCCGAGCTGTACATCCCCCGCCAGTTCGTGAACGAATCCGAGATCAGCGCGTGCGTCGGGATCGTGGTGATCGTCTTGTCCCAGTTCTGCACCGTCACGGTGTGCAACGCGACATCCGTGACGAAGCCATCCGCATTGAAGCGGGGCATCGCGATCCAGTCGCCGACGCGCACCATGTCCTGGGCCGTGAGCTGCACGCTGGCGACCAGCCCCAGGATCGTGTCCCGGAACACGAGCAGCAACACCGCCGTCATGGCACCGAAGCCGGTGAGCAGGAGTGCCGGAGAACGGTCGATGAGCGCCGCCACGATCAGCACCGCGGCGACGATGAACACGACGATCTTGGCGAGCTGGATGAAGCCCTTGATCGGCCGGTGGCGCGCCGCCGGGCGCAGGGAATAAATGCGGTTCGCGGCGCTCAGCGCCGCGGAAATGCCGAGCGCCGCCATCAGCACGATCCAGGCCATGGCGAGGTTGCCGACGAGCCGCTCGAGCCCGTCCGGCACGCCGGCGACGAAGCGGATGCCGATGTAGACCACGAGGGCCGGCACGATCTGCGCGACACGCGCGAAGACCTTTTCCTCGGCAAGCGCGTCGTCCCAGGTGGCCTCGGAGCGCCGGGCGAACGCGTGCACGACGCGCCGCAGGATGAACCGCGTCACGAAGTGCGCGGCGAACGCGAGGACAGCCAGCAGGAGTAGCGTGGCGCCGGCGGGTAACGCGGGATGAACCTGCTCGAGGAGGTGGATCAGGGAAGTCACGGGCCGCAAACCTTACCGGCTGCGGCGGGCGGTTGCCAGCCGTACGCAAGCGGAAGTGCGCATCCAAACCCGGCCGGCCGCGCATCCACTTGACGGCAGTGAGTGAGCCGCCCCTTGCGTTATACTCAACTAGTGTTATACTTCACTATAACACTAGATCCACGTGGACCCCGTCATGCAGAACAAGCTGGTTGTCGTCATGCTCGCCGCGGCCGCCATGCTCGCACTGCCCGGGTGCGAAACCGGCGAGGCTCGGGTCGTCCCGGCAGAGTCGGAGGAATTCGGCGTCCGCCTGCCGGTCGAGGTCGCGCTGCCGGCCACCATCGACCTGTACGCGACCTGGCACACCACCGCCGCCCTGGACGCCGACCGTGAAGCGCTCATTCCCGCGCGCGTCGCGGGCGAGGTCGTCGAGATCCTCGTCGAGGAAGGCCAAACCGTCACCCCGGGCCAGCCCCTCGCCCGGCTCGAAGGCGAGCGGCTGCGCCTCGAGATGCTCGCGGCGAAAGCGCGGTTCGAGATGACGGCACGCGAGCACGCACGTTCCCAGAGCCTGCGCGCACGCGGGCTGGTGAGCGCGGCCGCCGCGGAAGCGCTGGCCTTCGACCTCGACGCGCTCGAGGCCGCGTACGAGCTGAAGCGGCTGGAGCATGAATACACGACGATCCGGGCCACCATCCCGGGAGTCGTCTCGCACCGCCACATCAAGCTCGGGTGGCGCCTCGAAGCCGGCGAGCCCGCGTTCTCGATTGCCAACACCGAGCGGCTGGTGGCGGAGCTGTATATCCCCCAGGCCGAGCTCGGGAAAATCGCCGCGGGCCAGGTCACGAGTATCACGGTCGATGCGAGCCCATCCACCGATTTCGAGGCCACCATCGCGCGCGTCAGTCCCACCGTGGATGCCAGCGACGGTTCGTTCCGCGCGACCGTCTATGTCGACAACGGGGCGGGCCTGCTCGCCCCCGGCATGTTCGCGCGGTTCAGTATCGCGTTCGAGAAGCATGCGGACGCCCTCGCGGTGCCGAGCGGCGCCGTCGTCAGCGAAGACAATGAAGACGTCGTGTACGTCGTGACGGATGGCGCGGCCTCGCGGCGCCCGGTCCGGACAGGCATCCAAAGCGGCGGCATGACGGAGATCCTGGATGGCATCGACGCCGGGGAACCGGTGGTCGTAAGCGGGCATGCGAGCCTGCGGGATGGTGCCCGGGTACTCGCCAGCAACACCCCCGGCATCGCCGGGTGACGCGAAACCGGAGGCAGGAAATGGGGGAGCCGTCCACAAACACACTGCTGAGCCGCTGGCCGGCGCTGCTGCTGGCAGCCGCGCTTGCGGGCTGCCAGCCCGGCGAAGACCGTGGCCAGGTCGAGGGAGAGGGACCCGAGGCAGCGGACGAGGCCCCCGCGATTCCGGTCGAGGTCGCGACAGCGTCCCGCGGCGACATCGTCGCCGTCTACTCGAGCACCGCGCCGATCGAAGCGTTTGCGGAGGCGGAGGTGGTCGCCAAGGTCGGTGGCGAAGTCATCGAGATCCTCGTGGAGGAAGGCCAGCGCGTCGAGGAAGGCCAGGTTCTGGCGCGCCTCGACGGCGGGCGGCTGCGCTTCGAGATGCAACAGGCGGAAGCCAACCTCAACAAGCTCGAACGGGACTATTCGCGCAATGTCGACCTGAAAGAGCGCGGCATCATCAGCCTCGGCGAATTCGAAAAAATCCTCTACGAAATGGAAGCTTTGCGCGCGAGCTTCAATCTCGCGAAGCTGGAGCTGAGTTACACGGAAATCAAGGCGCCGATAGACGGCGTGGTGGCACGGCGCTACATCAAGACCGGCAATACGCTCGCGGTCAATGCGCCGACCTTCCAGGTCACGAGCCTGGAGCCTCTCGTCGCATACCTGTACGTGCCCGAGCGCGAATACCGCCACATCGCAGCCGGCCAAACGGCCACCATCCAGGTCGACGCCCTGCAGGGAACGGCCTTCGAAGGCATCGTTGCCCGCATCAGCCCGGTCATTGACCCGTCTACCGGCACGTTCAAGGTGACCGTCGAAGTCGTCGACGAAACGCGCCGCCTCCGGCCGGGCATGTTCGGCCGCGTCGACATCGTCTACGACAGTCACTTCAACGCGCTGCAAATTCCGCGCAGCGCGATCGTCGATGATGGAGGCGAGTCGATCGTGTACGTAATCGAGGAAGGCACGGCACAGCGCCGCGTAGTCGAAACGGGCTACACCAACAAGGGCCGGGTCGAGGTTCTCGACGGGCTCGCCGATTCCGATCGCTTCGTGCTGGTCGGCCAGGCGGGCCTGAAGGCAGGCTCGAAAGTAACGGTCATCAATGTGGCCAGCGTCGGCGAGGCCTCGGTTGGCGAGAACACGCCGGCCACCCTGTAACCGGGTAACCCAAAGTGCACCGACTGATCGAGATCGCCACCGAACGCCGCGTGACGATCGCCATGTTCACGATCGCGATTGCGTTGTTCGGTTTCGTGTCGTTGTCACGGCTGAACGTCAACCTGCTGCCCGATATTGCCTACCCCACGATCACCATCCGCACGGAACTGACCGGAGCCGCGCCGCTCGAGGTCGAGAACCTCCTGACGAAACCTATCGAGGAAGCGGTCGGCGTGATCCGCAACGTGCGGCTCGTGCGATCCGTGTCGCGCTCCGGCCAGTCCGACGTGACCCTGGAATTCGCCTGGGGCACGGATATGGACATCGCGGGCGTCGACGTGCGCGAGAAGATCGACATCGTCGAGCTACCGCTGGAGGCGAACCGGCCGCTATTGCTGCGCTTCGACCCCTCGTCGGAGCCGATCCTGCGGCTCGGGTTAATGCAAAAGGAAGGCGCAGCCACGGCGGGGACGGTGGCTAACGAAGCCGTACTCAAGTCGCTGCGTCGCCTTGCCGAGGATCGCATCAAAAACGACCTCGAAGCCGAGGAAGGCACGGCCGCGGTCAAGGTGAGCGGCGGCCTCGAGGACGAGGTCGAGATCCGGGTCGACCAGCAGCGGCTCTCGCAGCTCGGCCTGACCATCGGGCAGGTTGCCGAGCGTATCCGGGCGGAAAACGTCAACCTGTCCGGCGGACGCCTGGAGGAAGGCAGCCAGCGTTTCCTCGTCCGGACCATCAACGAGTTCCAGACCGTCGAGGCGTTTGCCGATGCCATCATCGCCAACGTCCGTGGCCGCCCCGTATACCTGCGCGACGTGGCGACCGTCACCCGCGGCTACAAGGAGCGGGAGGCGATAACCCGGGTCAACGGCCGCGAGTCGGTAGAGCTGGCCGTCTACAAGGAAGGCGACGCGAACACGGTGCAGGTAGCGAAACGCCTCGGACGGCGCCTCGAGCAGGTGCGCGCCACGCTGCCGGAGAACCTGGAACTCGTCGAGATCTACGACCAGTCCGAGTTCATCGCGGCTGCCATCGACGAGGTGACCTCCGCCGCAATCTCGGGCGGCCTGCTGGCGATCATCGTGCTGTACGGGTTCCTGGGCGACTTCCGGGCCACCGGGGTGGTCGCGCTGTCGATCCCCATCTCGGTGATCGGCACGTTCCTCCTGATGTACGCGAACGACGTGTCACTCAACATCATGTCGCTTGGCGGTATCGCGCTCGCGATTGGCATGCTGGTCGACAACGCCATCGTGGTGCTGGACAACATCGTGCGCAAGAAAGAAGCCGGGAACGCCGATCTGGATGCCGCGAAAAGCGGCACTTCCGAAGTCGCCGGCGCGGTCACGGCGTCTACCCTCACGACCATCGCCGTGTTCTTTCCCATGGTGTTCATCAGCGGGATCGCCGGGCAACTGTTCCGGGACCAGGCGCTCACCGTGACCTTCGCGCTGGTGTTCTCGCTGGTCGTCGCGCTGACGCTGATCCCGATGCTGGCCGCGCTCGGCTCACGCTCGCGTTTCGCGAAGTCGGCCGAGGAGCCGGCGGCCCCGCGCGCGCCGAATCGCTTTACGCGCGGAATCGCATTCCTGGCGCGCGGTGTGGGCGCGGTATTCGCCCTCCTTCGCCGGGTGTTGTGGCTGCTCCTGTGGGTGCCCTCGTGGCTCTGCCGTCGCTTCGAAGGCGCAGTAGCGAAGCGCTACCGGCCGCTGCTCGAGTGGTCGCTGGCAAACCGGCTGACGGTCGTCGTGGCCGCCGCACTGATGTTCGCGGTCTCCATGCTGCTGGTGCCGCGGCTCGGTACCGAGCTCATCCCGCAGCTCTCGCAGGGTGAATTCAGCGTCGACCTGCGGCTGCCGCCGGGCTCTCCGCTGATAGAGACGGACCGCCTCGTGCAGGCGGCGCAGCGGGCCACGGAGAGCATCGACACCATCGAAATCACCTACTCCGTTTCCGGCAC
Organism: uncultured Chromatiales bacterium; assembly: GCA_965651325.1. Taxonomy (GTDB): domain Bacteria; phylum Pseudomonadota; class Gammaproteobacteria; order Steroidobacterales; family Woeseiaceae; genus IDS-8. The sequence continues at coordinate 5,966 of CBFGSB010000092.1, read as the reverse complement.
GGGCAACCGCCTCGATGCGAACCCGATCGAGGCGGGCGAGAACACCGGCACGCTGAACGTGCGGCTTGCCGCGGGCGCCGGGCGGGCAGAGGAAGAAGCGGTCATGGCCGCGCTGCGCGAGGTGCTGTCCCGCCTTCCCGGCGTGCAGTACGAGTTCAAGCGCCCGGCGCTCATGAGCTTCTCGAGCCCGCTGCAGGTGGAGATCTCGGGCTACGACCTCAACGCCCTCGCCGCGGCCAACCAGCGGATCGTGGACGCATTGTCGGCCTCGGACCGGTTCACGGACATCAAGACGACCGTCGAGCAGGGCAACCCGGAAATCCAGATCGTCTTCGACCAGGAACGGGCCGCGAACCTCGGCTTGTCGGTGCGCGATATTGCCGACCGCGTCGTCGCCAACGTGCGCGGGGAACTTGCCACGCGTTACACCTGGCGCGACCGCAAGATCGACGTGCTGGTCCGCAGCGTCGACACGCAGGATGCGAGCATCGAGGAAATCCGCCAGCTCATCGTCAACCCCGCGGCGGAGCGCCCGGTCACGCTGGAAGCGGTCGCGTCCGTTGGCGTTGCGCGCGGGCCCTCCGAGATCCGCCGCATCGCACAGGAGCGCGTCGCGCTCGTGTCGGCGAATATCGCCTACGGCGACCTCGGCTCGGCGGCGACGGAAGCGCGGTCCATCATAGCGGCCACCCCGCTGCCCGGCGGCGTGGCCGCCATGGTATCCGGGCAGGACGAGGAGATGCAGGCGTCGTTCCGCTCGATGCAATTCGCGCTCGTAATGGCGATCTTTCTCGTGTACCTCGTCATGGCCTCACAGTTCGAATCGCTCATCCACCCGTTCGTCATCCTGTTCACGATTCCGCTGGCGCTGGTCGGGGCCGTGCTGGCACTGTTCCTGACCGGCACGACGGTTAACGTCGTCGCCTTCATCGGCGTGATCATGCTCGCCGGCATCGTGGTCAATAACGCGATCGTGCTGATTGACAAGATCAACCAGCTACGTGCCGAAGGCGTCGAGAAGACGCAAGCCATCATCGAGGCCGGCCAGGCGCGCCTGCGGCCGATCCTCATGACCACCCTGACGACCGTGTTGGGCCTCTTGCCGATGGCCATCGGCCTCGGTGAAGGCGCGGAAGTCAGGACGCCGATGGCGATTACCGTCATCGGCGGCCTCTCCGTCTCGACGCTGCTGACGCTGGTCGTGATCCCGGTGGTGTATTCGCTCCTGGATCGCAAGGCGTTCGAGGCCGCGGCCGAGGCGGCGCCGGCGCACGGCTGATGAAACACACCGAAATAGCCATGCGGCGGCCGGTCACGACGGTCGTGATCTTCATCGCCTGCATGCTGGTGGGCCTGATCGCCTCACGCCTGCTGCCGCTGGAGAAATTCCCCGACATCGAGTTTCCGGGGATGTTCGTGCAGATCCCTTACGAGGGCTCGACGCCGGAAGAGGTCGAAAGGCTGATCACCCGGCCCGTCGAGGAAGCGCTCGCAACGCTGAGCGGGGTCGAGCGGATGCAGTCCACGTCCAGCGAGAACCAGTCGCAGATCTTCCTGGAATTCGGCTGGGACGAGTCCATGGGCGCCAAGGGCATCGAGGCGCGGGCCAAGGTCGATGCGATCCGCAACGACCTGCCCGAGGACATCCGCCGCATTTTCATCTTCACCGGCTCCCTGTCCGACCAGCCCATCCTGCAGCTCCGGATCTCGAGCACACGAGACCTGTCCGGCAGCTACGACCTCCTCGACCGCCTGCTGAAGCGCCCCCTCGAGCGCGTGGAGGGCGTCTCCAAGGTGGAGCTGCAGGGCGTGGAGCCGCTGGAGATCCGCATATTGCTCGATTCGGACCGGCTGGCGGCGCATCACGTCGGCATCAACGACCTGCAGGCATTGCTGGAGGGCAGCAACTTCGCGGTCAGCGCCGGCCGTATCACGGACAGCGGCCAACGGTTCAGCGTGCGCCCGAAGGGCGAATTCGCGTCGCTCGACCAGATCCGCAACCTCGTGATCGACGACAGCGGCCTCAGGCTGCGCGACGTGGCCGACGTCGAGCTGCGTAGCCCTGACCGCGACTACGGCCGGCACCTGGACGGTGAATACGCGATCGGGCTGGCGGTCAGCAAATCGACCGGTGCCAATATGGTCGCCGTCACCGACCGTGTCATGGCGGAAGTGGCGGAAATCAGCCGGCTTCCGCAGATGCAAGGCATCAACGTTTTCGCTCTCGACAACCAGGCAGACAGCGTGCGTGGCTCGCTGTCCGACCTGCTGGACGCCGGCATGGTCGGCGCCCTGCTCGCGATTGTCGTCCTGTACCTGTTCCTGCGCCAGTTGTCCTCGACGCTGATCGTCACCGCATGCATCCCCTTTGCGCTGACGATTACGCTCGGGGTCCTCTACTTTGCGGGGCTGAGTCTCAACATCCTGACCATGATGGGCCTTATGCTCGCGGTCGGCATGCTGGTCGACAACGCGGTGGTCATCGTCGAGAGCATTTTTCACCATCGTGCGAACGAGCCGGAACAACCGCTGAAGGCGACGCTCGCCGGCGTAAAGGATGTGGGTCTGGCGGTGATCGCCGGTACGGCCACCACCATCATCGTGTTCGCGCCGCTCATGCTGGGCGAGAAGAACGAGATCAGCATCTTCATGACGCACGTGTCCATCACGATCATCGTGGCGCTCGTATCGTCGCTGTTCATCGCCCAGACGCTCGTGCCGATGCTCGCCGCGCGCGTCCCGCCGCCGCCCAAAGCCAAGGAGCGGGCATGGATGACGCGGCTGACGGACCGCTATGCGCGCGGGCTTGCCTGGATCCTGAAGAGCCCGTGGTGGACCGCGCTCGGGGTTCTCCTGATCTGCATCGTGGGCGTGCTGCCACTCGTGCTCGGGCTGGTCAAGTTCGATCCGTTTCCACAGGAGGCCGGCAGGCGCCTGTACATGCCCTACCACATCGAGGGCGACCACCCGGTCGAGCTCGTGGAAGCAGCCGTTACCCGCGTGGAAACCTGGCTGCTGGAGAACAAGGAGGAGCTGGATATCCGCTCGGTCTACAGCTACTACGAAGGCAGCCACGCGGAGTCCGTCATCCTGCTCACTGAAGAAGAAGACGCGACGCTGTCAACGACGGAAATCATCGGCAAGATCGAGAAGGGGCTGCCAGCGATCGCGATCGGCAAGCCGAACTTCCAGTTCGACCAACAGGGCGGCGGCGAAGGCTTCAGCCTCCAGATCTCCGGCGATTCGACCGAGCGCCTGAATGAGCTGGGAGCGGACATCATTCGTACGCTATCGTCCATCGAGGGCTTGAGTGCCCTCCGGTCGGATGCAGACTCCGGCAACCGGGAAGTGCGCGTAACCGTCGATCGAATACGGGCCGCATCGGCAGGGCTCACGCCGCAGGAGATCGCCAACGCGATCGCCGTCGCCATGCGGGGCCAGAACCTGCGCGAGTTCCGCGGCGACACCGGAGAAATCGAGGTGCGCCTCGCTTTCCGGGAAAGCGACAAGCAGAGCATCGACCAGCTCGCCGACCTGCCGCTGTACACGGCCGACGGCCGCCGCATCACGCTCGGCAGCGTCGCCCATTTCGAGGTGGGGTACGCTCCCGATAGCATCCGGCGCACCGACCGCCAAACCGCGGTCGTGCTGAGCGCCAACCTCGAAGGCGACACGACGATGACCGACGTGCGTCCCCAGGTCGAGGCGCTGATGAACCAGTACGTTCTGCCGCCCGGCTATAGCTGGCAGTTCGGCCGCGGCTTCGAACGTCAGGACGAGACGCAGGCGATGATGATGCAGAACATCCTGCTCGGCATTGCCTGCATCTTCCTGGTAATGGCGGCGCTGTTCGAGTCGCTGCTGTTCCCGTTCTCGATCATCCTGGGGTCGATCCTGTTCTCGATTTTCGGCGTCTTCCTGTTCTTCGCGGCGACCGGAACGACGTTCTCGTTCATGGCGTCGATTGGCATCATGATCCTGATCGGCGTGGTGGTGAACAACGGCATCGTGCTGATCGACCGCGTCAACAACCTGCGGCAACAGGGTATGCCGCGGAACCAGGCGATCGTCGAAGGCGGCCGCGACCGCCTGCGCCCGATTCTCATGACGGTTTGCACCACCGTCGTCGGACTTGCGCCGCTGGCCGTCAGCACCACGCAGATCGGCGGCGACGGACCGCCCTACTTCCCGATGGCCCGCGCCATCATCGGCGGCCTGACCTTCTCGACGATCGTGTCGCTGCTGGTCGTCCCGGCGTTCTACGCCTACTTCGACAGCCTGTCGTCCTGGGGCCGCACCGTCATGCACATCGCGCGCCGCGCGCCGGCTCCGCAACCGGCCGCGTAGGCCCCCGCCATGCGCGCAACCCAGCGATCCGCCGCGCCGCGCGCGTAGCGAAGCTGCGCCCATCGCCGAACGACGGATGCCGCGAGGGCAATCAGCAGTAATCCGAGGATGGCCGGCAGGTCCACTGCCCCGCCTCCGTGCCTGTGGCTGTGCGGCGGAGGCCTCGGCGCGTCCCGCTGGTAATCCTCCAGCGGCAGGAAAGACAGCTCGGATGTATCGGCCGGCCCGAAGCTCGCCACGAAGCTGCCGTCAAACGTGTCGTAGAGCTCGATGAGCAGGTCGTAGCTTCCCCTCGGGTACCCCGACTCCAGCTCGGTTACCACGACGTACTCGTCGTCGCTCGTCGCACCGAAGATCCCGAACGTATCCGTCACGTGGTACTCGTTCCACGGACCGCCTTCGAGGCTCAGGTAGAGAACGGCGTAGACGTCCGCTTCGGCGAAGATCGTGTCGGCATCGAACAGCAGGTCCAGCCCATAGAAGTAGCCGTCGTGGTCGTCATCCCCGAACAGCACGACGTCGGCGTAATAGATCCAGAACTCATTGTTAAGCGACTGCACCGACGAGGACCCGGTTTTGGCACTCCCCTGCCGCGTTCCGGGCCTCGTCCGCTCCCCGCCGGTCACCAGCGGCGCATGCCGGTCTTCGATCGTGCCGCGCGAAGCGCCATCGCGCCCGCCCTCGTACTGCGTCGACGTGGACCGCCGCTCCTCGCTCTCCTCCTGCGCCCAGGCACCGCCGATGATCAGCAATCCCAGCAGCAAGAGCGCCACCTGCAGGAGCCCGTCGTACGGGCGACCAACCTTTCTCGGGTGCCTCGAACTCCCTATCCCTTCCATGACAAACTCCTGCTTTTACCCGTCCTGGCATCCATTGAACCTCCTGCTCCATGAATCGCCGCTGAATCGAGCGAGGTTCCAGCGAGGTTCTTATGTGAAAGTGCGCCCGTTTGTGACTCGCACCTGGATTACCTTGAAGTGCCCGTGCCCCGACGTGCGAGAATCATCGATATGCAACTGCTTCGACCCGCCGCCATCGTGATAGTCCTCCTGGCCGCCTGCAGCCCCGCACCCGCGACCGATCCTGCCGAGCTCGCCGCCGTAGTGGCCGAAGCGGCCCGCGAGCGCGACTATGAGACCTTGTCCCGGCACATGGCCGACGCGTTCAGCTTCAGCTTCGGCATGACGCCCTCGCGCGACGGGGCACTGGCGCGCTTCCGGGAAGAGCCGGGAAGGCTCGACAAGCTGGCGGAGGTGCTGGGACAGGAATGCGCGTCGAAAACGATTGCCGGTGACGCCTGGTACATCTGCCCGGCCGCAGCGACGGACGAGAAGATCCAGTATTACGGCTGGCGCGCGGGGTTCCGGCAGGGAGAAGACGGTACCTGGGAGCTCGTGTGGTTTATCGCCGGGGACTGAAGCTCCGGTATCCTACCCTCCATGCACAACCTGACCTGGATGGACGACTGATGGCTAAAGTTACCGGCATAGGCGGCGTTTTCTTCAAGAGCAGGGACGACAGCGCAGCGCTTGCCGCCTGGTACCAGGAGCACCTGGGGATGCCGTTCGAAAGCTGGGGCGGCGCGGTCCTGAAATGGCCGGACGACAAGGCCGACGACG
>CBFGSB010000091.1:0-11899 GCA_965651325.1 uncultured Chromatiales bacterium | reverse complement strand
GTCAGCCCGAAACCTCAGGCCGCATGTGCGGAAACAGCAGCACGTCCCGAATCGAAGGCGAGTCCGTAAACAGCATCACGAGCCGGTCGATCCCGACCCCGAGCCCGCCCGTCGGCGGCATCCCGTACTCGAGCGCCCGGATGTAATCCGCATCGAACAGCATCGCCTCCTCGTCCCCGGCACTCCGGCTCGCCACCTGCTCGCGGAACCGTTCCGCCTGCTCTTCCGGATCGTTGAGCTCGGAAAACCCGTTGGCAATCTCCCGCCCGGCGATAAAGAGCTCGAACCGATCGGTGACGAATGGATCGTCGTCGTTACGGCGCGCGAGCGGCGACACTTCGGTCGGGTAGGCCGTCACGAAGGTGGGCTCGCGCAGCTTCGACTCGGCGGTCTTCTCGAAAATCTCCATCTGCAGCTTGCCGGCGCCGTAGTTCTCGTGCACGGGCATGCCGAGATTTTCGGCAACGCCGAGCAGGTACTCGCGGTCCCGTATCCGGCCGCGATCGAGGCCGGGATTGAACGCGAGAACCGTGTCTTCGAGCGTGCGGCGGACGAAAGGCTTCGAGAAATCGAACTCCTCGCCCTGGTAGTGCAGCGAGGTGCGGCCGAGCACGGCCTGGCACATGCCCGTCAGCATGGCCTCGAGCATCTCCATGATCTCCTCGAAGCCGGCGTAGGCGCGATACAGCTCGAGCATGGTGAACTCGGGATTGTGCTGGGTCGAAACCCCTTCGTTCCGGAAGTTGCGGTTGATCTCGTATACGCGCTCGAAGCCGCCGACGATGAGCCGCTTCAGGTACAGCTCCGGGGCGATCCGCAGGAAGAGCGGCATGTCGAGCGCATTGTGATGCGTCGCGAAGGGACGCGCGAGCGCGCCGCCGGCGATGGGATGCATCATCGGCGTTTCGACTTCCAGGAAGTCCTGCGATTCGAGGAACGCGCGGATGTAGGTGACCACTCGCGCGCGCGTGCGAAAAACCTCGCGGCTCTGCTCGTTCACGATCAGGTCGACGTACCGTTGGCGGTAGCGCGTCTCCTGGTCGGCCAGGCCGTGAAATTTCTCGGGCAGCGGCCGCAAGGATTTCGTCAGCAGCCGCACCTCGTCGGCCATGACGGTGAGCTCGCCCGTCTGGGTCTTGAACAACGTCCCCGCCGCGCCGACGATGTCGCCGACGTCCCACTTCTTGAAGCCGGCGTAAACGCCTTCCGGCAGCCGGTCGCGTTCGAGCCGCACCTGGATTTGCCCGGTCCGGTCCTGCAGCTTGATGAAGCTCCCCTTCCCCATCACCCGCTTCGCCATCATGCGCCCGGCGACGCGCACCTGCACCTGCTCTTCCCGCAAGTGCTCGTCCTCGTGCGCGCCGTAGGTGACGTGCAATTCCTCCGCCAGCGCATTGCGCCGGAAGTCGTTGGGAAAGGCATTGCCGGTCTCACGGCCGGCCGCGAGCTTGCGGCGTCGCTCGGCGATCAGCGCGTTCTCGTCTTTGTTGTCCCTGGCGTCGTTCACTCGTCCTCTCTCGTGCGGCAACCGCCTGGTGGCACCGCTAAAGCCCCTGCTTAAGGCTCGCCTCGATGAAGCGGTCGAGCCCCCCGTCGAGCACCGCCTGGGTGTTGCCGGTCTCGACGCCCGTGCGCAAGTCTTTTATCCGGCTCTGGTCCAGCACGTACGATCTTATCTGACTTCCCCAGCCGACGTCGGCCTTGCTGTCCTCCACGGCGGCGGCTTTCGCGCGCCGGTTCTGCAGCTCGAGCTCGTAGAGCTTCGCCTTGAGCTGCTTCATCGCCGTGGCTTTATTCTTGTGCTGGGAACGATCGTTCTGGCACTGCACGACGATATCGGTCGGGAGGTGCGTGATGCGCACCGCGGACTCGGTGCGGTTGACGTGCTGCCCGCCCGCGCCGCTCGCGCGGTAGACGTCGATGCGCAGGTCCGACGGGTCGACCTCGATGTCGATCTCGTCGTCTACCTCCGGCGACACGAAGACGCTGGCGAAGGACGTGTGCCGGCGGTTGCCGGAGTCGAACGGGGACTTGCGCACGAGACGGTGCACGCCGGTCTCCGTGCGCAGCCAACCGTAGGCGTACTCGCCGCTTATGCGCACCGTCGCGCTCTTGATGCCGGCCACTTCGCCCGCCGACGCTTCGATTATCTCGGCATCGAACTCGTGATCTTCGGCCCAGCGGAGATACATGCGGAGCAGCATCTCCGCCCAGTCTTGCGCTTCGGTGCCCCCGGCGCCGGACTGGATGTCGAGGAAGGCGTTGGCCTCGTCCATCTCGCCGCTGAACATGCGCTGGAACTCGAGCTCCTCCACGCGCTTCTCGAAAGCGGCGACGTCGGATGCGAGCTCAGCGATCGTGCCGCTGTCGTTCTCCTCCAGCGCCAGCTCCAGCAACTCCCCGGCGTCCGTCAGCCCGGCGGTCAGCTTGCGAATGCCGCTGACGGTCTTCTCGAGCGATGCGCGCTCCCGTCCGAGCGCCTGCGCCCGCTCGGGATCTTCCCATACCCCGGGCTGCTCCAGCTCGCGCTCGACTTCCGTCAGGCGCTCCGCGCGCGCGTCGAAGTCAAAGATACCTCCTCAGCGCAGTGACGCGCTGGGCGAGGTCGGTGATCTGCTGCCTGATATGGTTCGATTCCATGTGCATGCTGCGACGAAAACCGCGGCATGTTACCACGGCAAACAGCCGCTATAGCCGCTACAGAGCGGCGATCTGCTCGACCACGAGCTGCGGCGTCTCCATGCCGCGCCAATCGTTGATGTCCAGCCTGTACGCCAGCCGCAGCCTGCCGCGCCAGCCGGGGCCGGCCTGGTTGAAGGCGATGGCGTCCAGCGTTGGCCCGCCGCTTGCCGGCCGCACGCGCAGCTTCAGGTGGCTCTCGCCCACGGTGCGCTGCTCGACCAGCTCGAAATCGCCGCTCCACACGGGCTCCGGGAAACCCGCGCCCCACGGGCCCGCATCGCGCAATGCGCGCGCAAACGGCAGGTTCATGGCTGCCGCCGGCAGCGGCCCGTCGGTCAGGATTGCACCGCTGAAGTCCGCCCGCGGGTACAACCGTGCAAGCTGCTCGCAAACCGCGCGCGAGAACGCGCCCAGGCGCTCCTCGGCAAGACTCAGGCCCGCTGCCATCGCGTGGCCGCCGAATTTCGCGATGAGCCCCGGCACCGCCGCCGACACGGCTTCGAGCACGTCGCGGATGTGCACGCCGGGGACGGAGCGCGCGGAACCCTTGAGCAGGCCGGGCCGCTCGCGCGCGAATGCAATCGCCGGGCGGTGGCAACGCTCGCGCACGCGGCCGGCGACGAGGCCGACGATGCCCTGGTGCCAGGACGTTTCGAAAACGCAGATGCAATCCGGCAGGTCCCGTTCGTGCATCGCGTCGACGAACGCAAACGCCTCGCGCCGCATGTCCTGCTCGATGTCGCGCCGTTCCCCGTTGATGGTGTCCAGCCGCGCGGCCAGCCGCACCGCCTCCGCGTCCTCGTCGGCAAGCAGGCACTCGATGCCGACGGCCATGTCCTCGAGCCGGCCGGCCGCATTGAGGCGCGGCCCGGCCGCGAAGCCGAGGTCCGCGCTGCAGGCGCGCGCCGGTTCCCGCCCGGCGCAGCGCAGCAGTGCGCTGATTCCGGGCACCGAGCGGCCGGCCCGGATCCGCGCCAGCCCCTGCGCGACCAGGATGCGATTGTTGCGGTCGAGACTGACCACGTCGGCGACAGTGCCGAGTGCCACCAGGTCGAGGTAACGCGCGGGCACCTTCGCCGCGCCGGCGCGGCCGGCCTGCTCGAGGGCGCGCCCGAGTGCCGCCATGAGGTAGAACGCGACCCCGACCCCGGCGAGGTGCGGGCTGGCAAACGCCGGGCCGCCTCCCGCCGGCGTCACGTTCGGGTTCAGTATTACGTCCGCTTCCGGGACCTCCGGGCCCGGCAGGTGATGGTCCGTCACGAGCACGGCGATGCCGAGGCGGCGTGCCTCCGCGACGCCGTCGAAGCTCGAAATACCGTTATCGACCGTCACGAGCAGCGCCGGCGCCGATGCCGCCGCGACGCGCACGATCGCCGGCGACAGGCCGTACCCGTAGTCGAAGCGGTTTGGCACCAGGTAAGCGACGTCGGCAAACCCGAAGTCGCGGAGGCAACGCACGACCAATGCCGTGCTCGTGGCGCCGTCGGCGTCGAAATCGCCGATAACCACGATGCGCCGCTCCCGGTGAGCGAGCAGCAACTCGACAGCCGCGGAGATGCCGTCGAGGCTGCCAACCGGCACCAGGTGTCCCAGGCTGTAATCGAGCTCTGCCGCGTCGGTGACGCCGCGTGCCGCGTACAGGCCGGCGAGCACGGGATGGAGCGCCGCCAGCGCCGCTGCCGCGCCGTGTGGCGCCGCCCGCCGCCTGAGCGGCCGGGGTGCCGCCGTCCGTTGCGCCGCGCTCATGCTTCGTCTCCCGGCGGCGGCAAAGCGGACGGCCGGCGCCAGAAACGAAAGCGATCGCTGCGGCGGAGCTCGGCCGATACGCCTCCGGGCAACAGCAGGGTCAATCGCCTGATCGTTCCATGCGCCAGCATGCCGCGGAGCTCGCCGAGAAGCGGCGGCAGGTCCTCCTCCGCGGCGGGTTCGGCGACAAACCCGTCGGCCGCCCGCTCCGCGCAGGCATGGAACGTGCCGGGCCAGTCTTCGCTCTCGGCCATCGAGCTGCGCCAGTAGCCGCGAGCCACTTCGTCGGAAGCGAACAGTACCGGCAACCGGCGCCGGGCCGGTGCGGGAGCGCTCCCGCCGCCCCAGAGCCAGAGTGCATTCACCGGCAGGCGCCCGGACTCCATCCGGCGCCGGTTTACGGGCGCGTCGAACAGGCACATCTGGACCTCGCTGTGCCAGCGATCGTGGGCGGCCGCTTCCGGGCCCTGCGGCAGGAACGATTCCGGCGAAGCGCCATCGGCTACGGCCGGAGACGCCGTCGCCGTGGCGATCGGCGCCGGCAGGTGCAGGTAGCCGTTCGCGAGAGCACTGGTGAACGTTTCCCGCGCGGATTCGCCGAGCCTTTCCTGCAGCAGCGCGAAGATCTCGCGTACCTCGGCGGCCGGCAATTCGCCTGGCGGAAAGGTACGCAGCCGGAGATGGTTGATTCGGGTCTCGAGGTATACCGGGTCGGCCGCGGCAAGCCAGCCGGGCGGAGGCTCGCCCGTCTGTCCCCACCACCGCAATGCCGCCGCGCCGGCGTCGGGCGCCGGCAGGGAAAGCGCTGCCAGGATTCGCGGCAGGAGATCCTCGCGGCGCTGGCCCTGCCGGTAGCGCGCGTGCGAGAGCCAGCGGCGCACAGGCGGAGCGGCGACCTCGTCCGGAGCGGCGGCCAGCGCCACGATTGCGTGTCGTTCGTTGTGCTTCAGCGCCGCCTTCCCCACGCGCACCATTCTTCACTATCCTTGTCCAAACGCAACAGGGAAACCTCGAGAGGGAAGCAGCACCATGCAGATTGCCAAGGATCCGAGTTCGTCCGTCACGGTGCGTCGCGTCGAGCCGGGCGAGGTGCGCATAGGCGATCGCACGGTCACGCAGGACGTTGTGATCACGCCGGATCGCGAAATCCGCGACTGGGGGGCGGGCAACGTGGATCAGCTCGCCGAAAGCGATTTTGCGAGCCTGTTCGCGCTGGAACCCGAGGTGATCGTGCTGGGCACCGGCTGGCAACCGGCCACACCGCCGCGCGCACTCGTGTTCGCCATGGCCCGCCGCGGCATCGGGTTCGAAACCATGACCACACCAGCCGCCTGCCGCACCTTCAATATCCTGGTGCAGGAGGAACGCCGCGCCGCCGCCGTGCTGCTCCTGTAAGTGGCAGGCAGGCAGGTGCCTGTTTAATCCAGCAGGGATTCGCCTTCGATGCCCTGGCTTTGCATCATGTCCCTGAGATTGCGCAGCGCATCGAGCTGGATCTGGCGTACACGCTCGCGCGTCACGCCGATCTCGCAGCCGATTTCCTCCAGCGTCAAGCGCTGGCAGCCGTGCAGCCCGAAGCGCCGCTCGACGACGGCGCGTTGCTTGTCCGTCAGCTTCATCACCCATGAATCGACGATTGCATTGACGCGTTCCTGCTGCACGCAGGCAGGAGGCTCGGCGTTGCGATGCGCGGCCAGCGTCTCCAGCACCCCGCGCTCATCGTCGGCCCCAGACCCGATCGTGACGCGCTCGTGCAGGGCCAGCAGGCGCTCGATCTCCATCGGGTCGCGATCGAGGTAATCGGCGATGTCCGTGACGGACGGCGCCCGTTCGTACTCCTGCCGCAAGGCGCGCGCCGCGCGCAGGCAGCTATTGATATCCTTGATGACGTGAATGGGAAGCCGCACGGTGCGCGACTGGTTCATGATGGCGCGTTCGATCGTTTGGCGGATCCACCACGTTGCGTAGGTCGAAAAGCGGAAGCCGCGTTCCGGGTCGAATTTCTTGACGGCATGGATGAGCCCGAGGTTGCCCTCCTCGATCAGGTCGAGCAGCGGCAGCCCCCTGTCGATGTAGCGTCGCGCGATCTTGACTACCAGCCGCAGGTTGCACTCGATCATCCGCTGGCGCGCGGCTTCGTCCCCCTGCTGCACGCGCCGCGCGTACGTCACCTCCTCGGCGGCAGTCAGCAGCCGCGACGCGCCGATCTCGTTCAAATACAGCCGTGTGACGTCGAGCGTCGCGGCGCTCGGCACAACCGCCCCCTCCACGCGTTCGGAGACCTCCTCCGCGTGGTGTTCGGCGTACGGCGGCGCGGGGCGCCGCGAATGCGGGTCGGCCCTGCGGCGCGTGGTCCTTCCAGGAATTACAGCGCTCACTCTTAAGCTCCTTGTTCCCTGCGGCTACGGAATAGCCCGCAAGCGCGAGGCGCAGAGGCCTCGCAGGGAGTTTCAGTCAACTTTAAAGCGAGTGTCCGCCGGATGCGGTTGGTGTCGATTCGGCTGCAGTGTCTTTGCCGAGTCGGTGCTCGAGGAGGCGAGCTGGCGGCCGTGAAATGCCGAAGCACGTCTTCGCCTGCTCTCCTGAGACGAGGACAGTTGACCTACCGTGGCGGTAGGAACTGTCGCGGATCAACCGGCTTGCCGTTCTGCCTGATTTCGAAATGCAGTCGCGGCTCGCGTCCCGGCCCGTCACCCATCGTCGCGATGCGCTGGCCTTGTCCGACGGTTTCGCCCTCTTGTACCAGCAACGACGCGTTGTGCCCGTAAGCACTGAGGTAGGTGTCGTTGTGCTTGACGATAATAAGCTGTCCGTAACCGATTAGTCCACTGCCCGAGTACACGACGCGTCCGGCGGCCGCGGCGCGCACGGGCTGGCCGTTTTTGCCGCCGATCAGGACACCCGTGCCGGTCCCCGGCCGTTCGCCGAACTCCACGACGACGGAGCCGGCGGTCGGCCATGCCCATGCCGGCGGCGGCTGGGACGGGAGTTTCGGCAACTCGCGAGCCGGCGCTCTCGCCTCCCTGCGCTCGGGTGGCGACGCCCGCGGCGCCGCACGCTCGCCGCCGGCCGGCGGATAAAGCTTGATGAGTTGCCCGGGGTAGATCAGCGAACCGTCGCCGAGAGCGTTCCAGCGTGCAAGGTCGCGGTAGTCCCGTCCGTAGCGCCACGCGATCGTGAACAGCGTTTCGCCGGAACGGACGATGTGATAATCGCGCGCCTGTTCCACGCGGGGCGCCGAGCCGCAGCCGGCAACCATGATCGCAGCAGCCACTGCCAGGGCCGCACTCCGCACCCAGGCCGGACGAATGCCGCGACACCGGGTCCTGGCCGGAGACCCGGTCATTCCCTCATGGCAAGCCACGCCGCCAGTACGACGGCGAGCATGACCACGGCCCAGCCGATTCGTTCGACGTACTTCGGCAGCATGGCCGCCATGCGCTCACCGCCGGCGACGATCAGGCCCGCGACCAGGTAGAAGCGCCCGCCGCGGCCGATCAGCGACGCCAGCAGGAAACCGGGGAACGCCAGGACGGCCGCGCCGGCGGCGATCGTAAAGATCTTGTACGGAATCGGCGAGAAGCCGGCGATGAACACGGCGAGCACGCCCCAGTCGTCGAACCACGCGCGGGCTTTCAGGTAAGCGGGCCAGTAATGGGTCGTCCGGAGCCAGGGCTCGATCAGCTCGAACAGGAAATAACCGATCAGGTAGCCCGCGATGCCGCCGGCGACCGAGGCCAGCGTCGTAAGCGTTGCGAAGCGCCAGGCCTTGCGGCGCTCGGCCAGGCACATCGGCACCAGCATCACGTCGGGCGGGACCGGGAAGAAGGACGACTCGGCGAACGACAGCATGCCGAGATAACGTTCCGCATGCGGATGCCGCGACCAGGCCAGCACGCGCTCATAAAGCGGCTCGAAGATGCGCACGTCAACGTCGTCCCGGGCGGCTCGCCGGCAGGCGCGAACACGCGAACGCGGCCGCGGAAGCGCCGTGGAACATGCTCATTTCCCCCGCACCAGCGGCACGAAACTGACGCCGCCCAGCGGTGTCTGGCTGAAATGATCGTCCTCGCGCACGATACGCGTGAGCTCCTGCCGGCCGCTCGGGCCCACCGGGATCACCATGCGCCCGCCTTTTGCCAACTGCTCGAGCAGCTTCGAAGGCACTTCGGGTGCCGCCGCGGTGACGAGAATGCCGTCGTACGGAGCGTACTTCGGCCAACCCTCCCAGCCGTCGCCCCGCCGGTACTGCACATTGTATATATCGAGCCGGTGCAGCCGCTGTTGCGTCTTGCGCAGGAGCTCGGAAATCCGCTCGACGGTGAATACCTTCTTGACCAGCGGCGCCAGCACGGCTGTCTGGTAGCCGCAGCCGGTACCGACCTCCAGCACGCGCTCGGGCGTGAAGTCCTCGAGCAGGGTTTCGGTCATGCGGGCGACGACGAACGGCTGGCTGATAGTCTGGCCGAGTCCGATCGGCAAAGCGGTATCCTCGTACGCGCGGCTGGCGAGTGCCTCGTCGACGAACAGGTGGCGCGGCACGCTGCGGATCCGTTCGAGCACGGCGGAAGAGCGGATACCCTGCGCCCGGAGCCGCTCCACGAGTCGATCGCGGGTGCGCGCGGAGGTCATGCCGATGCCGGACCGCCCGCCGGTGTGCTCGATCACGAGGGTACACCGGCGCGAAGTACGCGCCCCTCTTGCGAGCGAATCGGCGCGGCCGGCAAGGCGCCACGGCGAGTAACAGCACCGCAATTGCGAGGAGACGCAACGCCGCCAACGGCGAAAAGGCCCCGCAAGTACGGTGCATCGATCGTGACGGGGTGCACTATTTGAGCCACTCGGCGAGGCGCGGCACCGCCTCGTGCCGCGTCAGGTCCACCTTGAGCGGCGTCACGGCGACTGCGCCTTTTTCCACGGCCTCGAAATCCGTGCCGGGTCCGGCATCCTGCCCGGTGCCCGCCGGACCGATCCAGTAGATCGTGCGGCCGTGGGGGTCCTTGCTCCGCACCAGCGGTTCCGAGCGATGGCGGAACCCGAGCCGCGTTGCGGTGACGCCGGTCAGCTCGTCGTAGGGTCGGTCCGGGACGTTCACATTGAGAATCACGTCGCTCGGCAGCGGCTTTCTCTGCAGGCGCGCGATCAGCTCGCAGGTTACGCGGGCGGCGGTCTCGAAATGCCGGCCGCGGTTCGCCGCCAGGGAGACGGCGATGGCGGGAAAGCCCAGGAAACGGCCCTCCATCGCCGCGGCAACGGTTCCCGAGTAGATCACGTCATCGCCGAGATTGGCACCGTGGTTGATGCCCGAAACGACGATATCCGGGTCGAATTCGAGGAAGCCCGAAAGCGCCAGGTGCACGCAGTCCGAGGGCGTGCCGTTCACGAAATAGCGGTTTTCCTCCACCTTGTGGATCCGCAGCGGCGTATGCAGCGTCAGCGAGTTGCTGGCGCCGCTGTGGTTGCGGTCCGGCGCCACGACCACGATGTCCGCGACCCGGGACAAAGCTCCTGCCAGCGCATTGATGCCGGTTGCGAGGTAACCGTCGTCGTTGCTCACCAGAATTTTCACTATCAGCGTCCCTGTTCCTCGAACCCTCGCGCGGCGCTCACTATACTGAATGTTCGCATGGCGCCATAGCGCGCGTATCCCGTTTCCGGCGCCGCGATCCGTGCCTGTATTCAAGGGAGTTACATCCGTGGCAAGCAAGCAGAAACCGGGGCCGGGGAGCTCCGATGCCCCGGATGAGGACGGTTCGCTGTTTCGCAAGCTGATGGCCGGGACCCGGCCCCTGAAAGTCGACGTCGTCCCATCACCGCGGCCGAAACGCAAGCCGGTCGCGCGGTCGCGGCGGGAGGACGACCGACAGGTACTCGCGGAATCCCTGGATTTCGACCTCGAGCACGCCGAATCGCAGAACGGCCACGGCCTCCGCTTCCAGCGGCCAGCGGTTGGCCGCAAGGTGATGCGCCGGCTCGCCCGCGGCGGCTTCAGCGTGCAGGCCGAAACGGACCTGCACGGCATGACGGTGGCGGAAGCCCGCGGCGCGCTGCGCGACTTCCTCGACGACTCCATGGCGCGCGGTCACACCTGCGTGCGCATCGTGCACGGCAAGGGCCGCGGCTCCGGCACCCGCGGGCCCGTGCTGAAACCGAAGGTGGACCACTGGCTCAGGCAATGGGACGGCGTGCTGGCCTTCGTGTCCGCCCGCCAGGTGGACGGGGGCACGGGAGCGGTGTACGTGCTGCTGAAGAAGCGCTAGCGGACGTTGCTTCATTGCAGGCGCAGCAGCGCCGCGCCCTGCTGCTACTCGGTCGCCGGGACGACCTGGTAGAAAGTCTCGGTGTCGCCGATCAGGCCCAGGTCCGTGCGGGCACGTTCCTCGGCGGCTTCCAGGCCGGTCTTGAGGTTGATGACTTCGGCGTCGAGCGCCGCGTTGCGCTCGCGCAGGCGCCCGTTCTCGGCGCGCTGCTCCGCCACCGCCGCACGCAGGCCGCGCGTCTTCTGGTACCCGTCGTCGGAGAACCAGAGTTCCGCTTGCATCAACAGCGCCGCGAGACCCAGCAATCCGACGATCCAGCGCAAGTCGATCAATTCGCTCTCCCCGCCTGTCCCGCCGCTTACGCGCTGTCGCCGAGCGGGACCGAAAATGCCTCCCGCCCGGCAAAGCCGGCGGCGGCGCCGAGCTCCTCCTCGATGCGCAGGAGCTGGTTGTACTTCGCGATGCGATCCGAGCGCGACAGCGAGCCCGTCTTGATCTGCGTGGCGCGCGTCCCGACCGCAATGTCGGCAATCGTGCTGTCACAGGTCTCGCCGGAGCGGTGCGACACCACCGCGCTGAAACCCGCCGTCACCGCCATAGTAATGGCATCAAGAGTTTCCGTTAAGGTACCGATTTGGTTGGGCTTTATCAAGATGGAATTGGCGATGTTCTGCTCAATTCCACGGGCCAGGATGCGGGTATTGGTCACGAACAGGTCATCGCCTACGAGCTGCACCCGGTCCCCGAGCGTTGCCGTCAACTGCTGCCAGCCGTCCCAGTCACCTTCGCTCATGCCGTCTTCGATGCTGATGATCGGGTAGGCATCGACCAGTCCCGCGAGGTAACCCGCGAACCCGGCGGAATCGAAATCGCGCCCCTCGGAGCCGAGCCGATACCGCCCGTCGCGATAAAACTCCGAGCTCGCGACGTCCAGCCCGAGCAGCACGTCGTTACCCGGCTCGAACCCGGCCTTGCCGATCGCTTCCATGATCGTGTCGAGCGCCGCGCGATTCGACGGCAGGTCCGGCGCGAAACCTCCCTCGTCGCCCACGGCGGTATTCAGGCCGCGCCCTTTCAGGACGCTCTTCAGCGCGTGAAAGATCTCGGCTCCGTACCGCAACGCCTCGCCGAAACTCGGCGCGCCTACCGGCAGGATCATGAATTCCTGCAGGTCGACGTTGTTGTCGGCATGCGCGCCGCCGTTGATGATG
>CBFGSB010000090.1:0-11972 GCA_965651325.1 uncultured Chromatiales bacterium | reverse complement strand
GGCGTGCACGGCGAAGCGATACTCGAGGGTCGGGAGCTGGATGAACTGGCGCCCCGGCGCCGCCGCGGAGACCGGAACGACCGGTGGTTCTGCCGCCAGCTCGAGGCGCGCAGCCGGAACGTCTCCGGCGCCGGCGAACCGGACGACGAACAGCAGGCACAAGGCGCAAAGGGATCTGACCGTCACCGGCGACAGCCTACGGGACGGATGGAAAAAAACAAGCGTAAGCTGCCGCCATGCTACGCTCCCCGGCTTTGAGCCCGCTGGTCGCAGGTCGCCGATGACGAACCTGATGAATCTCACCTACAAGGTGGTCCGCCGCATCGTGGTGGCGGTCGTCGGCACCACCGTGCTATTGCTCGGCATCGTCATGATCGTGACTCCGGGACCGGCGTTCGTGCTCATTCCGGCAGGGCTCGCCATCCTCGGCCTCGAGTTTGCCTGGGCACGCTACTGGCTCAAGAAAGCCCGCCGCACGATCAGCTCGCAAACCGCGAAAATCCGCGGCGGCGATGCGGAGAAACATCGCGACAGGAATGAGTGAAACCGGGTAAAAACAGGAGCCGGGGCTAACCCAACCTGGTTCGGCATCCGATCCGACACGGAGCGGACCCCGGCTCCCTAACGGCACGGCAAAGGGGGAAATTGCCGCCGGACCTTCCGGTCCGCATTGAGCGCGAACGTCCCTGGCCGCGCATCCGGCTGCCGCCGCTCCAGCCTCGGGGGAGAGGGCCCGAGCGGGCGGCCGCCGTCATTGCTTTGGTCTTACAGGTCGCTGACCAGCACCAGCGTGCGGGGGCTGACCCGTGCAGGCTCGAGCTCGAGGTCGAGATCGCTTGCTGCCGTCATGGCATCGGCCGCCACGATTTCGGCGTCCCGCTGCAGGCGCGCGTCCAGCTCCTTCTGCAGCTCCCGGTAGTTCACGGTGCTCGCCTCCGCTTCGGCCGCGGCCTGCGGGTTGTCGTCGGCACGCGCATCCATCGGCACCAACGCGCTTCCGGTCAAGATTGCCGCCACGGCGAGGGCGGCGCCGATCCTGTACTTCATGGTCTTTTTCCTTGTGGTTTCGCCGCCGCCTTCGCTGGCAGCCGCTAGTGAATTCGACTCCTCTATTGCAGAACCCGTGCCAACTCTAAATCTATATAAAAAACAGCAGCTTATCGACAATCAACTATGACGAAATTCCGTAAGACACGAAACCTCGTATGATTATTTACGAAATTCCGTGTATACTCTCGCCGCGATGACGACCAGCAGCGACTACCAATGGCTATTCCGCCGGGCGCCGGCGATGGCGACCTCCATCGGGCGCGACGGCTGTTACCTCGACGTCAACGACGCCCTGCTGGATCGCCTCGGCTATGCCCGCGAGGAAATGCTCGGGCGCCGTCCCGCCGAATTCGTGACCCCCGACAGCGCGGAGCGCATCGAGAAGGAATTTATGCCGAAGCTGAGGCGCACGGGGCGGCTGGAAAACAAGCCGATTGCGTTCGTCTCGAAAACGGGTGAAGTCGTCAATTGCCTGACCAACTCGGTCATCGAGCACGACCCCGATGGCCGCTTCATCCGCACGATTGCCATGTACATGGAAGTCGCGGACCAGGCGCGCGTCGACTGGAAGTACCGGCAGCTCTACCGTGCGACGCCGGCCATGCTGCACACGATCGATTCCGGCGGCAGCATCGTCACGGTGACCGACCGCTGGCTCCAGAAGATGGGCTACACCCGCGAAGAGGTCATCGGGCGGTCCATCCTGGACTTCTTCAGCCCGGAAGATCGCGAGAACTATTCCGCGAAGCTCCTGCAGCGCACGATCAGCGGCGGCCAGTTCACGAACGAGGAACGGCGCATGGTGACGCACGATGGCAGGGTCCTCGAGCTCCTGCAGTCCGCCGTCTCGGAGCGGGATTCGTCAGGTCGCGTGTACCGCATGCTGGTCGCCTCCAAGGACATCACCGAACGTAACAAGGCGGAGCGTGCGCTGCGCGCCACCCTTGCCGAAAATGCGCGGCTGCGGGAGGAACTGGAGCGCGAACGCGATTACCTGCGCGAGGAAGTGAACGTCTCCATGAACTTCGGCCGCATCGTCGGCAAGAGCGCGGCGCTGAAGCATATGCTGGAGCAGGTCGAGGCAGTGGCACAAACTCCTGCCAACGTGCTGGTGCTGGGCGAGACCGGTGTCGGGAAGGAGCTGGTCGCCCGCGCGATCCATGCCCGCAGCCCGCGCGCGGACGCGCCGCTCGTCAAGGTCAACTGCGCGTCGATCCCGAAGGACCTGTTCGAAAGCGAGTTCTTCGGCCACGTTAAAGGCGCCTTCACGGGGGCCCATCGCGACCGGGTCGGACGCTTCCAGCTCGCCGACGGGGGCACCTTGTTCATGGACGAAGTCGGCGAGATCCCGCTGGAGCTGCAAGGGAAGCTGTTGCGCGTGCTGCAGGAACGCGAGTTCGAGCGGGTCGGTGACGATACCACCCGGCGCGTGGACGTGCGGGTCATCGCCGCGACCAATCGCGATCTCGCACAGCTTGTGGCGGACGGGAAGTTTCGCGAGGACCTGTTCTACCGCCTCAGCGTCTTCCCTGTCGAAGTGCCGCCGCTCAGGGACCGTAGCGAGGACGTCGTGCAGCTCGCGCAGCATTTCCTCGACGTAACCTGCAAGGATTTCGGGCGCAAGCCGATCAAGCTGACGCGCAGCCAGCTCGATGCCATCACAGGGTATAGTTGGCCGGGCAACGTGCGCGAGCTGAAGAACGTCATCGAGCGTGCCGTCATCCTCTCCCAGGGCAGCGTGCTGCGCCTCGACCTGGCCCTGCCGGAAATCGCGTTGCAGACCGGCAGCAGGCAGAAGGGCCCGGAACCGGCACGGGACGACGTGCTGACCGAAAAGGAACTGAAAGCGCTGCAAAAGAAGAACATCCTGGCGGCGCTCAAGCAGGCCAACTGGCGCGTCTCCGGCAAGGGCGGTGCCGCGGAGCTCTTAGGCATCCGGCCCACGACCCTGAACGACCGCATCAAGACCTTCGGAATCAAGAAGCCACACTGACAACACAGCCCGCAATCGCCCGTTACGCGGGCTCCTGCGGCTATAATGAACCGATGGCGAACCTGATCACGCTGAGCCGGCTGCTTTTGCTGATGGTGGTCGTCCTGATCGCGTATCAGCCGTATTCGTGGTGGCACGTCGTCAACGTGGCGCTCCTGATCATGGTATTCGTCAGCGACGGCCTCGACGGCTACGTCGCGCGCAAGCGCCACGAGGAAAGCGTATTCGGCGCGATGTTCGACATCGCGAGCGACCGCATCGCCGAGCTCACCATGTGGATCGTGCTGGTCGACCTGGGGGTAGTACCGGTGTGGGTGCCGCTGGTTTTTATCGTCCGCGGCACGATTGTTGATACGATTCGGGCAAACCAGGTGACGACGGCACACGAGACGCCGTTCTCGATGCTCGAGACGCCGCTCGGAAAATGGCTGGTGGCAGGCAAGTTCATGCGCGCCTTCTATGCGACGCTGAAGGCCACGACGTTCTGCTGGCTGTTGCTGATACGACCCCTCCCGGTACTGCTGCCGGCAGTGTGGTCGGGCTGGGGATGGCTGCTCGAGGCGATCGGCGCCACCCTCGTGTACCTGTCGGTGCTGACGTGCGTGATCCGCGGACTTCCGGTGATAATGGAGTTCGCCTACAAGGAAAAAGACACCTTCGCTCCAAAAAGAGTGAAACTGGAATGATCGATGCGGCTGGCAATCTTCGACGTCGACGGAACCCTGGTGGCAGGCAAAAGCACCGAGAAGCGATTCATTGCCTGGATGCTGCGCCGCCGCCTGATCGGGGCTCGCCAGCTTTTTGCCGCGGCCTGGTTCGTGGTGCGCTGGTTCCCGCGCTACGGTCGGCACGTCTTCCGCAAAAACAAGGCCTGGCTTAGCGGCCTCCCCGAGAACGCCGTGGCGGACGAGGCGGCGGCGTTTCTCAACCAAGAGATTGGCGACGAGGACTGGATTGCTCCGGTTGTCACGGAGCTGCACCGTCACCTGGAGCGCGGCGATGTCGTCGTGCTCCTTTCCGGCAGCCCGCAGCCGATCGTCGACCTGCTCAGCCGACGATTCGGCGCGGCCGAAGGTCTCGGTACGCAGTGCGACGTGGTTCACGGCCGCTACACCGCGGCACCTGCGACGCGCCACCCATTTTTCGACGACAAGGTTGCATTGTTCTCGCGCATCTGTGAAAAATACGGCGTCGCTGCGAAAGACGTATATGCGTACGCGGATTCGCGTTTCGACATTCCGCTGCTGTCGCGGGTGGGGCATCCCGCAGCGGTGTGTCCGGACAAGCCGCTTGCCGCGTGGGCCAGGGCCAATAACAGTCGCACGATCCAGAACGGCAGTCGCACAATTGAATTGCACAACAACATCGACGCCGGCGCCAGAGCCGGCCGGCAGACCAACAGGCAGTAAACTGCCGCAAACCGGGGGGCGGGGATGGCCGGGAGGCTAGCGGCGCTAGCCGCGCTGGCATGCATGGCGGCCACGGCGGCCGCCGGGGATCAACTGCCGAAACCCATAACGGCGGCGCTCGATTACCGGCACCTGCCGGCCGACTCCCTCAGCCTGTACGTCGAGAACGTGGCGACGGGTGAGCCGGTGCTTGCCTGGAACGAGTCTACGGCACGCAACCCGGCGTCGGTCATGAAACTGCTGACGACGCTGGCGGCGCTGGACTCACTTGGCCCGACTTACACCTGGAAGACGGAGGTCTACCTGCTGGGCGACGTCGAGGGAGAAACCCTCGAGGGCGATCTGCTGCTCAAGGGCTACGGCGATCCCTATCTCGTCGAGGAGCGCCTGTGGCAGATCGTGAGGTCCATTCGCCGCGCCGGCATCAAGAGAATTGCCGGCGATCTTTTGCTCGACGACAGCTATTTCGACATCTCGGGCTACGATCCGGCCGCGTTCGATAATCAGCCGCTGCGTGCGTACAACGTCGCCCCCAACGCCCTGATGGTGAACCTCAAGGCCGTGCGTTATATCTTCCAGCCCGACGTTGCGACCTCCACGGTCGACCTGAGCCTGGTGCCGGAGCTCGATAACCTGCAGGTTGTCAATCACCTGGCGCTGGCCAACGGGAGCTGCCGGGGTTACCAGCGCGGCATCACCATCACCGCGAATGAAGACGTCGACCAGATGATCTTCAGCGGCACCTTTCCCAGCGGCTGCCGTTCGTATTCGCTGTACCGTACCGCCCTCGGTCACAACGAGTTCGCCTTCGGCATGTTCCGGTCCCTGTGGCGCGAAGGCGGGGGCGAGTTCTCCGGCGGCTGGAAAAACGTGGTCTACAGCGAGGACGCCGAGCCGTTCCTCACCTTCGATTCGCTCCCGCTCGCGGAGATCATCACGAAGGTGAACAAGCACAGCAACAACGTGATGGCCCGCCAGATATTCCTGACGCTCGGCGCCGAGAAGTTCGGGACGCCGGGCACGCTGGAAAACGGCCGCAAGGCGGTCAGCCGGTGGCTGGACGAGCGGGGAATGGCGTTCAGCGGGCTGGTCATCGACAACGGCGCCGGCCTGTCACGGGAGGCGCGCATCACGGCCGCTGAGATCGGGACGCTGCTTCGGTACGCGTACGACAGTCCGTTCATGCCGGAATTCCTCTCGTCCCTGTCCTTGACGGGCCTGGACGGCACCCTGTCGCGCCGCTACGAAGGTAAAAGGCTGGCCGGAATGGGCCACATCAAGACCGGCTCGCTGGATGACGTCACCGCGATCGCCGGATACCTGCAGGCCCGCTCAGGCACTCGCTACATCGTGGTGGCCCTGCAGAACTACGCCGGCGTGCACCGCGGCACCGGGGACGAAGTGCAGACGGCGCTCCTCCGGTGGCTGTACGAGATGTAGTGGTGCCCTGGCGCAATCTATCGGCGGGACAGGACACAACGTGCGCCCTGTCACATCAATACGGCGGCCTCCCGGTAACATAATGCCTGCCCGCGTGACGGCTTTGCCGCATCGGGCCGGGAGAGCACATGCGATCGACCCTCGGAATTCTGCTGGCCCTACTGCCGCTCGCGGCGGCGGCGGAAACCGCCTACGTGACGGACACCCTGCAGCTCGGCCTGCACCGGGCCGCGGATACCAGCGACCGGGCCTTTCGCACCCTGGAGAGCGGCCAGGTGCTCGAGATACTGACCCGCGATCGCTACTACGCACACGTGCGCCTGCCGGACGGCACTGTTGGCTATGTGAAGGCCGCTTACCTCGTCAGCGATAAGCCGGCGAAACTGATCGTCGCCGAAAGTCACGCGGAACAGGAGCGCCTCGCGCAGGAAATCACTACCCTGAAGCAGCAGTTTGCCGGTCCCGCCGAGACGATCGGTGCCCTGGAAGCGCAGGTCGCGGAGCAGAAGGCCACGATCGAGAAGAACCTCGCGCAGGTAGCCGACCTGCTCGAGCAAAACCAGGCCTATGCGGAGCGTGCGGCGCAATACCAGTACAGCCTGCCCATCAGCTGGGTAGGGGCCGCACTCGCCGTGTGCCTGTTCGCCGGCTTCATGGGCGGCTGGTGGTGGCTCGACTACCGTAGCCGCAGGCGCCACGGCGGCGTGCGCATCTACTGAGCCCGGGCGCCTGCCCTGCGGCTAGAGCTGTTCCAGGTTCCGCCGCGCCGCCTCGGGCGGCCCAATCTTCGAATGCACGGCGTGGTTCGGCACTGCGCCGAAGCGGCCGTGATCCTTCCGGTGCCCGTGGGACAGGCTGCGGATGCCATCCACTTCCCGCATGATCAAGCGAGCGCGACCAATGACGACGTCGCCCGCCGGCGTAATGCCGTCCAGGCTCTTGCCCTTGCGCGTGAAGATCTGCAGGCCCAGCTCATCCTCCAGCAGCTTGAGTTGCTTGCTGACGCCGGGTTGTGAGGTATAGAGGCGATCCGCCGCGGCCGTGATGTTCAGGCCGTTGTCCACAATCGCGAGTAAATACTTCAGTTGTTGTAGCTTCATGACTGCGCTGCTTGTATGGCCGACAGTTGAGTAGACATGCCGCGCGATTGTTCGTTGCAGTCACGGGCGCGGTTTCGTCGCAGCCCTTAGACTTTTCGGTTATGACCGTTGCTGGCTTGACCGATTCGTAAACTCCTGAAAACGAAAGTGAAAGCGCGGTAGCGCTGAGACTCCGGTCACAGCGCCGGCGGACCGGCCGTGGGATATTGCCCTCCTTGAGGTGCTGGAGAGCCGCATGTCAGCGGACCTGCCCGATCATTCCCCCGGGGCCGACGGCGCCGTGCTGCGTTTGCGTGACCGCCACGATGCCGGGCCCGGTGGCGCCGACGACGCGGAAGCCGAGCTGAAGCTCGTCTACCAGATCGACGAGAAGATCCACGGTCACGAGCGCAGTCATGCCCGTCTCGCCCTGCTCGTCGGCCAGAGCGGCCGCTTCCTCGGGATTGCCTACAGCGTGCTGCTCATGCCCGCCAAGCGCATCCGCATCAGTGCCACCCATTCGAGCTGGAAAGAGGTCAACCGCAAGGCGCTGGACAAGTACCTGGTCGACAGGCTGTTCCCGCGGCTGAAAGGTCACCGCGCGCCGGTCGTCTTCGAAGTCCCGGCCGTCCCGGGCTCGACCGACATCGCCGACCAGGGCTACCAGACGCTGGTCTGCCCGCTGGTCGACCGGATGGGCAATCTCGAAGGCATGCTGGCCCAGCTTGGCAGGGTCGACGGGCGGCCCTTCCGCGCATCGGACTCCCGGTTCATGGCACACATCATGCGCAAGGTCGCGTACGTCATCGAGCAGTCGTTCGATGCCATGACCGGTCTCATGAACCGCGCGGGCTTCCAGGCCCAGCTCGAGGAAGCGTCGAAATCGCTCGCCGGCAGCAATGATGCCCACCAGGTCATGTACTTCGACCTGGACAACCTGCACCTCGTGAACGATACGTTCGGCCAGCAGGCGGGTGACGAGGTCATCATGCGGTTTGCCCAGATCCTGGAGGACAACCTGCCGAAGAGCGCTGTGGCCACCCGCCTGTCCGGCGACGACTTCGCGATCCTCCTGTCGCACGGCTCGCACGACGACGCGTTGGAGCTGGCGCATGCGGTGCAGGAGACCAGCCGCGACTTGCGCTACCTGCAAGGCGACAAGTCGCTGCAGGTAACCGTGAGCGTCGGGATCGCGCCGCTGCTTGCCGACGCGGCCGACCCGGAAGCCGCCCTGACGGCGGCTCGCATCGCCTGCGACACGGCCAAGGATCACGGCCGCGACCGCGTCGAGGTGTACGATCGGGATGACCAGAGTATCGTGCGCCGCTACGACGACATGCACCTGGTCGCGGAGATCCGAAAGACGCTCGATGCCGACGGGTTCCTGCTGCTCGCGCAGCCGATCGTGTCGCTGGCGGGACCGAACGGGGGCGGACGCTTCGAGGTGCTGCTGCGTATGAATGACAGCACCGGCAACAGTATTTCCTCCAAATCGTTCTTTTCCGCGGCGGAGCGCTACCAGCTCATGCCGCAGATCGATCGCTGGGTGGTGTCGGCCACCGCGCGCATGCTGGCGCCGCATGCATCGGAGCTGGCGGACGCCGGCGTGAGCTTTGCCATCAACCTGTCGGGGCAGACGCTCGGCGATGACGGCATCCTCGACTTCATCGAAGCACAGCTCGAGGAGAGCCGGATCGCACCGAAGATCCTGTCGTTCGAGGTCACGGAATCCGCGGCGGTGTCCAACAGGAAAAAGGCACAGGCGTTCATCGATGCCCTGAGGGCGCGCGGTTGCCGATTCTCGCTGGACGACTTCGGCGCGGGCCTCAGCTCCTTTGCCTACCTCAAGAATTTCAAGGTCGACACCCTGAAGATCGACGGCAGTTTCATCCGCGACATCACGAAGAACCGCATCTCCGAGTCCATGGTGGCGGCGATCACGCAGGTCGCCCGGGTGATGAACCTGGAGACGGTGGCCGAGTACGTCGAGACCGAGGCCGCTCGCGAGTTGGTCGCGCGCCTGGGCGTCGATTACGCGCAGGGCCACAGCGTCGGCAAGCCGGAACCGCTGGAGGCGGTCCTCGCGACCCTGGTCGCATAGGACAGCGCCGGGCTTACCGTCCCCAAGAGCAGGTGCCGCAAGCCCGGCACCTGTAGGTGGCTCGCACGGACGATACGTTAGACTTCTCGCGTGAAGCACCCAACGCCCCAGGAGCTGCCGTCCGCGATCCGAGCCCTCCCCGAGGCCTTGCGCCACCCGGTCGAGCTGCTGCTCGGGCGTTTGCTCGACGCCCACCCCGGGGCGCTGGACGGACTGGACAGCGCCACCCTCGAACCCTTCCTGCGGCTCGTAGCCTGCAGCGAGTTCGCGGGGCACGCGCTCGCGCGCGAGTGGCCGTGGTTTCGCGACGTGCTGGCGCAACCCGGCAAGCGGCCGGACCTGGCGTTCGAGGCCGGCGGCGACCCTGACGCCGACGCCGTCAAGTCGCGCCTGCGGCGCTTTCGCAACCGGCGCCTGCTGCACATCCTGTGGCGGGAGACGGCGGGCAAGGCGGGCACGGCCGCGACGCTGGAATCGCTCTCGATGCTCGCCGACAACCTGGTTGCGGCCGCCGTGCAGGCCGCCGAGGCTCACCTGTGCGAACGCTGCGGCCGCGTGCGCGACGCCGCCGGCAACGAGCAGAAGCTCGTGGTGCTCGCGATGGGCAAGCTCGGCGGGCAGGAGCTGAATTTCTCCTCCGATGTCGACCTGATCTTCCTGTATCCCGCCGACGGGGAATCGGACGGCGCGCGCCGGTTATCGGCCCAGGAGTACTTCACCCGGATGTCGCGCCAGGTCGTGGCGTTGCTCGAGGAAGTCACCGCCGACGGATTCGTGTACCGGGTCGACACGCGCCTTAGGCCATTCGGCGACAGCGGCCCGCCGGTGGTGAGCTTCAGCGCGCTCGAATCCTACCTGTTGCGGCACGGTCGCAGCTGGGAGCGCTACGCCTACGTCAAGGCCCGCGCCATCGGCACCGTGCCGGGCCGCCGCAGCCATCCGGCAGCCGCCGAGCTGATGGCGGACATCATCGAACCGTTCGTCTATCGCCGTTATCTCGACTACGGCGTGTTCGAATCGCTGCGCGAGATGCAGGCGCTCATTGCCGCGGAAGCACGCAAGCGCCGGCTCGCCGGGAACGTCAAGCTCGGCCGGGGCGGTATCCGCGAGGTCGAGTTCATTGCGCAATCGCTGCAACTCGTGCGCGGCGGTGGCGACCGCAATCTCAGGACGACCGGGCTGCGGCCGGCGCTGAAGCAACTGGCGCGGACGCGGGATCTCTCCGCCGCGGCAGCGGCGGAGCTCGATACCGCCTACCTGTTCCTGCGGCGGGTCGAAAACGCGCTGCAGGCGATGCGGGACCAGCAAACCCACGACCTGCCGGGCGATGCCGCCGACCGGGCGCGGCTCGCCCTGGCCGTCGGCTACCCGGACTGGAAAGCCGCCGCCGCGGCGGTCGAGCGGCAGCGCCGCATCGTCAGCGGGCATTTCTCCGCCGTGGCGTTTCGGGGCGGCGGAGAGAAGCCCGTCCCGGGCCCCGTCGAGGCACTGGCCGGGGCCTGGTCCGCCCGGGCGAACGAGGACGAATGGCGTTCGCTGCTGGATCGGTGCGGCTTCGAGGCGGCCCCGACGCTCGCCGGAATCCTGGTCCGATTCGCCGGCAGCACCGCGGTCGGCCAGGTCGACAGGACGGGCGCGAAGCGCCTCGACCAGTTCGTGCCCGAGCTGCTGGCGGAACTGCGCGGGCATGACGAGCCCGCGCCCGTGTTGCAGCGCGTACTCGGCGTGCTGGAGCAAGTCCTGAGGCGGAGCGCTTACGTGGCGCTCCTGAACGAGAACCCGTCCGTGCGTGCGCGCCTGGTCGGGCTGTGCGAGAAGAGCGCCTGGCTGGCCGAGGAAATCGGACGCTATCCGCTGTTGCTGGACGAGTTGCTCGACTCGCGCCTGCACGAGCAGGTGCTGACGCGCAACGAGATGCAGCAGGACCTCGACCGCCGGTTCGACCGTCTCGGTGAAAACGATAGCGAGCGCCTGGTCGAAACCCTGAGCCAGTTCCAGCGCGCGATGCTGTTCCGCGTCGCGGTCGCCGACGTCGCCGGCAACCTGCCCGTGATGAAAGTGAGCGACCGCTTGACCGAGCTCGCCGAGATCGTGTTGCAGAAGGCGCTCTCGATCGCGTGGCGCGACATGACGGAGAAGCACGGGCATCCGCGGGCCGGCAGGGAGCGCGGCCACGCGGGCTTCGGCGTCGTTGCCTACGGCAAGTTCGGCGGCATGGAGCTGTCGTACGGCTCGGATCTCGATCTCGTGTTCCTGCACGATGCGCCCGCCGATGCACAGGAGACCGACGGCGCAGCGCCGCTGGACGCGAACGTGTTCTTCGCGCGGCTCGTCCGCCGGCTGGTGCATTTTCTCAACGCGCCGACGACCACCGGTGCGATGTACCAGGTCGACACCCGGCTGCGTCCGAGCGGCCAGTCCGGCCTGCTGGTAACGAGCGTCGAGGCGTTCGAGCGTTACCAGGAGGAAAATGCCTGGACGTGGGAGCACCAGGCCCTGCTGCGCAGCCGCCCGGTAGCCGGCAGCGCCCTGATCGCCCGCGAGTTCGAGCGCGTGCGCCGCGAAACGCTCAAAGGACGGGTGCGGCGTGACCGGTTGCGCGAGGACGTGCTCGCAATGCGGGGCAAGATGCGCGCGCAGCTCGACAAGAGCGACGGCGAACGCTTCGATTTGAAGCAGGGCCCGGGCGGCATCGCCGATATCGAGTTCCTGGTGCAGTACCTCGTGCTCACGCACGCGAACCGGCACCCCGCCGTGATTCACTACCCGGACAACATCCGCCAGCTCGGCACGCTGGCGGCGGCCGGATGCCTCGGGGCCGAGCAGGTCGCGCGCCTTCAGGACATCTACAAGCGCTACCGGCTGCGCCTGCATCGGCTCGCGCTCGACGAACAGCCGCC
>CBFGSB010000089.1:0-12024 GCA_965651325.1 uncultured Chromatiales bacterium | reverse complement strand
CGTGCACGAGCAGCGTCTCGCCGGCCGCGAGTCCCGCGCGCATGAACAGGTTGTAATGCACCGTGAAGAACGTTTCCGGTACCGCGGCCGCCATCGTGAACGAAAACCCGGCCGGCACCGGCAGGCAATGCGACTCGTGCACGCGGCAATACTCCGCGTACCCGCCGCCGTGCGTCAGCGCCATGACACGGTCGCCGAGCTCGAGCCGCGATGCGCCTTCGCCTCGCGCCGCAACGGTACCGGCGACTTCGAGTCCGGGCAGCGGGTCGGCATCCGGCGGCAACGCGTACTTTCCCAGGCGTTGCAGCACGTCGGGGCGGTTCACGCCGGCGGCGGCCACCTTCACCAGGATTTCGCCCGCCCGCGGCTGCGGTACCGGGATCGTGACGGGCTCCAGCACTTCCGGCCCTCCGGGGCGCGCGATGCGTACCGCGCGCATCTCGTCGGGCAGTGTTCCCGTTCCCACCAATGCGCTGCTCCATGCAGGAAGTAAGGATTGTTGCGATAATCGTGCAAACGTAAGCAACATGATAAAGCAGGCGTGACCGACAATCCCATCATCTGGCAACCGGACGAACAGCGACGCAAGCGTTCGGCCATGGGCCGTTTCATGGCCGAACGGCGATTCGGCGACTACGGCGAAATGCACCGTTGGTCGATCGAGCAACCGGCGGCATTCTGGCAGGCGCTCGCAGAATTCTGCGACGTGAATTTCAGCAAACCGGCGACCGAGGTGCTGCGCCAGCCCGGCGACATGACGACCGCCGCCTGGTTCCCGGGCAGCGAGCTGAGCTTTGCCGCGAACCTGCTGCGCCGCGAGGGCGACGATCCGGCCCTCATCTTCCGAGGCGAGAACGGCGCGCGCCGCGAGCTGTCGTGGAACGAGCTCAGGGCCGCTGTTGCCGGTATCGCTGCGGCGCTGGTCGATGTCGGTGTGCAGCGCGGCGACCGGGTGGCCGGCTTCCTGCCGAACTGCCCGGAAGCGATCGTCGCCATGCTGGCCGCCTCGAGCATCGGCGCCCTCTGGTCGTCCTGCTCGCCGGATTTCGGCATCAGCGGTGTCGTCGACCGCTTTGGCCAGATCGAACCGAAGGTCCTCTTCTGCGCGGACGGTTACTTCTACAACGGCAAGCGCCTGGATTCCCTGGCGGCCGTCGCCGGCGTGGTCGCGCAGATAAAGAGCATCGAGCGCACGGTCGTCGTGCCGTTCACCGGCGAGCCGGTCGAGCTGCCGGGCAACCTGGACGCTGTAACCTGGGACGACTTCACGAGGCCGGGTGCCGAGCTCACGTTCGCTTCGCTGCCGTTCGACCACCCGCTCTACGTCATGTACTCCTCGGGCACGACCGGCGTGCCGAAGTGCATCGTGCACGGCGCGGGCGGTACGCTGGTCCAGCACGTGAAAGAGCTCCGGCTGCACACCGATGTCGGCCCCGACGACCGCCTGTTTTATTTCACCACCTGCGGCTGGATGATGTGGAACTGGCTGGCAAGCGGGCTGGCGTGCGGCGCCACGCTGATCCTGTACGACGGCGCGCCCTTCGCCCGCGACGGCCGCATTCTCTGGCAGATCGCGCAAGAGGAGCGGATCTCCATCTTCGGCACCAGCGCCAAGTACCTCGCCGCGCTGGAGAAAGCCGGCGTACGCCCGAAGGAGGAGTTCGACCTGCCTGCGTTACGGACGGTCCTCTCGACGGGATCGCCCCTCGCGCCGGCGAGCTTCGATTACGTCTACGACGCCATTGCCGACGACGTGCAGCTCTCTTCCATCACGGGCGGCACCGACATCATCAGCTGCTTCGCCGGCGGCAACCCGCTGCTGCCGGTGCGCCGTGGCGAGCTGCAGTCCATAGGGCTCGGCATGGCCGTCGAGATCTTCAACGACGACGGCGAGTCCGTGCTCAATGAGCCCGGCGAACTGGTGTGCACGCAGGCGTTTCCTTCAATGCCGGTCGGTTTCTGGAACGATCCGGACGGCGCCAGGTACCGCGCGGCCTATTTCGAGCGCTTCCCCGGCGTGTGGGCCCATGGCGACTACGCCGAACTCACCGAGCACCTCGGCCTGGTCGTGCACGGCCGCTCGGACGCGGTCCTGAACCCCGGCGGCGTTCGCATCGGCACGTCGGAAATCTACCGCCAGGTCGAAAAACTCGACGAGGTGCTCGAAAGCATCGCCATCGGACAGGAATGGGAAGGCGACGTGCGCGTCGTGCTGTTCGTCGTGCTGCGCCCCGGGGTTACCCTCGACGACGAGCTGCAGGCGCGCATCCGCAAGGTGATCCGCGACAACACGACGCCTCGCCACGTGCCCGCGAAGATCCTCGCCGTGCCCGATATCCCGCGTACCATCAGCGGCAAGATCGTCGAGCTGGCGGTACGCGCGACCGTGCACGGCCGCCCCGTGAAAAACACCGACGCGCTCGCGAATCCCGGGGCGCTCGAGTATTTTCGCGACCGCCCCGAGCTGGCGGCGGACTGAGCGTGGGCGAGGAGAGCGGATTCGCCATCCACGAAGGGACCGTGCGTCCCGAATGGATCGACATCAACGGCCACATGAACGTAGCGTTCTACGTGCTCGCCTTCGACCAGGCGGTGGACGGCCTGCTGGCGCGCGCGGGCATCACGGACGACTACATTCGCGAGACGGGCGGCACGACCTTTGCGGTTGAGTCCCACGTGACCTATCGTCGTGAGCTCACGCAAGGACAGCGCTATCGCATAGAATCGCAGATCCTTGCGTACGACGAAAAGCGCGTGCACCAGTTCCAGCGCATGTACCACGCGGACGAGAACTATCTCGCGGCTACCGCCGAGTGGATGAACCTTCATGTCGATCTCGGGACGCGCCGCGTCAGCGCATGGCCCGCGTCCGTGCTGCGCGAGCTGGAGCGGCTCGCGGGAGCACAACGGGCAAGGGCAATGCCGCGGGAAGCGGGCAAGCGCATGCGGATCGCCCGCCCCCTGTACTCGCTGGCCGAGCAGCTTGGCTGATTACCTCCTCGGCATCGACCAGGGCACGAGCAGCAGCCGTGCCGTCGTCTTCGATCGTCGCTTGCTGCCGGTCGCGAGTGCACAGCAGGAGTTCGCACAAAGCTACCCGCACCCCGGTTGGGTGGAGCACGACCCGGAAGCGATCTGGCAGGCCACGCTCGATGTCACGCGCCGTGCAATAACCGACAGCGGCCTCAGTGCCGGCGACATCAAGGGCCTCGGCATCACCAACCAGCGCGAGACCACGCTCGTGTGGAACCGGGAAAACGGCCGCTGCATCTACCCGGCGATCGTCTGGCAGGACCGGCGCACGGCGGAGGAGTGCCGCAGGCTCCGGAAGGCAGGCGCGGAACAGAGGGTGACGGAAAGAACGGGCCTGCTGATCGACCCGTACTTCTCCGCGACGAAGCTCGCCTGGATCCTGGACCACGTGGACGGGGCGCGCCGCCTGGCGGACGAAGGCCGCCTCGCGTTCGGTACCGTCGACACGTTCCTGGTCTGGCGCCTGACCAATGGCCGCACGCACGCGACGGACGTCACGAATGCCTGCCGCACCATGCTGTTCAATATCCACACGCAGCAATGGGACGAAGAGTTACTCCGCCTGCTGGATATCCCTTCGTCACTGTTGCCGGAGGTAAAGGATTGCGCCGCCGATTTCGGCACCACCGACGAATCCGTGCTCGGGGTGTCGCTCCCGATTCGCGGCGTGGCGGGTGACCAGCAGGCCGCCCTGGTCGGGCAAGCGGGATTCACGCCGGGGATGACCAAGGCGACTTTCGGCACCGGCTGCTTCGTCATCACCAACACGGGCAAGCAGCCGGTTACCTCGCGCAACAAGCTCCTCGCGACGGTCGCGTACCGCCTCGAGGGCGAGGTCACGTACGCCATCGAAGGCAGTATTTTCGTCGCAGGCTCCGCGGTGAAGTGGCTGCGCGACGACCTGAAGCTCATCGAAACCGCAGGAGAAACCGAAGCCATCGCGGCCAGAACGGGAATCGTCGAGCACGTGCACGTGGTGCCCGCGTTCGCCGGCCTCGGCGCGCCATGGTGGGACCCGGACGCGCGCGGTGCGATCCTGGGACTGACGCGCGACAGCGGTATTGCGGAAATCGTCACGGCAACGCTGCAGGCGGTGGCCTTCCAGGCGAAAGACCTCGTCGAAGCCATGGCCGAGGACGGAATCTCGCCGAAAGTCATCCGGGTCGACGGCGGCATGGCCGCGAATGCGTGGCTGCTGCAATTCCTGGCCGACATCCTCGGCATTGCCGTCGAACGCCCGCAAAACATCGAATCCACGGTAACCGGCGCGGCGGCGCTGGCGGGCTTGCAGGCCGGCATCTTCGACTCGCTCGAAGACATCGAGAGGACGTGGCGGAGCGAGGCCTCGTTCCAGCCGTCCATGCGCGACCAGCGCCGCAAAATCCTGTACGCGAGCTGGCGCGAAGCCATTTCCCGCATCCGCACGGAACCCGCCGCGCCGTAGCCGCGGTTCGCCGGCGCCTTGTTGTCCCTCCCGCCCGCGCCCGGTATCCTCGCGGTCCCGCCTCCAGCCAGGAGCACGCCGTGCGAAGACTCACCGCGTCATTCACCCTGATCGCCATTGCATTCGCCGTCCCGGCATTCGCCCGGGACCAACTTCCGATTCCGGAAATACCGTACGAGAAGTTCGTGCTCGACAACGGCCTGACCGTCGTCATCCACGAAGACCACAAGGCGCCGATCGTCGCGGTCAACGTGTGGTACCACGTCGGCTCCAAGAACGAAGTGGAGGGCAAGACCGGCTTCGCGCACCTGTTCGAGCACCTGATGTTCAACGGCTCCGAGCATTACAACGACGATTACTTCAAGCCGTTCGACGCGGTGGGCGCGACCGAAATGAACGGCACCACCAATTCCGATCGCACCAATTACTTCCAGAACGTGCCTTCGAGCGCGCTCGACATGGTGCTGTGGATGGAATCGGACCGCATGTGCTGCATGAACAACGCGGTGGACCAGGCGCGCCTCGACGAGCAGCGCGGCGTGGTGCAGAACGAGAAGCGGCAGGGCGAGAACCAGCCGTACGG
Organism: uncultured Chromatiales bacterium; assembly: GCA_965651325.1. Taxonomy (GTDB): domain Bacteria; phylum Pseudomonadota; class Gammaproteobacteria; order Steroidobacterales; family Woeseiaceae; genus IDS-8. The sequence continues at coordinate 6,964 of CBFGSB010000089.1, read as the reverse complement.
CGAGGTCTTCAACCTCATCCAGGACAGCACCTACCCGGAAGGGCATCCCTACGACCACACCGTCATCGGTTCCATGGAGGACCTGGACGCGGCGTCGCTGGACGACGTGCACGCCTGGTTCGACCAGTATTACGGGCCGAACAACGCCACGATCGTGATCGCGGGCGACGTGGAGACCGAGACCGCGCTCGAAAAGGTCAGGCACTACTTCGGCGGCATCGAGCCCAGCCCGCCGATCGAACGGCACAAGGCCTGGATCGCCAAACGCAAAGGCACCCATCGCCAGGTCATGCAGGATCGCGTGCCGCAGGCGCGGCTCTACAAGGTCTGGAACGTACCGGAGGCAACCTCCGCTGCGTCGGACTACCTTTCGCTGTTCGCTGACGTGCTGGCGAACGGTAAAAACTCGCGCCTCTACGAGAAGCTCGTGTACGACGAGCAGGTCGCCACGGGCGTCGGCGCTTTCGTCTGGGGCCGCGAGCTCGGTAGCCTGTTCATCGTGACGGCCAACGCCAGCCCGGGCCAGGACCTCGCTGAAGTCGAGCGCCTGCTGGATGCGGAAATGCGCAAGCTGCTGGCGGAAGGCCTCACCGCCGACGAGCTCGAGCGCGTCCGCACCGAGCGGTTCGCCGGCTTCATCCGCGGCGTCGAGCGTATCGGCGGCTTCGGCGGCAAGTCGGACGTCCTCGCGTCGAGCGAGGTCTATTACGGCAGCCCCGACGGCTACCAGCAGAGCCTGCGCACGCTTCGCGAAGCGACGGCGCAGGACGTCATGGCCGCGGCACGCGACTGGCTGCAGGACGGCGTCTACGTGCTCGAGGTGCATCCCTACCCGCAGCTCGCCGCCGCCGACACGGAAGTCGACCGTGCGAACGGCCCGCCCATGCCCGAGGAGTTCCCGCAGGTAAACTTTGCGGAATACGAGCGCACGGAGCTCGAGAACGGCCTCGAGGTAATCGTGGCCCGGCACGACGCGGTACCCGTGGTGGAATTCGCGCTCCTGGTGGATGCGGGCTACGCCGCGGACAAGGACGCATCGCTGGGGGCGGCCAACCTCGCCCTCGACATGATGGACGAAGGTACGAAGAAGCGGGACGCGCTGGAGATTGCAGCGACGACCGCCCGGCTGGGCGCGCGGATAGGCCTCGGGTCCAACCTCGACACCTCCTATGCTTCGCTCTCCGCGCTCAAGGTGAACCTCGAGGAATCCCTCGAGCTGTACGCCGACATCGTCCTGAACCCGACCTTCCCGCCCGAGGAGCTGGAACGCCTGCGCGCGCTGCAGATCGCGGGCATCCAGCAGGAGCTGGCGCAGCCGTTCGCAATGGCTTTGCGGCTCTTCCCGCAGCTCATCTACGGCGCGGACCACGCCTACTCCATCCCGTTCACCGGGTCGGGCACGCTGCAATCGGTGGAATCGATGACGCGCGACGACCTGCGGAGCTTCCACGACACCTGGTTCCGGCCCAACAACGCCACCATGATCGTGGTGGGCGATACCACGCTCGCCGAGATCCGGCCGCTGCTGGAGGAGTACTTTGCCGACTGGGAGCCGGCCGAGGTGCCGGAGAAGAACATCGGGCCGGACGAGCTGCCGGAAACGAGCACGGTGCACGTGGTCGACCGGCCGGGCTCCGAGCAGGCCGTGATCATCGCCGGCCACGTCATGCCGCCCTACGACACCCCCGACAAGCTCGCGTTGTCGGCCGCGAACGAGGTGCTCGGCGGCAGTTTCACGGCGCGGCTCAACATGAACCTGCGCGAGGACAAACACTGGTCCTATGGCGCCCGCAGCTCGATCGTGGATGCGCGCGGGCCGCGGCCGTTCTTCGCCTACGCGCCGGTGCAAACCGACAAGGCCGCGGACAGCATGGCCGAGATCCAGAAGGAGCTGGAGGCGATTGTCAGCGCGGAGCCGCCGACGGAGGACGAGGTGCAGAAGATCAAGAACCAGAGCATCCTGACCTTGCCGGGCCGCTGGGAAACCGCTTCCTCGGTGCTGGGCTCGATCAGCGAAATCGTGCGCTTCGGGCTTGACGAGAATTACTGGGATACCTATCCGGAGCGCGTGCGCGCGCTGGACGTTCCGGCGGTTACGAGTGCGGCCGGCGAGTACCTCCACCCGCAGCGCCTCGTATGGGTCGTCGTTGGGGACTGGAAGCGTATAGAGGAGGGCGTGCGCGCGCTGAACCTGGGCGAGATCGAGCTGGTAGAGCTCGACGGCAACGGGCTAGAGAAGGGCGAACCGGCGCCATAGATCGCCACGATCACGGCACCGGCCTGTACAATGCCGTTTCCATGCTGACGCTGCCTATAGAACGATTGCGCGAGTATATCGACCGCGAGCTCGACCCGTCCGGTTGGCTGACGATCGACCAGGCCCGCATCACCGCTTTCGCCGATACCACGCTGGACCACCAGTTCATCCATGTCGATGAAGCGAAAGCGGCGCAAACACCGTTCGGCTCGACCATCGCGCACGGCTATCTCACCCTGTCGCTCATCTCGCATTTCCTGAAGGAGTGCGGGATCGCGCCGGAAAACCCCGCGATGGCGCTCAACTACGGTTCCGACCGCGTGCGTTTCCTGCAGCCGGTGAAAGTGAACGACCGGATTCGCGCGCGCGCCATGCTGAAGTCCGTCGACGACACCACGCCGGGCCGGGTCCTCATCAAAACGCAGTTCACCATCGACATCGAAGGCCAGGAAAAACCCGCGCTCGTCGCGGAGATCCTGAGCCTGTTCATCATGTCCTGACCAGAAGGGAGGAGTACGAGGTGGCAATTCGCTTCGACGAGCGCGTGGTTATCGTGACCGGCGCCGGCCACGGCCTCGGCAGGTCGCACGCCCTCGAGTTCGCGCGGCGCGGCGCACGCGTCGTGGTCAACGATCTCGGCAGCGCCCGCGACGGCTCCGGCGCTTCCAGCGATGCCGCCAGCGAGGTCGTGCGCCAGATCAATGCCGAAGGCGGTGAGGCCGTGGCCAACGGCGCCAACGTCGCCCGCTTCGACCAGGTCGAGGCCATGGTCGCGGAAACGCTCGACCGCTGGGGACGAATCGACGTGCTCGTCAACAATGCCGGCATCCTGCGCGACAAGACGTTCGCGAAGATGGAGTTGCGCGACTTCGACGCCGTCATGGACGTGCACCTCGAAGGCGCGGTCCACTGCACGAAGGCCGTCTGGGAGGCGATGCGCGAGCGCCAGTACGGCCGCATCATCATGACTTCGTCGTCCAGCGGCATCTACGGCAACTTCGGCCAGACGAACTACGGTGCCGCCAAGATGGCGCTGGTCGGCTTCATGAACTCGCTCGCGCTCGAAGGGCAGAAGTACGGTATCAAGGTCAACTCGCTGGCGCCGATCGCGGCAACCCGCATGACGGAAGACCTGATGACGCCGGAAGTGCTCGCGCTGCTGCAGCCGGAAGCGGTCACGCCGGCCGTTGTCTTCCTCGCGAGCGAGGACGCGCCCACCCGGCAGATTCTCGCCGCGGGCGCCGGCGTGTATGCACGCGTCGTGATCAGCGAAACGCCGGGCGTGTTCCTCGCTCCCGGGGAGCGCGACGCCGAGCATGTCGCGGCCGCATGGCAGAGAATCGCCGATACAGACGGCCAGCGCGAGCTTTCAGCCGGTGGCGAGCAGACGATAAAATTTTTGAAGAAGGCCGCCGCCGAAATGGGGATAGACCTGAAATGAGAGAAGCTGTCATCGTAGCTACCGCCCGCACGCCGATCGGCAAAGCCTATCGCGGCGCGTTCAACAACCTCGAAGCGCCGACGCTCGGGGCCCACGCCATTCGCGAAGCCGTGCGGCGCGCCGGCATCGACCCGGCCGAGGTGGACGACGTGATCATGGGCTGCGCCCTGCAGCAGGGCTCCAGCGGCCGCAACGTCGCGCGCCAGGCGCTGCTCGCGGCGGGCCTGCCGCCGACCGTCGCCGGCATGAGCGTCGACCGCCAGTGCTCCTCCGGCATGATGGCGATCGCCATCGCCGCCAAGCAGATCCTCGAGGACAACATGCCGATCGTGATCGGCGGCGGCCTGGAATCGATCAGCCTGGTGCAGAACGAGCGCATGAACCAGTACCGCGCCGAGGACCCGAACGTGCTGGCCGCGGCGCCCGACATCTACATGAGCATGATCGAGACCGCCGAAGTCGTGACGAAGCGCTACGGCATCTCGCGCGAGCGCCAGGACGACTACGCGCTGCAAAGCCAGCAGCGCACCGCGGCGGCCCAGGAGGCCGGCGCCTTCGACGACGAGATCGTGCCGGTTACCGCCACGAAGGCGCTGCAGGACAAGGAGACGGGCACCGTCAGCCTGCAGGAGGTCACCCTCGACAAGGACGAGGGCAACCGCCCGGGCACGACCTCCGAGGCGCTAGCCGGCCTGAAGCCGGTTTTCGACGGCGGCCACATCACGGCCGGCAACGCCAGCCAGCTCTCCGACGGCGCTTCCGCCGCGGTGCTGATGGACAGCAAGCTGGCCGAGAAGAAGGGACTCGAGCCCCTCGGGGTATACCGCGCCATTGCGGTGGCCGGCACCAGCCCGGACGAGATGGGTATCGGCCCGGTGTTCGCCGTGCCGAAGCTGCTCGAGCGCTGCGGCCTGAAAATGGACGACATCGGGCTGTGGGAGTTGAACGAGGCGTTCGCGGTGCAGGTGCTCTATTGCCGCGACACGCTCGGCATCCCGAACGAACTCCTGAACGTCAACGGCGGTGCCATCTCCATCGGCCACCCCTACGGCATGTCGGGAGCCCGCCTCGTCGGCCATGCCCTGATCGAGGGCAAGCGGCGCGGTGCGAAGTTCGTCGTGTGCACGATGTGCGTGGGCGGCGGCATGGGTGCGGCGGGCCTGTTCGAAGTCTTGTAATATTGCGGCCGGCGTAATCGCCGGCCCAAGGCCGCACACAGGAACCGACCTACATTGCTCAGAGCCCGGCAGAAGCTCGGAAAATATCGCATTCTGGGGCGCCTCTCGTCGGGACCGCTCGCCGACGTCTACAAGGCTTTCGACACGATTCACAAGTCGCGCGTCGCGCTGAAGATCCCGAAGCCCAGCCGCAACGTCACCGATGAGGACTTCAAGCGCGAGGTGCAGGTCGCGGCGAAGCTCCGGCACCCGAACATCCTGTCCGTCCAGAATGCGAGCTACATCGGCGATCACTTCGTCATCGCGATGGAGCTCGGTGAGGAATCGCTGGCCGACCGCCTGTTCCGCCGCATCTCGACCGCGCGTGCCCTGGAGCTCGCCGACCAGGCGCTGGCAGGCCTCGCCTATGCGCACTCGCACAACGTCATCCACTGCGACGTCAAGCCCGAGAACTACATCCTGTTCCCGGACAACGTCCTGAAGCTCACGGATTTCGGCTTCGCCAAGATCAGCTTGCGCACACTGAAGGCTTCCGGGTCCGGGACCATCGACTACATCGCGCCGGAACAGGCCATGGGCCGGCCGAAATTCCAGTCCGACGTGTTCTCCGCGGGCCTCGTTCTCTACCGGATGTTCTCCGGAAAACTGCCGGAGTGGCCGTTCGAATGGCCGCTGCCCGGGCAGGAGCGCATCAGCGCGCGCGTGCGGCCGGAATTCGTCGACTTCCTGCGTCGCGCGATCCAGCTCGATCCGGCCGAGCGCTTCGATGACGCGATGCAGATGTATTCCGCGTTCCGGCGCCTGCAGAGCCGGGCGCGCCGGCCGCGGCGGCGGGCCGCCTCGCGGCGCGCGAAGAACCCGTCGCCGTCCTGGCGGCAGCAGCAATGGCGGGAATTCCAGCGCCAGTTCAAGCAGGCGATCGACACGCGTCACGAATGCCGGCGCTGCGAAGGGCCGGTGGCCGAAAGCATGCAGGCCTGCCCCTGGTGCGGCGTCGAGAATCCCGCGCGCGGCGCGGCGACGACCATGCCGGCGCAGTGCCCGCGCTGCGAGCGCGGCGTGAAGCGCGACTGGGACTATTGCCCCTGGTGCTACGGCGCCGGCTTCGAGCCCGAGACGAACCGGCGCTACAGCGATCGCCGCTACGTGGCGAAATGCACCAACCCGCGCTGCCGCAATCCCCTGATGGCGTTCATGCGTTACTGCCCGTGGTGCCGGACGAAGGTGAAGAAGCCATGGAAGCTCGAAGGCAGCAAGCATAGTTGCCGCGCGTGCAAATGGGGCATAGCGAGGGATTTCTGGAACTTCTGCGCATGGTGCCGCCAACCGGTGCGGCGCAAGTGACGGGCGCCTCGCGGAGCAGCCGATGAACGCCGCCATCGATCGCATGGTGATGCTGGACGGCGCGGACGTCCCGGAGTTGCTGCAGCTCGAGGTCGGCGGCGGCATCCTGGTCGCCTACACCTGCCGGTCGCCCGACAAGGAGACCGAGAACGAGGATACGGTGGCGGTGATCCCCTACGGCCCCGATGCCGCCGTGCTGGTCGTTGCCGACGGCGCCGGTGGGCTGCCGATGGGGCGCCAGGCCTCGCGTATTGCAGTGACCACGCTAGAGGCGTCGCTACAGGTCGCCATGTCGGAGACGATGCTGCTGCGCACGGCTATCCTGAACGGCATCGACGAGGCAAACAAGGCGGTGCTCGCGCTCGGCGGCGGCTCGGCCACGACGCTGACGGTGGTGACGATCGAGGGCCGCGTCGCTCGCGCCTACCAGATCGGCGACTCCGAAGCGATCATCGTCGGCCAGCGCGGCAAGCTGAAGGCACAGACGCTTGCGCATTCGCCCACCGGCTTCGCCGTGGAAGCCGGATTTCTCGACCAGCGTGCGGCCCTGCACCACGAGGAGCGTCACCTCGTGTCCAATTTCCTCGGCACGAACGACATGCGCATCGACATGGGCGCCATGGTAGAGCTCAGCCCGCGCGACACCGTGCTGCTGGCGAGCGACGGGCTGACCGACAACATCCACATCGAGGAAATCGTGGAGCTCATGCGCAAGGGGCCATTGACCGTTGCCGTCGAGAAGCT
>CBFGSB010000088.1:0-12045 GCA_965651325.1 uncultured Chromatiales bacterium | reverse complement strand
TGACCGAGCGATACCGCCGCTCGGGCTCCTTGCGGAGCGCCGCCATCACGATATTGTCGAGATCGCCCTTGAGTCGGCGGCGGAGCTTGTCCGTCGTCGTGCCCCGGTAGCGGCTGATGATCCGGGGCGTGACATTGCCGAACTCGCGCCCCTGCGTTTCCGGTTCCCGCCAGGCCACCCGCACCATGGCGCTCGGCAGCTCGGGTTGGCCATAGCAGATGGTTTCCGCCACGTCCTTGTGATTGCCGGAAAGCCGGTACGGCGGGTGGCCGGACAGCAAGCGGTAGAGCAGGATGCCGAGCGCATAGGTATCGGTCGCGGTGGTAATCGCCTCCTCGGCCACCTGCTCCGGCGCCGCGTTCTCCGGCGTCATCATCAGGATGCCTTCGCGCGTGAGACCCTCGGTCGCGGAACCGCCCGGGTCGAGCAACTTCGCGATGCCGAAATCGAGCAGCTTCGGCGTCCCGTCGCGCGTCACCAGGATGTTGCTCGGCTTGATATCGCGGTGCACTACGAGATTCTGGTGCGCATAGTGCACGGCCGCGCAAATGGTTCGGAACAGGTCCAGCCGTTCATCGACGGTGAGCCGGCGGCTGTCGCAATAGTGATCGATCGGGACCCCGTCGATGTATTCCATCACGAGGTAGGGCGTGCCCTCGGCGGTGGTACCGCCGTCGAGCAGGCGCGCAATATTCGGGTGATTGAGGCTTGCGAGGATGCGGCGCTCGCCCACCAGGCGTTCCTCGGTTTCCGGGTCCACCAGGCGGTTGCGCACCAGCTTGATCGCCACTTGCTGCCGGAAGCTGTCGTCGGCGCGCTCCGCGAGGTACACGACCCCCATGCCGCCGCTGCCGAGCAGGCGAACGATGCGCCATGGGCCGATCCTGCGGCCGTTAGCCCCGTTCGTTGAATTCACCGCGTCCCCCGTTTGACAGCCCTTTCGATACTAAATAAATTCCCCCGCAATACAAACAACAAGCCGATACGGCCCGGGGTATCCAAATGCCTGAAGAAGACTTGCCGCCGCAAGCTGCGCGATCCAAGGTCGTCGAGGAGGACCTGCCGCCGCAGTCCCGATCGGTGATGCTGTACGCCGCCGGTGGCGGCTTCATCGGGGCGTTGCTCGCGATCCTGCTGGCGTGGTTGCTCGCGGGGCCTTGCTGCTGCACGGCGCCCGGGGATAACACAGCGGCCGCGGGGGTCGCGCAGGAATCGAGTCGCGTGCTCGATTGAGTTGCGGCAGTGGCTGCCGGGTGTCGCAAGTTGGCGTCACCACGGCAGTTATTGCACGGGCTTGCACAAACTACAAACCGGCGTGCGCAACCTGTCTCCCTTTGCAGACGGCGCACGACCCCGTCGACGATGACCGGCGAACACGGGGGTTGAATTCGCGTTGACCGCAAACCCCCGAGCCGCGTACGTCGCGGGGCCTGTGCACAAAAACTCACCGCTCCCGCGTCCCTGCGGGTCGATGTGGCATGGCCATTGCAACATGTCTCCCCGAGCGGCAAAGGGCCGCGATCATTCGTCAGTAACGAAGTAAGGAGAGACCTATGAAGAAGTTTGTAGCTATTGTTGGCGGCCTCGCGCTCGCTTCCGGTGTTGCGCTCGCCCAGGACGCGGGCAGCTGGGAAGACCAGAGCATGAGCAGCGGCACCGAGGGACAAGCGAAGTCCTTCAATGAGCTCGACGAGAACCAGGACGGTGTGATCACCCAGACCGAGGCTTCCGCCGACCAGAATCTCGTCGCCCAGTTCCAGACGGCTGATGCGAACCAGGACGGTTACCTGACGCCGGCTGAGTACGACACGATCCAGCAGGAAACGGAAGAAGCCGAATAATCCTTCGGGACTGTTCGGTACAAGCTCTTAAGGATGAGACGGGCCCCAGGGATGGGGCCTTTTCCTTTTTGCACGTCAGGAACGCGCACCCTCCGCGGCACGCGAGTTGCATCTCCGTACATGGACTATGAACGGAGCAAAGATGATGAGCAAAAAACCTTTCACACGCGTTACTTACCCGCTACTCGGCGCCGCTGTGGCGAGCCTGCTCGTGCTCGGGCCGGGCTGTGCTTCGCAAGACGAGGAACCGATGCTCGACGAGTCCGAAGCCGGGCAGATCATCGGCGGCGTCGCCGGCGCGGCCGCGGGCAGCCAGGTCGGCGGAGGCAGCGGCCAGACCGTCGCGACCATTGCAGGCGCCCTGATCGGCGCGGTGGTCGGCGAGCGTATCGGCGCGCGGATGGAAGAGGATGACCGCCGGGCAGCAGCGCTGGTTCTCGAGGAGAACCGTACCGGCGAAACCTCGACCTGGGAGAATCCGGATACCGGCAACGAGTTCGCGGTGACCCCGATCGAAACCTACGAACGCACGGGCCGTCCCTGCCGCGAATTCGAGTTCCGGGTCGAGACGGACCGCGGCTCCGAGACCGAGGAGCGCACCGCCTGCCGTAACAGCGACGGCACCTGGGAAATCCTGGGCTGATTGAGGCCGGTCGGTTGGTCGGTTCAGCGCGCGGAAACCGCGGCGCGGCGCGCCTTGGCCAGTTCGTACTCGGCGCGGGCCAGCGCGATGTGCTCCCTGCCCATGCCTTTCGCGGTGTTCAGATAATCTTCGGCGGCGTCCAGGTCGCCGTTTGAAATCCCGAACATCGCCTGGAACAGCAGCGCCGTCATGATGCGGTCGGCCGCCACGGTGATTTCGCGATCGCCGGGCGCCAGCTCCTGCGCTTGGCGCAGGAGGTCGACGGCACTGTCGCCGCGCGGCACCGTAAGCCGTTCCGAGAGGATGCGATCGTCGATCTGCCGCAGCAAAAGGTCCACCCGGGTTTCGGTTCGTTGCTGCGCAAGCTCTGAGCGCACGCGCGCGACCTCCGGGTCGTCTGCCGGCAGCAGTTCTTCTGCCTGCGCGAGCAAGGTCTCGGCTTCCTGCATGTCCGTCCTGGCCTCGTGGCGCGCGCGCAGGAGGAGATCCCTGCCTTGCCGCGCGATGAGGTCCTCGACGAGCGCGATGGCGAAGTGTTCCGGGGCGGCCCGCCTCGCCGTGTCCAGGTCGGCGCGCGCGGCGGCGGCGTCGCCCGCGGCGATATGCTCGCGGGCGCTGGCGATATATTGCTCCGCAATGTTTTCCAGTCCGTCCAGGGCCTGCGGATTGCCTGGATCGCTTGCGAGCGCGGCCGCGTACCAGGACCGGGCATCCTCACCGCCGGGCTCAACGAAGCGGCCGGCCTCGAAAGCGGCGGCCGCGTTGTCGAGCGCCACCTGCGTTTCCGATGGTGCCCCGCCCACACCCTGGACCGAGAACCAGACGACCGAGGCGAGCAACGTAGCCACGACCGCGCCATACGCCACCGTCGGGGAGCCGTGCGGGACCGGCCTGCCGCCGCCGCTGTCTTCGTCACGCGCGTCGAACTCCTGCAGGAATATCCGCGCGTGCTGCGGCCGCTCGCTGGCCTCGAACCTGAGCGCGCGGCGCACGGCGGGCCATTGCTCGTGCGCATCGGGCGGCAGCGGCGCGGGCTCCGGACCTTCGGCGCGCGCGGCCATGGCGTCGCGCTCGCCGAACGGCTTGTCGCCGCTCAACAGGCACCAGGCGGTAACGCCCAGCGCAAACACGTCATCGTGCGGCTGCGGCATCTCGCCTTCCAGCACCTGCGGACTCGCGTAAGCCCGCGTCGCCCAGTTCCTCTCGATGCCGGCCTCGTCCTCGGCTGTGGTCGTCCCCGAGGAACCGAAATCCAGCAGCTTCACCGTGCGGCTGTTCGTGAGGAAGATGTTCGACGGCTTGACGTCGCCGTGCACGATGCCGAGATCATGGGCGTGCGCGAGCCCGCGCGCCGCGCAGCGGACGATCTCGATGGCTTTGTCGAGCGCCAGCCGGCGCGCCGTGGTCCGGGCCAGGAGGCTTGCGAGCGTTTGGCCGCTCAGCCATTCCATCACGATGAACTCGCGACCGGATTCGCAGGCGAGGTCGTACACCTTGACGACGTTCGGGTGGTTGAGCTGCGACAGTTTCAGGAATTCCTGGCGCAGGAGGCGTGCGGTCTCGGGTTCGGTCCCGGCACCCGCCCGCGCGAACTTGAGCGCAACCCAGGGCATCCGCGCCCCGGCGCGTTCCCGCTGCCGGTCACGCGCCTTGTAGACGAGCCCCATCCCGTAATGATCGACCTTGCGGATGACGACGTAGCGCCCGCAGAACACGTCTCCCGGCAGCGGCTGGCGGTCGGGACGCGGTACCGGGAGCGCCTCCGGCAGCGGTGGCGAGGCGAGCTCGATCCGCAGGGGATCGCGCGGTTCACGGCGGGATGCACGGCGGCGCGGGCCGCTGAAGCAGGCGAGGCTGATCGGCTGCGTGCGTTCCAGGGGCTTCGGCGGGACCGCCGCGGGGGCTTCCCTCGCCGCATGCGCAGCGCCCGGCGCACCGAGGGCCTCGGTGGTTTCCCGGTCGCGGCGCGGCGGGCAGGCTCGTTCCGGCATCGGGACACTTGCCTGGAAATCGTTCAGCTCTTCGGGGCCGTAGCTGGGCAGCTCCACCGCGGCTGGCGGCAGTCGGTCGGGACCTGATGGATTCCGTCGCAACGCGTGACGGGATGCTTCCACAGCCTGTCTCCAGGTTCTGATCTGAATCGGTGTCTGTTTGCGTCCTCCCCGGCGACCGGGCGGGATGCGGCAACGTGGGGGCTTCCCCGCGCCGGGTCGTCCCGGCGCGGGGCTCGGTACGACGGCGGCCCGGGAAGGACCCAATCATCCTTCCCGGGCCTTTCCGCCTACGTCAGTAACTCGTGCTTTCTTCGCCGCTCTCGTCGGTGAAGGCCTGGTCGTCGAGCTCCTGGCGAGCCTCGAGCGAATCCTTGGTCAGGCTCGTTTTGAGGTTGCCGTCGGAGGTCACCTCGAGCTCGGACAACGGGATGGCGACGGTCTTCGCCCCCACGCCCAGGAACCCGCCAACGTCGACGGTGACCGCGCGCACCTGGCCCACGCGGTCGATCGTGCCGATCTCCTCGCCGGTGTCCGAGACGATGGTCATACCCTTGATCTCGTCCGCGCTCATCTCGGAGAGCGCAGGCTGCTGCGTATCCGACTCCTGCCCGTACAGCTCACCTTCCTGCGAGTCCTGCTCGTAGGTCGTTTCCTCCTCGGGCTGCGTCTCGCTCATCGTGGGATCGTCCATCGTGGACTGCGCCGGGTCCTCGCTCATCGGATCCCGCTCGTCCCACTCGCCGACCTCCTCACCGTATTCCGAGGTCTGCTGCTGCGTGGGATCCTGCGTCGGGTCGAGCGGCTCATCCTGCTGGGCATAGGCCATGCCGCCCGCAAGCGCCGCCATTAACATGCTCGCCAGAAATTTCTTCATCGCAATCTCCTGCTGATTCGGCCGGTGCCAGCGCACCATGCAAGTCCCGGCTGCAAGGGTCGTGCCAGCGTTTTAACGCAGGAGAAGGACAGAATTTTGCGGGCCGCGCGCCCAATCGGGGCGAGGCCGGTTGTAATTTTTTCAAGCGCTGCAATTTCGACAGGAAGGGCGCGGGGCGCGTGCCGCACGGGACCGCAGGCAGGAAGCTCGGGCGGAGTCGCACGGAAGCGGAGGAAGGGAGGCTTGGGCGAACCCTCACGGACCGCAGGGAGGCAGGCTTGGGCGGAGCCGGGGCCGGGGGGTCTTTATCGGAACTCAAGCGGACCGGAGGGCCCGCAAGGGCCCGGAGGGAGCCATTTCGATAAAGACCCGGCCACGGCTCCGCCCGAGCCGGGAGACGTGCTCGAACCGGAACGTACTACTGGCTGGCGAAAACGGCCGTGCCGTTCAACGTAACCAGCGGCCGCCGCACGAGCGACGCCGTTTCCGATGCCTGCGGCACCGGCACGATTTTCGCGGACAGGTCGCCCTGCAACAGGCGCACAGCGGATTGAAGGTCCGCGATCAGCGTCCCCGCGAGCTCATCGTCGACCGCGAGCTCGCCGCGCATGCGCGCCGCAAGCAGCAGCGCCTGGATCTCCGCCAGTGACAGGCGAGCGGTATCGAGGCCCGAGGGGCCCTGCTCCAGCACCTGCCGCACCGTACCCCGGGCCAGGTTCACCGAACCCGTGATGCGGTCGAGCTCGCGATGCGCGGCATCGACGCCGATGCGTTGGTATTCGTGCAGCAGCGCGGGAATGGGCGTGTACGCATTGGAGCGCTCGAGCAGGAACGCGGCCAGCAACCTGGAGGCAAACAGCACGTCCGCCTCGTCGGCCTGTGGCGATGCGGGGCTCGTGCCGCGGTAGACCGCAATGGCCTCGAAGTCGCCCAGGGCTTCCAGCACCGAGCGCAGCTCGCGCCGCTCGAGCCCTGCCGGCAGCACGGTGGGCTGCACCAGCTCTCGCGCGATGAACCCGCAGTGGGAAGCTTCGGTCAGCCCGAAGAGGCGATCGAAATCGGCGGGTGAACCGGTAACATGGCTGAAATATCGAGGCGGGAGATTGACCGCCGTGCTGAGCAGGGTGGCCGCGCTGGCGCCGGCACTGTCCAGGAACACGGGGCAGACCTGCTGCGGGTAGACGGATTCGCCGTAGCGCTCGAGATAGCGCTGGCGGGAGGCCGCCGGCAGCGCGACGAGCGGCGTCTTGTGGATCCAGGAGGCGACGAAATACGAAGGCTCACCCGCGGGCGTCGCCGATTTGAGGAACGACAGCGAGGCCACGGTATCGTCGATCAGCGCGCCCGGCACCGGGCGGTCATTGGTCATCGGCACCTGCGACAGGAACGTGCGGAACTGCCCGGAGATGTCGGGTGACTGAAGCTCGAAGATCCGGATCGGCACGCCGGCCAGCCCGCTGAGCCAGGCGGTCCTGTCCGTCGCCCGGCCGGACGAAATACACAAAGTGGCCAGCAGCAGGCCCAGTAACAGCCGCATCGGTTGCCCCCAAAGCGCTTTGTTCGATTTGCGGATCGTCCCAGATCGATCCGGCGACACCAGTGCCGCAAGTCACAGTTCCGCGCCCGTTCGCGGTCCCGGAAGAAAAAATCAAAGAGGCTTGCCCAAGCTTCCCCGGTTTTTGCTCGCGGGAGAATGCCGCCTGCCGGACGGCATTGCAACCCCGATTTTCGTTCGGTGGATGGCCGCTCAGGGAGCGTTTTGTCCGGATTGTGCCGCGGTTCTCGCGTACCCTAGCGCCCCGCCACGTGGCGGTGGTCGAGAGTCACCACGGTGTCATCCAGGTCGATGATTGCGCCCGCCGCTTCGACCGACATGGCCGCGGACAGCAGGCGGGAGCTCATCTCGAGCCCGGCGCCCTGCGCCGCGCGCAGCGAGATCTCGAAGCGCACGCGATCGTCGACGATGCGGAAGTTGATCATGGCTCCGCTGCGCAGGCCGTCGGGTGTGTCCGTGACGACCAGCAGGGGCCGCGACGCGACCTCTTCCAGGTAATTGCGCAGGCCGCCGTTCTTGCTGGCGCCGATATACAGGACCTCGTCTCCGTCGAGCTCGTCGAGCGAGCGCAGGCGGCGAACCTGCATGGGGCGTCCCTGGATGGTATGCCCCGGCAGGAACTGCTCCAGCTCCGCGGCGACCCGCGGCGCGCCGAGCACCGCGATGCTGAACGTATCGTCGGCGTCCACCGCTGTCGGCCAGTTGACGTAGGTGGAGAAGTGGTAAAGGAAGGCGGCCTTGACGCGCTCGGCGGAATAGACCTGCTCCTGCGCGGACACCAGCGCCGGCAGCAGTAGGACGAGCGCTGCGGCGAGCGCGAAGGCGCGCGGGCCGGAATGGATGCCAACCGGGCCGCGCGGCGGCGGCCGTAGCCACCGTCCAGTTCCAAACTTCTTGTAATTCAAGCTACCGGATCCTTTCAGCCCCGGCGGGCGGCAAGTGAATTGAGCGCGGAGCGTATGCTTTCAAGCCCCACGGGTTTCACCAAATACCACGCGAACCCTGCGTCCCGGGCACGGCGGCGGTCTTCCTCTTGTCCCCACCCGCTGATGGCTACCAGCGGAACGTCGGAGCGTAGCAGCGCCCGCAGGCGCCGCGCCAGATCATAACCGTCGATAACCGGCAGCCCGATGTCGAGGAACGCGAAATCCGGCTGGAACTCGCCGGCGCGCTCCAGCGCTTCGTTCGCGTCGTGCGCGACGCACACTTCGTGCCCCATCTCCTGCAACAGAAACGCAAGGCTCGTGGCGAAGTCTACATTGTCGTCGACCAGCAGGATGCGCGCGCAGCCGCCGGCCGCCTGCGGTTGCGCCGAAGTGCCGCCGGCTTTCTCCTGGCCGGCGGTCAGTGCCGCCTTGACCGGCAGGCGCACGGTGAAGGTGCTGCCCTGCCCCGGGCCGGGGCTGGCGGCCTCGATGCTGCCGCCGTGCAGCTCGACCAGCCGCTTGGCCAGGGCGAGACCGACCCCGAGCCCCGCCTGCACGCGCTGCCCGGCGTCCTGGTCCTGCGCGAACATCGCGAAAATGCCGGCCAGGTCCTCCGCGGCGATGCCTTTGCCATTGTCGATCACCGTCACCTCGGCGGCATTCCCCGTCACCTTCGCGGCGAGCGCGATGTTGCCGCCGCTTTGCGTATACCGAGAGGCATTGTTCAGGAGATTGGCGAACACCTGCGACAGCCGCACCGGATCCGCCTGCATGAAGATCGGCCGCTCCGGAATCTCGATCGAGAGCGTTTGCCGTTCACGCTCGAGCAGCGGTCGCACGGTATCCACCGCGTTCTCGAGCACGTTGGCGAGCGCTATCGGCTCGCGGCGTATCGTGAGCTTGCCGCGCGAAATACGCGACACGTCCAGCAGGTCGTCGACCAGCCGGATCATGTGGCTCAACTGCCGGTGGATGATCGCACGCGCCTCCTCGCGCGTTTCGCGGGTGGCGTTTTGCGACTGCATGAGGCCGAGCGCGTTCACCATGGGTGCGAGCGGGTTGCGCAGCTCGTGCGCCAGCGTGGCGAGGAATTCATCCTTGTGCTTGTCGGCGAGGCGCAACGAGATCTCGGCGTTCTTGCGCTCTTCGGACTCCTGGTGCAGCTTGCGGTTGGAATCTTCCAGCGCCTGCTGGCGCTCGCTCACCTCCGCGAGCATCGAGTTGAACGCGTCGACCAGGGTGCCGACCTCGTCCTCGGTCGTCTTTGCCGCGCGCAGGTTGAAGTCGCGGTCGTCGACGATACGGCGCGCCACGTCCGTGACTGCCAGGATAGGGCCGGTCACGGTGCCCTGCAGCCAGAACGATACCAGCGCCGCGACAGCCAGGCTCACCAGCATGACGCCGCCCAGGATCAGCAGGTAATCCACCACCCGATCGGCGAGCTCGTACTTCGCGCGCAGGTACACCGTACCGAGAAGCTGGTTATTCTCGACGATCGGGTGCAGCACGGTCATCGCGCGGTTTTCCACCTGCGGGCCGCGCGGCTCGGCGTGTGCGGGGAACGGCAGCGTGTTGCCGGCCTGGCGATAAGTCGCGAACAACTCGCCGTCGGCCGTGTAGATCGCCGCCGCGTCGATGACCGGCCGGCTCGACATCATCGCGAGCGTCGCCGTCGCGGCGGCGCGGTCGTTGAAGGCCAGCGCCGGGGCCGACGTGCGTGCAAGGATGTCCGCCTGCGTCGTGACGTCGCTCAGCAGGAACTCGCGGTAGCCGCGCGCCTCGTAGCTCAGCAGGGCGATCGCCGAGACCAGGAGCGCCACGAACGTCGTGACCAGCACGATCACCAGCACCTTGCGGCGGACGGAGCTGTGTATCCCTAGCTGCATCGATTTAGCGCTATACTCCCGCCCTGCTTTGCGACTTTATACTCCCGCCAGGGATACGGCGGCCAGCTTTCTGCACCTGACCGGACCAGCAACAGGACACAGTCAATATTGGCAGGCTCGATCGTTCCATGGCTGGCACGCTAAGCTCCGGTAGCTCCCGATGGCCTGCCGCCGAAAGAGACTCGCCTCGATGAGCAGCGATCCCGCCGTCCGTCGCGTCACGCCGGCCGCGGGAAGAAGAACGGCAATATATCAAAATATGCGCCGTCCAATTGCCGCATCGCTCGTTGCCGTGGCCTTCGCCGCGCCGCTGTCGGCGCATGCCGACAGTCCTGCCGCGATGGCTTCCACCGATGTCTTCGAGATGAGCATCGAGGAGCTCGGGGAACTGCGCGTTACCACCGTGTCGCGCAGGAGCGAGCCCTGGTATCGCGCGTCGAGCGCCCTCTACGTCATCACCGCCGAGGACATCCGCCGGTCCGGGTTCACGACCTTGCCGGAAATCCTGAGGCTCGCGCCCGGCGTCGAGGTCGCCCGGAACAGCTCGCACTCGTGGACGATTTCCATCCGCGGCTTCAACAGCGACCTTTCCAACAAGCTGCTGGTGCTCATCGACGGCCGCAGCGTTTATTCGCCGCTGTACGCCGGCGTCTTCTGGGACGCGCAGGACGTGGTGCTGCAGGACATCGAGCGAATCGAGGTAATTTCCGGCCCGGGAGGTACGCTGTGGGGCGCCAACGCGGTGAACGGGGTTATCAACATCATCACGCGCTCCGCTGCCGAAACGCAGGGCACGCTGGTGGACATCGGCACCGGCAACGAGCAGCGCGGCTTCGTCGCCCTGCGCCACGGTTGGCAGGCAACGGAGGACGTCGCCGCGCGCGCGTACGTGAAGTACTCGGATCGCGACGAGTCGACGCTGGTGTCCGGCGGGGCCGCCGTCGACGATACGCGCATGGTACAGGCCGGCTTCCGCGTGGACTGGAACAGGAGCCGCAGCGATCGCGTCACGCTGCAGGGCGATGCCTACGACGCGGCGCTCGGGTCGATGCTGCGCCCGGAGTTCACGCTCGGCACGCTTCCCGGTCCCGACCAGCCGGGCGACGTCGACATCGGCGGCTTCAACCTGCTGGCGCGATGGGACCGCGACCTCGACAGCCACGGGCGCCTGCAGCTCCAGGCATATCTCGACCACACGTCGCGTGACATACCCGGGACCTTCGACGAGAAGCGCGACACGCTGGACATCGATTTCCAGCACGAGCTGGCACCGGGCGAGCGGCACCGGATCATCTGGGGCGGCGGTTTTCGCGTGACCTCGGACGATCTCGACAACACCACCTTCGCTACCTTCATGCCGGCCGAGCGGACCGATAGCACGTTCAGCCTGTTCGTGCAGGACGACATCGAGCTGTGGAGCGAAGACGTCGTGCTGACCGCGGGCGCGAAGATCGAGCACAACGACTACACCGACTGGGAGTTCCAGCCGAACCTGCGGCTGGGCTGGACACTGCCCGACCGCCAGTTCCTCTGGGCCGCCGTGTCGCGGGCCGTGCGCATCCCGGCACGCCTCAACACGGACCTGGAGCTGCTCGCGCCCGTCGCCCTGCCGGGCCTGCCAGTGCCGCTGTACATCAACGTGTACGGCAGCGACAGCTTCGAGGCGGAGGAGCTGATCGCCACCGAGCTCGGCTATCGCAAGGGCTTCGGCGAGGACCTGTCGTTCGACCTCGCGCTGTTCCATCACGACTACGACAAGCTGCAGACACAGGAAACGGGAGCTCCGGCGCTGGTACCGGACCCGCTTCCGCATCTCCTCATCCCGGCGACGCTGGCCAACAACATGCACGGCGAGTCCTACGGCGGCACGCTCGTGGCCAATTGGCAGGCGCTGGACACCTGGCGGCTGCAGCTCCAGTACGCGTACCTCGAGATGGATCTCGAAACCTACCCGGTCAGCAGCGACACGGGCGCTCCGACGATCGCCGGTAACAGCCCGGAGCACCAGCTCGCCGTGCATTCGTACCTGGAGCTGCCGGGGGAGCTCGACCTGTTCACGGCAGTGCGCTATGTCGACGAGTTGCCGAATCTCGGGGTGGGGGATCGCACGGCGGTGGATGTGAGTCTCGGGTGGGAGCCGAGTGAGGCGGTGCGGTTGGCGGTGACGGTGCGCAACCTGAACGACGACGAGCATCTCGAGTTTGGGGATAGCTACCTGGTTGAGCGTAGTGGGTGGGTTCGGGCCGTCTGGACGTTTTGACTTGTGCCGCCGCGCCTGGCGGAGCCTGATGCCGTACGGAGCGGAGCCTGATGCCGTACGGAGCGG
>CBFGSB010000087.1:0-12175 GCA_965651325.1 uncultured Chromatiales bacterium | reverse complement strand
TCACATTGTTGCGCGATCATGTGCGTCAGCAGCGCGTAGCTCGCGATGTTGAAAGGCACGCCGAGGAAGATGTCGGCGCTACGCTGGTAGAGCTGGCAGGACAGCTTGCCTCGCGCGACGTAGAACTGGAACAGGCAATGGCAGGGCGCCAGCGCCATCTTCGGCAGCTCCGCCACGTTCCAGGCGGATACGACCAGGCGGCGGGAGTCGGGGTCGTCCCGCAGGCGCCGCACGAGGTCGCTGAGCTGGTCGATCGTCGTCCCGTCCGGCGCCGGCCAGCTCCGCCACTGCACGCCGTAGATCGGGCCGAGCTCGCCCTCCTCGTCCGCCCAGGCGTTCCAGATCGAGACCCCGTGTTCCTGCAGGTAGCGCACGTTCGAATCGCCGCTCAGGAACCACAAGAGCTCGTGCGCGATCGACGGCCAATGCAGCTTCTTGGTGGTGACGAGCGGGAAGCCCGCCGCCAGGTCGAAGCGCATCTGGTAGCCGAAGACGCTGAGGGTGCCCGTTCCCGTCCGGTCACCTTTTTCCACCCCGTGCTCCCGCACGTGGCGCAGCATTGCCAGGTACTGCTGCATGTCAGGCGGCCGCCTGCCGCGCGGGCCGGCGATAGGCCAGCGCAAGCAAGAGCGCTCCGGCCAAAATCATGGGCGTGCTCAGCACCTGCCCCATGGTCACCCAACCGAACGCCAGGTAACCCAGGTGCTCGTCCGGCAGGCGGTAGAATTCGATGAAGAACCGGAACGCGCCGTAGCAGAGCAGGAACAGCCCGGAAACCGCCATGGTCGGCCGCGGCTTCGACGAGTACACCCACAGGATGACGAATAGCACGAGGCCCTCGAGGAACGCCTCGTAAAGCTGCGACGGATGGCGACCGATACCACCCACGTTGAAGCTCCAGGCCACGTCCGTCGGCTTACCCCACAATTCGCTGTTGATGAAGTTGCCGATGCGCCCGAAGAACAGTCCCGGCGGGACCAGTGGCGCGAAGAAATCCGTGATTTCGAAAAAGGTTTTGTTCACACGGCGGCCATACAGCCACAGCGCGGCGAGCACACCCACGAGGCCACCGTGGAACGACATGCCGCCGTCGGTGATCCTGAAGATATACAGGGGGTCGCTCGTGAGATTGTCCCAGCCGTACACCAGGCAATAGCCGAGCCGTCCGCCGACGATGACGCCCAGCATCGCGTAGAACACCAGGTCGTCAACCTGCGGCGGCTTGACGGGCGAATAGCTTCGTTCGGCGCGCCTGCGAGCCAGCCACCAGCCGACCACGAACCCGATGACGTACATCAGCCCGTACCAGCGAATCTTCAGCGGACCGATGGCGAAGATGACCGGGTCGATCTCGGGGTAAGGCAGCATGGGCGGTAGTCTACATCAACGGCGGCCCCCGACGGCGCCTGGAACGATGCGCTATAGTGAAGTCGACATGCATGAGCACACGTCGAAATCGAACCGCCTCGCGGGCGAAACCAGCCCCTACCTGCGCCAGCACGCCGACAATCCCGTCGACTGGTACCCGTGGGGCGACGAAGCGCTGGGGCGCGCGCGCAGCGAGGACAAGCCGATCCTGCTGTCGATCGGCTATTCGGCCTGCCACTGGTGCCACGTGATGGCGCACGAGTCGTTCGAGAACGACGAGACGGCCGAGCTCATGAACCGGCTGTTCGTCAACGTCAAGGTCGACCGGGAGGAGCGGCCGGATATCGACAAGATCTACCAGACGGCGCACCAGCTTCTGACGCAGCGTCCCGGCGGCTGGCCGCTCACCATGTTCCTCGACCCGCAGGACCGGCGCCCGTTCTTCGGCGGCACCTATTTTCCGGACGAGCCGCGCTACGGCATGCCGGCTTTTCGCCAGCTCATTGCGCAGGTCCGCCATTACTTCGATGAGCACCGCGACGCGGTTCGCGAGCAAGGGCAGCGCCTCGATGAGGTGCTGGAACGCCTCTCGCCAAAAGCCGCCGGCGACGCCTCCCTGCTCACCCGCAAACTTCTCGACGACGCGCGCAACCAGATGGCGCGAACGTTCGACCACGAGTTCGGCGGCTTCGGCGGCGCGCCGAAATTCCCGCAGCCGTCCGGACTCGAACGGCTGCTGCGACACTGGCAGGCCAGCACCTCCGGGGGCGAGCCGGATCGCGAGGCGCTGGGCATGGTGTCGCTGACACTGCGGCGCATGGCCGAGGGCGGACTGCAGGATCATATCGGGGGCGGCTTCTACCGCTATTCGGTGGACCGCTCCTGGCACATCCCGCATTTCGAGAAGATGCTTTACGACAACGGCCCGCTGCTCGCGCTGTACGCGGAAGCGCATCTCGCGACCGGCGAGGCGCTTTTCCGCCAGGCCGCCCTCGACTGTGCACAATGGCTGCTGCAGGACATGCGCTCTCCGGAGGGCGGCTTCTATGCCAGCCGTGACGCCGATTCGGAAGGTGAGGAAGGACGCTATTACGTCTGGACGCCCGACGACGTGCAGGCGGTGCTACCGGCCGAGGAGTACCGCGCGTTTGCCCGCCGCTTCGGCCTCGACGGCGAGCCGAATTTCGAGGGCAGGTGGCACCTGCTCGCCCGTGAGCCGCTGGCGGATACCGCCGCGGCGCTCGGGATCACGGAACAGGCCCTGACCGACTTACTGGAGCGAGCGCGGCGACCGCTGCTGGAGGTACGCCGCCAACGCGTGCCGCCGGGCCGCGACGAGAAGCAGCTCACGTCCTGGAACGCCCTGGCAATCCGCGGTCTAGCGATCGCCGGCAATGCACTCGAGCGCCCGCCGCTCGTTACCGCTGCCTCCGAGGCGGCGGATTTCGTGCGCGATCACCTGTTGCGAGACGGCCGCCTGCTCGCAAGCTACAAGGACGGCTCGGCGCGGTTTCCGGCTTACCTGGACGACCACGCGTTCCTGCTGGACGCCCTGCTCGAGCTGCTGCAGGTGGACTGGCGAACCGACCGTCTCGAGCTGGCCGTGGACCTCGCCGACACGCTGCTCGCCCACTTTTACGATGCGGCCAGCGGCGGCTTTTACTTCACTGCCGACGATCACGAGTCGCTGATCCACCGGCCAAAGCCGCTGTCCGACGAGTCGATGCCCGCCGGCAACGGCATTGCCGCGCGGGCACTGCAGCGCCTCGGCTTCCTGCTCGGCGAGGCACGCTACCTCGAAGCGGCCGAAGCCACCCTCCGCTACGCCGCGCAGGCGATGTCGGAGTTCCCGCACGCGCACGTGACCTTGCTGACCGCGCTCGAGGAGTACCTGGAACCTCCCGAGATCGTGATCGTCCGGGGC
This sequence comes from uncultured Chromatiales bacterium, assembly GCA_965651325.1. Lineage (GTDB taxonomy): Bacteria > Pseudomonadota > Gammaproteobacteria > Steroidobacterales > Woeseiaceae > IDS-8. Next base: position 8,883 of record CBFGSB010000087.1, on the reverse strand, counting down.
GAACCCGGCGAGATCGCGCCCTGGCGGGCGGCCCTGTCGAGGCGCTACGCACCGCGCCGGCTGGTGCTGGCGATCCCCACCGATTGCACGGACCTGCCCGGAGCCCTGGCGGAACGGGCTGCGCGGGCCGGGCAGACGGTCGCGTACCGCTGCATAGGAAGCACCTGCTCGCTCCCGGTCACGACGCTGGAAGCGCTGCTCGGCGAGCTCGGCTCGTTCGATATGAAAACCAGCGGTTAGTACGCCACGAGCTTCACGCCCGTCTCCGGCGTCACCTCGCTGCCGTTCGCGCCTTCGAACACGAACGGCAGCGACTCGACGCCCATCCCGCGATTGCGCAAAACCGCGAAATGCAGGTGCGGGCCGCTCGAGAAGCCGGTGTTGCCGGAATCGGCGATGTATTGGCCGCGGCTTACCACGTCGCCGGGCCGCACCCGGATGGAGTTCCAGTTCAGGTGGGCGTACACCGCGTACGTGCCGTCGTCGTGCAGGATGTACACGAGGTTGGCGGCCGCGGCGTTTTTGGGATCGGTGCCGCCTTCGAAGTTCGTGCTGGTGACGTCGAATACCGTGCCGCCACGCGCCGCATAGATGCCGGTGCCGATCGGCACCGTGATGTCGACCGCATAGCGGCTGTCCGGCGTCGAATGCGTGATGGCGTCCGGAAACGCCTGGGACACCGGGAATCCCGTGGCCACTGCGAACGGCACCCGGTACGGCTGCTCCGGCCGGTGCTCGCTCAGGGGATCGCCCATGACCCAGGTATAGCGGTAACTCATCGCCGGCTGCACCGCCGGCCCGCTCGGCTGCAGCGCGAACAGGTCGGCCTGCCCGCGCGCCGGCAAGACGAAGCGCAGCGGCTGTTCCGGCCCGGGCGGCACCGCGTTGGTCATCGACTCGATGCCGAGCACCAGTTCGACCGGCGCGTGATAGCCGTTGCTGCCCGTGAGCTGCAGCCTGCCGTCGATGATGCCGTGCGAGACGGTGACTTCCGGGTGTTCCGCGGACGCCAGCTCCCGGGTTTCCACGGCCTGGTCCCCTGCGGGCGGCCGATCCGAAAAGATCCACTCGCCATCCGGTCCCTGGTACTTGTACAGCGTATCGGCAGCGGCCGTCGCGCACAGCACCGCGAGAAGCACCGCTACCGCGCTGCGCAATCCCCGGCGCTCAGCCGATGTCGACACGCCGCCAACCGTCATTCGTGCGCCTGATCTCGTAGGCGGGCCAGTACTGCTTGTCGAGCTTCAGGGTGATGACCTCGACCGCGCCGTTCCAGGTAATGGTCTTCAGGCGCAGCGACTCCCGGTCGTCCTTGCCGCTCACGGCCTCGATGAACGCCTGCAGGTCTTCCGTTTCGCGGCCGTCGACGGCGACGATGCGCCGCCCGGCGTACAGGCCATAGCGGGTGGCGGGCGAGCCGTAGCTGAAATAGGCGACGTAAACGCCGTTCGGATCGATGCCGCGTTGCACCGCCATCGCGCGGTGTGGCGCCTGCAGCAGGGCGCCGGCCCAGGAGACGGCCCGCTCGATGCCCGTCCCGTCCAGCGCCGCCACGTCAATTTCGATCTCCTGCGCTTTCCCGTTGCGCCAGATCGTTGCCACGACTTGCAGCTTCTGTACGGCGCGCTCCAGCTCGCGGTAGCTGCTGACTTCCTGGCCGTCGATCGCCAGCAGGATATCGCCGCTCTGCAGCGCCTCCGCGGCCGCCGAGCCGGCGACGGTGCGGCTGATGCGCAGGACGCGCCGGGCTCGCGGATTGTGCTGCTCGAGCTTCTCCAGCCACCGGTCGTCCAGCCCGAGCTTCCTCGCTTCGAACAGCGGCGTGTAGTCGAACTCGGCCTCGAACGAATAGACGGGATCACCCGCACGGGCCGTCTCCACGAACTGGCTGACGAGCTCGCTGCCGATGCCGAAGCTCACCTGTCCGGCATCGTCGCTGGTCTGGTAGGCAAAGCTCGACCAGGTCGCCGTGACGCGGCCCTGCTCGTCGACCAGGACGCCGTCCGGGCTGATCGGCTCATTCACCAGCGAGATCACCTCGATGTTGGCGTCGCGGAAGCGCAGCGTGCGGGACAGCGGCAGGCTCAGCGGGTCGATCGACGCGACGATGCTGGCCTGGTGCGCGACCTGGTGATCGCTCTTGAGCCCGACCACCCAGACCCGCTCGCCCGGCACGACTTGCTTCACCGCGAACTCCGCCTCCTGCACCGGCGTATCGCCGATGAGCGCCGGATCGTACGAGACGATCGCCAGGTTGTGCAGCGGGTGTATGTACTCGACCTTTCCCGGGACCTGCAGCGACCCCGCGAAGGTGATGCGCACGTCGCCCATGGCAACGGGCACCGTGTTGCGGTCCACCAGGACGTAGCCCAGCGATGTGTCGACCACCAGCCCGGTGCCGTAATAGTGGCGGTCGGAGACGCCCGAGACGGCATACGGCAGGTCGAAGTTCACCATCACCAACGACGGCGCGATCGTATCGAGGCGCGGATCGCTGAACGACGGGAACTTCGTGCTGCCGGCTTCCGGCTCTGCTTTGTGTGGACCCTGCTCCATCGGCGTGCACGGCCACGTGCCGGTTTCGTCGTTGCGCACGCAATGGCGCGCCGGGAACCACGTGCGATCCATCTGCACCGAGCGCACGATGCTGTTGCGCGGGTCTTCCATCACGAGATAGCGCAGCGTCGCGCGGTCCCCGTCGGCGAGCTTCGACAGCACGCCTTCGAGATCGCCGATGTCGTCGATTTCCTCGCCGTTCGCCTCGATGATCACCGCATCCCGCGGGATGCCGGCCCGTGACAGCATGTAACCCGGATCGGCCACGTACACGCCGCTGATCGGCCGGTTGTAGTGGCGCGACTGCTGGAATGACAAATCGTTGACGACGCCGCCTCCGAATTCCAGGTACGCATCGGGGGTGATCGCATGCAGGTCGGTCACCGGCACGTCGACGGTGACCCGGCGACCGCCGCGCTCCAGCTCGACCGTAACGACCTCGCCGACGTGACTGTCGAGGATCTCCGCGAGAGGCACGAACTCGGTGATCGATTTGCCGTTGACTCGCAGCAGGATGTCGCCCGGTTGTATGCTGCCGTCGGCAGGCGACCGGGGCACCACTTCCTGCACGGCCAACATGCCCGTCTCATCGCCGTTAAGTTCGCGCACGCGTGCCTCGGTCTCAGGCGCCAGGCCCAGCCGGCGCAGCTCGTCATACGGCTTGTGCGCGAAAATGGTCTGCAGCGTGCCGCGGGGCACGGGCTGCTCCTCCTGCAGCAGCTTCAGCACCCGCGCCACACGATCGAGCGGCAGGAAGAAACTGGTAGCCGCCGGGCCGTTCGCGCCGGCGTTCAGCGCCACCACGTTGCCGGCGATGTCGATGACCGGTGAGCCGGACGAACCGCCGGACGTGCCGGAGGCCGCCTGCAGGTAGAAGGTGTTGAAGTCGTTGTACTCGCCGAGCCCGTAATTCGGCGCCGCGCGGTCCAGCCGTGCCAGCGTACCGGCGAGAATGGAGAGTTTTTCTCCCGCATCGTTGCCGACGACGCGGATCTCGCGCCCGACCACGGCGGCTCCCGGCACCAGCGGCAATTCCGCGGGCTCGATGTATTGCAGGTCGCCCGGGTCGTAACTGAAAAAGCCGAAATCGTGCACCGGATCGCGATAAATCGGGGTCAGCTTCACCTCTTCGTTGTTGAGGAAGATTGCCTCGGCGACCACCGGCCCGGGGGTGACCACGTGGCGGTTGGTGAGGATGAGGCCTTTTTCCGCGTCGACGACGAAGCCCGTGGCCTGGCTGGACGCGTTCCATTCCGTGTCGAACGAGCGCGTGGCGTCGACGCGGATCGAGACCACGCCGGTCGAGATGCGCTCGAGCGTTCCCATCCACGCCGGCTCTTCGGCGGCCAGCGGGGACGCGGCGAGGCACACCAGGATCAGTGACAGGGCAATTCTCGGGAGCATGTTGTCCTTTGGGATCGATTATGTGAGTTGTGCGCGGCCGCAGCTAGCCGCCCTTCTCTGGACTGGACGCTGCGCTGGCGGTTCCCCTGCGGGACGCATTATTGCCGAAGCTGCGGGAGCGGGTCGCGGATGGGGATCGCAGATTTGCAGGGGATCCCCATCCGGCTCCGCGCGGCTACGCGGGCTTCTTGTAGGCGAGATCGAGGTTGCGGGCGGCCTTGACGTCGTCGAGGCGACGCACCGGCATGGTATAGGGTGCTCCCTTCAGGCGTTCGGCGTCGGACCTGGCCTGCTCGGCGATTGCCACCATGGCGTCGACGAAGCGGTCCAGGATCTCGCGCGTTTCCGTCTCCGTCGGCTCGATCAGCAGGCACTCGGGCACCAGCAGCGGGAAATACGTGGTTGGCGCGTGGAAGCCGTGGTCGAGCAACGCCTTCGCGAAATCCATCGCGGTCACGTTCATCGTCTTCGCCTCACGTCTCAGCGTGATGATGAACTCGTGGCTTGCACGACGCTCTGGAAACGCCAGCGTGAATCCTTCTTTCGCCAGCCGGGCCATCAGGTAATTCGCGTTCAGCGTGGCGAACTCCGCGACCCGCCGCATGCCGTCGTGCCCGAGCATGCGCATGTACACGTAAGCGCGCAGCAACACGCCGGCATTTCCCATGAAGCCGGAAAGCCGGCCGATGCTCTGCGGCAGGTCGTCTTCTGTCAGCCAGCGGTAGCGCGCCGCACCATCCTGCTCCTCCTTCGCCACGACGGGCACCGGCATGAACGGCTGCAGGCGCTTGCCGACGCCCACGGCGCCCGAGCCCGGCCCGCCGCCGCCGTGTGGCGTCGAGAACGTCTTGTGGAGATTCATGTGGATGACGTCGAAGTCCATGTCGGCCGGCCGTACCTTGCCCAGGATCGCGTTGAGGTTGGCGCCGTCGTAGTACAGGAGCCCACCGGCATCGTGCACGATCTTCGCGATGTCCTTGATGTTGCGCTCGAAGACACCGAGCGTCGACGGATTGGTCAGCATGATACCGGCCGTGTTCGGGCCGACGGCGGCCTTGAGCGCTTCGACGTCGACGTCGCCGTCGTCACGGGTCGCCAGCTCGCGCACCACGCACCCGCACATCGTCGCGGTTGCCGGATTGGTGCCGTGCGCCGCGTCGGGCACGATGATCTCGTTGCGGTGCTCGTCCCCGCGGGCCACGTGATAGGCGCGGATCATCGCCACGCCGGCAAGCTCGCCTTGCGCCCCGGCCATAGGGGTCAGCGACACGGCGCGCATGCCGGTTACCGCTTTCAGCATCTCCTGCAGCTCGAACATGCAGGCGAGAAAACCCTGGCCGTGCTCCACGGGACCAAGCGGGTGGCGGTTCAGGAAACCCGGCAGCATCGCGAGCTGGTTGCAGGCGCGCGGGTTGTATTTCATGGTGCAGGAGCCGAGCGGGTAGAAATGCGTGTCGATGGAGAAGTTCATCTGCGACAGGCGCGTGAAATGCCGCACGACCTGCAATTCCGAAACCTCGGGCAGCAGCGGCCGGTCCGCGCGCCGGAACTGCTCCGGGATGCCGATGTCCGCCTCCCCTGCCGGCGCCTGCGCCGTCGCCCGGCGGCCAGCGCGCGATTTTTCGAAAATCAGCGGCTCGCGCATTTTCGCGATCGGGTCCGTCATGCTGCTTCCTTCTTCATGATCTCTGCCAGCGCACCGGCATAGGCTTCGAGGTCGGCGGTCGTCTTGGTCTCCGTGGCGCAGACCAGCAGCGCATTGTGGCCGGGATATTCGCCGGAGACATCGAGCCCGCCCAGGATGCCGCGCTCCGCCAGGGCGGCGAGCACCGGCGCAACCGGACGATCGAGCTGGAGCGCAACCTCGTGAAAGCACGGCCCGTCGAACAGCGGCTCGACGCCGTCGATCGCCGTCAGCATGGAGCAAAGCTCGCGCGTGCGCGCGACCGATTCCGCGGCGACCGCGCGCAGGCCGTCGTAGCCGAGCAGCGACATGTAAATGGTCGCCGCCGACACCATCAGCCCCTGGTTGGTGCAGATGTTCGACGTCGCTTTCGAACGCCGGATGTGTTGTTCCCGCGCCTGCAGCGTCAGTGTATAGCCCCACGCGCCGTCGAGGTCCGTCGTGCGGCCGACGATGCGGCCCGGCATCTGGCGCACGTGCTGCTGCTGCGCCGCCATGAACCCGAAGTACGGGCCGCCCGAGGACAGCGGGATCCCGAGCGGCTGGCCTTCGCCGCAGGCGATGTCGGCACCGGCCTCGCCCCACGCACCCGGCGGCTTCAGGATTGCGAGCGACGTCGGGTTGACGACCGCGATTACCATCGCTCCGCGGCTGTGCGCCCAGTCCGTCAGGCGGTCGACGTCCTCGAGCGTGCCGGGAAACGTGGGCTGCTGGATGGCGACCGCAACCGGCGGCTCGCCGCCATCGTCGAGTTGCGCCAGGTCAGCAACACCGCGCTTCGGATCGTGTGCGAGCCGTTCGAAGACCAGGCCCTGGTTCCCGGCGATCGCTCTTGCAACCTGCTCGTAGCGGCGGTTGACGCCGGGCGCGAGCAGGAGCCGGGTCGATTTGGATGAACGATTCGCGCGCACCGCCATCAGCGCCGCTTCCGCCAGCGCGGATGCACCGTCGTACAGCGACGCGTTGCTGACGTCGAGTTTCGTCAGCGCCGTGATCATCGACTGGTACTCGTAGATGGTCTGCAGCGTGCCCTGGCTGGCTTCCGCCTGGTAGGGCGTGTAGGCGCTGTAGAATTCGCCGCGCGTCACGATGTCCCAGACCACTGCCGGGATGTGATGCTCGTAGGCGCCCGCGCCGATGAAGCACAACGCGCCGCTATCCTGGGCGGCACGCGCGCGCATCAGGCGCGCGATCTGCATCTCGTTCATTGCCTCCGGGATGCCATCCAGGCTCTCGACGAGCAGGTCCTTCGGGATCTCGTCGAACAGCGTGTCGATATCCTGCACGCCGATAGTGGCGAGCATCTCGGCGACGTCGTCGTCCGTATGCGGTATGAAAGGCACGTCAGGCCTCGAGCTGGTCGATGAATTCCTGGTAGGCCGCCGGATCCATGGTGTCGGCCGCCTGATCGCCGGAGGGCTGCAGGCGCACGATCCAGCCGTCGCCGTACGGGTCGGAGTTGATTTTCTCCGGATCGTCGGCAAGGGCGGCATTCACCTCGAGGACGGTACCGGAGACCGGCGCGTAAACGTCGGACGCGGCCTTGACGGACTCGACGACCGCCATCTCGCCGCCTTCGTCCACCTCCGCGCCGGCTTCCGGCAGCTCGATGTAGACCAGGTCACCGAGCGCCGCCTGCGCGTAGTCCGTGATCCCGACGGTGATGCTGCCGTCCTCCTCCTGGCGCAGCCACTCGTGCTCGCTCGTGTACTGCAGATCGCCTGGCAATTCGCTCATGGTTTAACTCCCCTTGAAAGATGTTCCACAGACCTTGCCTTTGCGCACGAACGGCGGCTTGACGACGCGCGCGTCCAACAGTTTGCCGCGCACGTCCACCTGCGCATGCGTGAAGTCACCGGCGGGCAGGCGCGCGAGGGCAATCGAGCGGCCAATCGTCGGTGAGAAGCCGCCGCTCGTGATCTCGCCGTCGGGCAGATCGTCGACCACCACGCGCTGGTGATTGCGCAGCACGCCGCGACCCTCCAGCAACAGCCCGGCAAATTGCCGCCTGGAGGGATCAGCGCGCACCTGCTCGGCCGCGTCGCGCCCGAGGAAGTCCCGGTCCCGCGGCTCCCAGGCGATCGTCCACCCGAGCCCCGATTCGAGCGGTGAGGTCGTCTCGTCCATGTCCGAACCGTAGAGGTTCATGCCCGCTTCGAGGCGCAGCGTGTCGCGGGCGCCGAGGCCGCATGCCGTGGCACCGGCTGCCAGTAGCTGCCGCCAGAGCTCCGGCGCGTCGGCTGCCGGCAGCACAATCTCGAAACCGTCCTCTCCGGTGTACCCGGTGCGCGCAACGAACCAGCCGCCGATATCCACGGCCGAAAAAGGTTTCAGCGCCAGCGCGGCGTCGCGCATGGCATCGTCGCCCCGCGCCATGACTCCGGCCGCGAGCTCGCGCGCGGCGGGGCCCTGCACCGCGATAAGCGCGAGGTCGTCGCGCTCCCGCACGTCGACGGCAAAGGCAGCGGCGTGCCCGGCGATCCATGCCAGGTCCTTGTCGCGGGTGGAGGCGTTGGTCACCATCCTGTAGGCCGCCGGCGCGAGCAAATAGACGATCAGGTCGTCGATCACGCCGCCCGCCTCGTTCAGCATGCAGCTATACAGCGCCTTGCCGGGCTCCGCGAGTTTAGCGACGTCGTTCGCGAGCAGCCGGCGCAGGAAATCGCGAGCGCCCTCGCCTGTTATGTCGACGACCGTCATGTGCGACACGTCGAAGATGCCGGCACCTTTGCGTACCGCGTGGTGCTCCTCGATCTGCGAGCCGTAGTGCAGCGGCATGTCCCAGCCGCCGAAGTCGACAATCCGCGCGCCCGCGGCCACGTGGCTTGCATGGAGAGGTGTCTTCAGTCCCACTGGATGTTGCCCTCGAACAAAGATCCGCCACGTTGCAACAAAAAAAAAGGGGCGGCCGGCGTGCTGCTGCTTGACAGTCAACGTCCGGCCGCCCCTCTGTCCGAATTACCTGAGAGATCACGCGGCTGTTCGCCGCATTCCCCTTCGGTGGGCCGGTTCCGGCCTCTCTCCAGAGCTGATCAGGATACGCAGTCCGTGTGCCTGAGCGTTTCCGGGCGAGTTGCGCCTTCGGCGCCCCGCGCGAGGCGAGGTCTCTTCTGGGCACCCTGTCGATCAGAGCGCGCATCATAAGCTACAACCCCCCGCGGGTGCTACCCGCTGCAGCCTCCCATCCCGCGAATATGCCACTCTGCTCGCCGCCGATTTGCGGGACGGGGCACCGGACG
>CBFGSB010000086.1:0-12306 GCA_965651325.1 uncultured Chromatiales bacterium | reverse complement strand
CGACGTCCTTGGCCGTGACGTGGCGTTCGCCGGCGAAGCGCTGGCGTACGTAGTCGACGGCCTTGGCGTCCACCATGTTGAAGTAGCCGGCGCCGGGCTTCGATTCCGCCCGTGCGAACGACAGCACGAAGAATGCGCCCTCGGCTTCGAAGACGTAGTAGGTCTGGCGAACGCCGGTCACTTCGCCGCGATAGACGAGGCCGGACTGCAGCTTGACGAGATTCTTCCTGGCTTGCCGCTTCGAAACCATCGCGCGTCCCCCTGCTTGTTCTTCGTGTTGCGCCTATCTTCCTCCGCCACCGTACGGCTGTCTATTCCCCGGTCGGGGCAAACCGAGAGCTCGCTATCGGTTGCGCTCCGCCAGGGCGGACTGGATCTTCGCCGCGAGCGCATTCGCCTCGCGCCGGACGCGCTGGGTGTCGATCGTCAGGATTTCGCCGTTGCGCATGAGGACCTTGCCGTCGACGACCGTCGAGGCGACGTCCTGCTCGTCGGCCACGTACACCAGGTGCGAGATCACGTCGTAGGTCGGGACGAAGTGCACGTCGTCGAAGGACACCTGGATCAGGTCGGCGCGCATGCCCGGGGCAAGGGTGCCGACCTCGTCGTCGAGGCCGATGGCTTCGGCGCCGCCGCTGGTCGCCATCCTGAGCACCGTGCTGGCCGGCAGCACGGTCGGCTCCATGCGATCGACTTTCTGCAGGAAGGCCGCCAGCCGCATTTCCTCCCACATGTCGAGGTCGTTGTTGCTGGCCGCACCGTCGGTGCCGAGCCCGACCTGCACGCCGGCGCGCAGCATGGCCGTCACCGGCGAAATGCCGGATGCAATCTTCATGTTGGAGGTGGGATTGTGGATGACGCCGACGTGCCGTTCGGCGAGGATTTCGATCTCGTGCTCGGTGGGCCAGACGACGTGGGCGCCGATGGTCTTGGTGCCGTCGAAGAAGCCGATGGAGTCGAAGAACTCGATCGACGTCGTGCCGTAGTGCTCTTTCGAATAGCTGACCTCGAAGGGCGACTCCGAGAGGTGGATGCTGATCGGCACGCCGGCTTCGGTCGCGGCTTCACGCGTGGCGCGTAACTGCTCCTCGTTCAGCGTGTAGTTGGCATGTGGGCCGAAGACAGGGGTGATGCGGCTGTTCTTGCCCTGCCAGCGCGCAATGAACGCGAGTCCCTTCTCGATGGAGTCCGCGGCGCCTTCGGCATCGGGGCTGCGTTGGCCGATTACGGTCGCCGACACGTAGGCGCGCATGCCGCAGTCGTCGACCACCTGCGCGATGACGTCCGGGTGGTAATACATGTCGACGAAGGTCGTGGTGCCGCCGCGGATCATCTCCCAGCAGGCGAGCTCGGTTCCAATGCGCACGAACTCTGCGTCGACGAACTCGACCTCGGCCGGGAAGATGTAGTCGTTCAGCCACGTCATCAGCTCGAGGTCGTCGGCGACTCCGCGCAGCAATGTCATGGCCGCGTGCGAATGCCCGTTGATCAGCCCCGGCATGACGATGCGGTTCGCGCCCTCGAGGCGCTCCGCCGCCGTATACGTTGCGTTGACCTCGTCAGCCGTCCCGACCGCCAGGATGACACCGTCGTCGACCGCCACCGCCCCGTCGGCTACCACCGTCATGTTCTCGTCCATCGTCAGGACGTACCGCCCCTCGACGACGAGATCAATCGCCTGGTCATCGGCATCCGCCGGCGGCGCACAAGCCGAAAGCAACAGCAGCAAAGCAACGAACGCAAATCTCATCGGGGTCGGACCTTCGTAAATTGTTGTTGAACAAATGATAACAGGCTGAAAAGGGCCGGTAATCAGGCCTTAATCGCCCATTCTGCCGGCAAAACGGGGCGATTAACGTCGGACCTGAAACGTCGAAATCCGCGTTGAAAACCGCGAATTAAGCCCCGGATTTGGCCCATTTTCTCTCTCTTTTCCTCATCTCTCAGTTAGTTGCGGTGGTCCGACCCCCATGGCTGGCTTGACGGGGCGGTAGCCGCGTATATTTCCCTTGGTGGCCTCCCATTACTCCCGCCGTGCTCCGCAGCCCTGACGAGGAACGCCATGCTGTTCACCGAAATCATTCGCAAGAAGCGCGACGGGCGCGAGCTGTCGCCGGAAGAGATCGACTTCTTCGTCGAGGGGCTTACCGACGGCAGCCTGCCTGCCGAGCAGGTATCGGCGTTGGCCATGGCGATCGTGATCAACTCCATGACGCTCGCCGAGGTAAGCCGGCTGACGACAGGTATGGCGCACAGCGGGACGGTGCTCGACTGGTCCGGGCTCGACCTTCCCGGTCCGGTCGTCGACAAGCATTCGACCGGCGGCGTCGGCGACAAGGTGAGCTTCGTACTGGCACCCATTGCCGCAGCGTGCGGCTGCTTCGTGCCGATGATCTCCGGCCGTGGCCTGGGTCACACCGGCGGCACGCTCGACAAGATCGGCAGCATCCCCGGTTACAACGCGTTGCCGGATTTCGAGCTCTTCAGGAAGGTCGTGAAGGACACGGGCTGCGCCATCATCGGGCAGACCTCGCAACTCGCGCCGGCGGACGGCCGCCTCTATGCGATCCGAGACGTGACCGGCACGGTCGAGTCCGTGCCGTTGATCACGGCGTCCATCGTATCGAAGAAGTTCGCCGCCGGCCTCGACGCGCTGGTACTCGATATCAAGGCGGGGAGCGGCGCGTTCATGACCACGGTGGAGCACGCGGAAAACCTCGGCAACGCGATCGTCAACACGGCCGAGTCGATCGGCCTGCGCACGCGCGCGCTCGTGACCGACATGAACCAGGTGCTCGGGCACTCGGCCGGCAACGCGCTGGAGATCGCCGAAGCCATGCGTTACCTGCGGAACGAGGAACGCGAGGAGCGCCTCGATGAGGTCGTGATGCAGCTATGCGCGGAAATGTTCCTCATGACCGACCTCGAGCCCGGGCGCGACGCCGCGCGCAAGCGCGCCGACGACGCCGTGACCTCCGGCCGCGCCGCCGAAGCCTTCGGGCGCATGGTTGCGGCGCTCGGCGGGCCGGCGGACATCGTCGAAAACTACGAGCAGCACCTGCCGAAGGCGCCGGTTGTCGAACCGGTGTACCCGGTGGAAGACGGCTTTCTCGTCGAGGTGGAGGCGTTCGAGATCGGCAATGCCGTCGTCGAGATGGGCGGCGGGCGCCGCCGCCAGGACGACCGGCTGGATCTCGCGGTGGGCTTCAGCGATGTGGCCCCGATCGGTACCTGGGTAGACCGGGACACGCCGCTCGCCATGGTGCATGCGAGCTCGAAGGAGGTAGCGGCACGCGGCGCCGAGCGCTACAGCAAGGCTTGCCGGACCGGGCGGAAAAAGCCCTCGGGACGCCCGGTCATCTACCGCAGTGTCGTACCGACAGAACCGGATCCCGGCTCCATAACCGGCCGTTGACGCCCGCCTGCCGGGCGGCCCGTCACGGAGCACCGGCACGCAACTGCACAATCGTTTGCGGCACCCATCTCAGCGCAGGCGGAAGGACGCGGGCAGCAGCTCGTCGATACTGCAGGTTCGCTTGCTCCCGGCCGCGTCCAGGAGAACGATGCGCGTAGCCGGATCGGCAAACTCCGCTATCTTCTGGCGGCAGCCGCCGCAGGGCGTGCAGGGCTCGAGGGCGTCCCGACCGCCGGCAACGGCGATGGCGGTGATGCGGCGGCCGCCGGCCGCGATCATGGCGGCAATGGCGTTGGCTTCGGCGCAGGTTCCTTCCGGGAACGCCGCGTTCTCGACGTTGCAGCCCGTGTGCAACTGCCCGGTCTCATCGAGCAGCGCCGCGCCGACCCGGTAGTTCGAATACGGCGCATAGGCGTTCCGGCGCGCGTTGGTCGCCGCCTCCAGCAGCTTGTCATCGTCCGTCTTCACTTTCGCGGACGGCACTCCGGCGAGCGGCTCATTCCACCCCGGTCCACGACCCGTGCATCGGGTTCGGAATGACGTACCACCCTTCCCCCCAGTAGCGCTTGTGCGCATCGGTGGTCGCCTTGCGCAACGCCCGCGTCGCCGGTTCCGTACAGGGCGGCACGGGTTTACCGCGCACGCAAGGCAGGAAATCGCCGAGATCGTCACCAAACAGCATGATGACGCGATAGTCCTGCGCAATGAGCTTCCAGCGCACCTGCTTCTCGCGCGTCCAATCGGCTTCTTCCGCGGCCATCATGACCCGGTCGGCGTTCGCCGGTATGCCGGTCTCGATCAGGTCGTGGATCGTCGTGTCCTGCTGCGGGCAGAACTTCGTCATGCCCGGCTTCGCCTGGCATGGCCGGTTGGTGACGAAAAAGACTTCCACGCCGGAATCGATCGCGTATTGCACGAATGCCGCCGCGCCCGGGACCGGCCGCGCTTCGTTGGCTGCGTTCCAGTCGTCGAGCTTCTGGTTTGTGAACGGCGGTTCGTATTCCTCCTGGAACTGCACGTTGCTGACCAGTGTTTCGTCGACGTCGAAAATGATCGCAGGCGGCAGGTTCTCGGCCCCGTGCTGGCCGGGCAGGGCGCTCCAGGAGCGATCCTGCAGCATGCGCGGGAGGTCCTCGGCGGCCGCGTTGTAAGCCTGTAGTGCCAGCGCGTGATACTCGGCAGCGTCGCGTACCCAGAGGATGCCGAGGTCGGTTTCCTCTGCTCCGGCGGGCGGCTGCACCGCGCAGCCCCCAAGTGTAACGGCGACCAGTGCGGCGAGGAGGAAAGCGATTCGTTGTCTCATAAGCATGTGCCGTACGGGACTGACAAAAAAGAGTATCACGATTCGGCGGGTGCAAAAAAAAGGACGGCCGGATGAACCGGCCGCCCCCATTTCTTATTGTTGTTACCCGTTATCCCCGTTAGAAATTGAACTCGATGCCGAGCCTCGCTTCCCAGACGGACTGCACCTCGATCAGGTCATTGACCGTATCTTCGCTGAACTCCTCGAAGATGTACTGCCCGGTGACCGGGTCCACCGACGAATCGACGACCTGCACCGAGAAGAACTGGGCGTCGTTGACGTGCCCCCACTCCTCGTTGAGCAGGTTGCCGAGGTTGTAAAGCTTGAAGAACAGGCGCGCCTTGGAGTCGCCGATAAAGGTCGGCAGCTCCTGGTCGATGCGCAGGTCGACCCGGCTGCTCCACTTGGCGTGCTGGGCATTCCGGGCTTGCAGCCCCGGGCTCAGGCCTTCGCGCGCAACCCAGTCGAAGAACCCGGCCGTGTCGAACTCGGGGCCGAAGACCACGTTCGGATCCGACGTTCCGGTGGGCACGTAGAGCAGGTGCCGGCCGAAGCCGCCTGCGCCCTCGAGATCGTCGGAGCCCATGACGTAGCTCTGCGGCTGCCCCTGCGCGTTGAACGCATACATCGTCACGCGCGTCATGTTGTCGCCGAAGAAGGCGTTGCCGTAGCTCGCCCGCAACGTGAACCGCTGCGGCACCACGTAGTTCGAGGTGCCGGCCGCCGGGTCGTTGATGTCGTTGAGCGCCAGGTTGTCGAAGTTCGACGCGGCGACCGACGAGGTCATCGGGCTCACGTCCTCGGCGTCCGTGTAGGCGTAGCCGAACATCAGATCCAGGCCCCAGTCGAAGTCCTTGCGGAGAGCGACCGAGAACACCTCCGAGGAGGCATCTTCGCTGGAATTCGTGAGCATGAAGTTGTTTTCGCCGTTCACGTAGTCGTAGATGGGCTGCCCGATGATCGTCTCGCCGACGACTTCCTGGGAGAGGTCCACGTAGTAAGCCGATTCCTTCGTCTGCGTGTACAGGTAGTCGACGTCGGCAACGATGTCGTACCACGGCAGCTCCCAGGTTGCGCCCAGGGCAATCTTCCACTCGCGCGGTTGCTTGTAGCCCGGATCGATCAGCACCAGGTTCTCGTTCACCGCGTTGGCGGGCGTGACGGCCGCGACCTGGTCGACCAGGGTCTGCGGCACGTCGAAGCCGGGGCGGTCCCCCGTCAGCTCGAGCGTGCCATCGAATACCGACAGGGCGCCGTCGAAGTTCGGAAGCAGGAGCTGCACGTTCGTCAGGCCGTCGTTGCTCCAGGCGTTGGAAATCCAGACGTTCGGATTACCGCCCGAGTACAACCCGACGCCGCCCCGCAGCCGCAGGGCATCGTTGATGCCCCAGGTGAAGCCGAGTCGCGGCATCAGGAGGCTCAGCCCGTCGATGTTGGCGTCGTTGCGGATGCCGTTCGCGGCGGTGAAGGTCTGGTTGAAGTTCGGATTGTCATCGCTCGCGAAGACGTCGTAGCGCACGCCGGCGACGATGGTCAGGTCGTACTCGCTCCACAGCCACTCGTCCTGCACGTAGAAGCTGTGCAGGGTATTGCTGAACAGCGCGGCGGCATCGTTGGGGTCGTTGGTACCGCCGCCGCTGCCGTAGTACACCCGGCTCGGGCGGCCGAGCTCGAAGCGGTCGATGCCGGACAGCGCGCACGCCGGATCGTCATAGCGCTCTTGCGCGGTCAGGGCATCGCAGAACGCCGGGTTGGTGCCCGAGTCGTCGAAAAAGTCCCATTCACCGCCGCGGGAGTGCTGCACGAAGGCGTTGAAGATGGTGAGCTCCTCACGCTCGTAGCCCATCGTGATCACGTGGTCGCCCGTCAGGAACTGGCCGGTGAGCTTGAGGAACTTGGAATCGGTATTCAGCGCGTTCGTCTGCCGGGAGTCGTCCGCGCCGAGGTAAACCGTGTTATCGAAGCCGATGCCGATCTGGAAATCGCCGAAGTCCGGCGGACCGACCGTCACCTGCGAGTCGTTCATCTCGTTCGTGCTGTAGAAGACCTCGGTCGAGAACGCGTCCGTCCATTGCGAGTACAGCTTCAGGGTGGTCGTTTCCGATTCCGCGCCCTTTACGTAGAAGTGGTTCGCGAACTCGAATTCGCTCGAGCTGGCATCGGACGCGCGATCCTGGAAGCCGTCGAAGTAGTTGTAGATGACGGCGAGGTTGTGATTGTCGTTGATGTTCCAGTCGACGCGCGCCATGTATTTCTCGACTTCCTGCGCGCCGTCGCTCGGCATGCCGCCCGGGTCGTAGCCGTAGAGATTGTTGGCAATGTCGACGATGCGGTTGAAATCGGACTCGCTGAGCCAGGACACCTCGGTGGCGGCGCCCGATCCGGCAAACCCTTGTGCCAGGAAGCGCGGCTCCTCCGATTCCTCGTAGGCCGCGAAGATGAACAGCTTGTCCTTGATGATCGGGCCGCCGATCGAGAAGCCGAGGGTCGTCTCCTCGTAGGCCGGGCCGCTCACGTCCAGGACTTCGCCCTCCGTCTTGATCTTGTCGCCGCGGTAGTTGTCGCTGGTGTACTCGTAGAAGGCGCTGCCGTGCCACTCGTTGGTGCCCGACTTGGTGACCGCGTTGATGTTGCAGGCCGAGAACCCGCCGTAGGTAACGTCGAATGGCGCGAGCTCCACGGAAACCTGCTCGATGGCGTCGTACGGGAACGGCATGCCGACGGCCGTCGAGTACCCGTTCGAGTTCAGGCCGAAGCGGTCATTCTGGCTGACGCCGTCGAGCGTCACGCTGTTGAAGCGCGGATGCTTGCCGGCGCAGTTGACCTCGAGACCGTCGCCATCCATGTCGATGTTGAGCCGCGGGTCGAGGCTGTACACGTCGACAATATCGCGATTGAACGCAATCGACGTCTGCATATCGTAATTGTTGAACGTCGCGGCCGGACCGACGGCGACCTCCACGCTCTGCAGCGCATCGCCGACGACCACGATCTCGTCGACGTCCGCGCCCGGGTCGATCTCGACGGTCAGGTTGAACATGTCGCCGAGCGCGATCGACGGAACTTCCACCGATTTCTGGCCGGCCACGGTCACGAGGTATGGGCCGCCGACGGGCAGGTTGCTGGCGAAGAAGGTGCCGCTGTCGTTGGTCGTATAGGTGCGGGCGACGGAGGTACGCTGGTCGATGACCACCACCGTGGCGCCGGCGACCGGCGAGCCGTCGGCGTTGACGACGTTGCCGCGGATCGAGGACGCCGTTTCCTGTGCGAATCCCGCAACAGGTGCCAGCACAACGAGTGCCGCGAGCAGCATGCCGGCGAATGTGGCACGCAGGACGTTGTGCCCTGGCCGAGCCATGACCATCGTGTTTTTCATGTTGATCCCCAACAGTTGGAAAGCGCGAAAGCCTGCCACGACGAGGTGACAGTATTCTTTCCGCCGAGAAAAATTACCCAGAGTGCTCCGCCCCAAACGGGTTCGCTCCGCTGACTTGGCGGTGAATCTAGCGCAGCCAGAAAGCGCATGCAATTAAAGGCTGTAGCGGGATTGCGGGCGGTCCTGGCAAGAATTTTCGGGCCGTGCGACGGACGCCGTCGAAAGGAAATCAGTATAAGGTTGCAATGCCTTGTTTCTATTTTGATTCGATCGTGGCAACCAGCGGCCAGTGATCGGAGAGGCCGCTACCCTCCGGCAGCGCGAAGCGCGCGGGCACTCCCTCGGGGGTGACCTGGGCCGGGGTGGCGTTCGCAATCGCAACGGAATTCGCGACCAGGCGCCATGTTGTTTGCGCACCACGTGAGGGCGCCCACAGCAGCATGTCGAGGAACGACCATTCGCCGGTCGGCGGGTAGTAGCTCGTGCCCTTGCAGCCGGCGCAGCCGGTCTCGTGCACGACCGTCCAGTGCGGGCGGACGAAGCGCTGGAGCATCGACTGCTCCCGGTCTTCCGCGGACGTCGTGTTGAAATCGCCGGCCGCGAACGCCGGACGCTCGTCCGGCAGCGCGGCCAGCAGGGCGTTCAGCTTGTCATACGCGGCCGCCCGCATGGCCGTCGGGTGGTAAGGCGCCGGAAAGTGCACGGCGTAACCCGCGAGCAGCGTGCCATCCGGCAGGCGGAAGGTCGCCTCGAGAATGCCGCGCGTGTCGGCCTCGGCCTCGTCGGCGATCTCGCCGAAATCGATGCGGTGCAGCGTGGCCGGTTCGGCCTGCGGCAGCCGCGACAAAAAGGCGACGTCGATGCCGCGCTCGTCGTCGCCTTCGATGAGGATCGGCTCGTAGTGCAGGTCGGCCAGGTACTCGTTTGCCAGCCGTCCCAGGATGCGGATGTTCTCGACCTCCTGCAGCGCGACGACGTCCGGGCCCGCGCCGCCATTGACCTGCCGGATGGCCGCCGCGACGGCTTTGAGCTTGGTGTCGACGATCGCCTCGCTCCAGTCCCAGTCGAGGCACTGGTCGCGCCACGTCTCCCGCTCGATCGCGGCACAGGCCGCGCGGTGTTCCGCCGTCTGCTTCAGCTCCAGCGGCAGGTAGGTGCGGTCGTCCTTGCCCGGGTCGTGCCGCGTGTCGAACAAATTCTCGACGTTGAAGGTCATGAGGGTGACGGTGGCGGGCGGCGCCGGCTCCGCGCCCGCGTCCTGCGCCGGGACCTGGCCGCGCAGGCAGCCCGCGAGCAGCAGCGCGAGGACCCACAAGCCGTTACGCGGGTTCATACGGGGGCTCGCAGCAGTGCGCATCGCGCGCGCTGCCGGCGGCGGCTGCCGGGCCTCGCGCGCGACGCGCTCCTGTATCCCGCAATGGCGGTTTCTCAATACCCGCCGAAGTTCATCCGGAAGTTGAGGCCGAAGATGCGCGGCTCGTTCACGAAACCCGTGAGGTTGTTGAAGTCGATGCCGCCCTTCAGGTTCTCTTCGTCCGTGAGATTGCGCGCGAACACCGACAGCTCCCACTGGCCGTCATTGGCGATGTAGCCGGCACGCAGGCCTGCCTCGTAGATGGTGCCCGAGTGGAACTCGGCCGACTCGTACAGGAAGAAATTGGTGTCACCCTGCTGGACGTAGTCCGCGAACACGTAGAGCTCGTCGTCGTTGCTGACGGGCACGGAGTAACGCGCCGTCACGGTGAGCATGTGTTCCGGCGCCTGCGGGAACGGGTTGCCGTCGAGGAGCGCGAAGCCCTGCGCGTCGATCGGGTCGAGCACGGTGCACTGCGCGCAGATCGCGGTGCGCAGGTTCGCGTCGTCGATCTCCGTGTCGTTCCAGCTTCCGCCGAAGGTCACGACGAAGTTGTCGGTCAGCACGATCTCGGTGTCGAGGTCGATACCGGTGCCGATGCCCTTGTCCGCGTTCACCAGCACGTTGGAGTTGGTGTTGCCGCCGATGGCCGAGAGCTGCATGTCGTCGATCGTGTAGTAGTACACGGCGCCGTTCAGGCGCACCCGGTCGCCCGCGAGCAGCGACTTGAAGCCGAGCTCGTAGGACAGGATGGTTTCCGAATCGGCGACCGAGAACGGGTTGGCGTCGAGGAACGCAATGTTGCGGCCCTGGATGGAAGGCGCCCGGAAACCGTTGGCCACCCGGCCGTACACGTTCCAGTTGTCGCTCAGGGCAAACATGAGGCTCAGGTCCCAGCTCACCTGCTCGTCGGAGACGTTGACGGGCGGTTGCGGGTTTGGCGTGTCCGGCGTCGTCATGTCCTTGTCGTCATCGGTGTAGCGCACGCCGGCGGTCAACGTAGCCGCGTCCGTGATGTCGTAGGCGACCTGTCCGAATACCGCCCAGGCGGTGTTCTCGTGCCGCACGGTGGTCGGCGGCACGAAGAACGGGAAGGTCTGCACCGAGAAGTCGGAATCGAACCAGAAGACACCGGTCTGCCAGAACAGCCGGTCGCTGGCCTCGGAGGCCAGCCGGAATTCCTGCGTGATCTGCTCGAGATCATCGAGGCCGTCCTGTGTCGCCGACGGGAAGAGGATCAGGCCCGGCCCCATCTCCGGCAGGAACACGGCCCCGAAGCCGCCGTCGATGTCGCCGAGGCTCCGGTTCTCGACGGTTTCGTAGGCGCTGATCGAGGTCAGCGTCATGGTGTCGGTGAGATTGAAGTCGAGCTTGAGCGAGCCGCCCAGGGCGCGTGCTTCCTGCGGGTTGTTGTCTCCGTCGTCGAAGAACACCCGGTCGCGGTCGAAGTTTTCGTTCAGCTCGTTGCTGCCCGGGCTCAGGATGTTGGCGCGGAACACGGACGCCGTGCCGCCGGACAGGTCGCGCCCGTGGAGGTTGACCAGGGCGCTGAAGGAGTCCGTCGGCAGCGCCTGCACCTGCAGGCGGAAGGCATTCTCGTTGAAGCCGCCCATCGCGTCGGATTCGCCCGTGAAGCCGTTGTCGATCCAGTCGCCGCGGTTCTGGCTGAGGATGGACAGGCGGCCGAGCAGCACGCCGCTCTCGGTCAGGCTGCCGCCGATCGCGCCTTCGACGTTCTTGGTGCCGAGGCTGCCAATCGTGGCGGAGACATAGCCGTCCAGGTCCTCGGTCGGCTTGCGCGAGTCGAACTTGATGATGCCGGCCGGCGTATTACGGCCGAACAGCGTGCCCTGCGGCCCGCGCAGCACTTCCACGCGCTCCATGTCGAAGATCGGGAAGCTCTTCAGGATGACGTTTTCCTGCACGACCTCGTCGAAGATGATCGAGACCGACTGCGATGCGGCCAGGTCGAAGTCCGAGTTGCCGAGCCCGCGCATGTAGAAACGCGGTGCCAGCCGCCCGTTCGAGGACTCCGCATAGAGACTCGGCACGCGTGCCGCCAGCGCGCGGATATCCTCGCCGCCCTGGGTGAAGACGTCGACGCGCTCGCCGGCGACGGCCGTGACGGAGATCGGCACGTCCTGGATGTTCTCCTCGCGGCGCTGCGCCGTGACCACGATTTCCTCGAGGATCGCGTTCTGCTGCGCGACGGCGTCTGTAAAGCCGAACGGCGCGCCCATGACGGCGGCGAAACCGAGCAGGCGGCCGAGGCCGGCCCACGAGTAGTTCGAGGAAGAATTCTTGCGCTGCATTGTTGTGGCTCCCCTGGAAGACGCGCGAAGTATAGCGCCGTTGCGGCCCGATTTCGCCGGCCGCGCGAGCCGCGGAAGGCGCTCATTCCATGGCTTCATAACACCCGGGGGTGAACCGCGGCAGGCAGATGCACTGCAGGACCAGGTCCGCCTCCCCGGTGTTGGTGACCCGCTGCGACACACCCTTCGGAATCGCCACGACATCCCCCACACCCACGGCAAACGCCTCGCCCCCGCCCACTTCCATCGCGCCGCTACCCGACTCGATCACGTACCACTCGGCCACCGAAAGCCGGTGCAGCTCCGTCGTCACCCCCGCCAGCACCCGGCAGCGCGCCACCGAGACCTCCGGCGCCGCCGCATCGTTCAGCAACTCCGTCACCCAAACCCGCTCCCCGGTATAAAACTCCTCCCGGTATTTCCCGTTCCGTATCAGCACGACCCCTCCACCTCCACATCCGCTCCGATCCACTGCCCACCACGGCAGGCCGCATTATTCATGAACGCCACCCACCCCAACAGCGGCGCCGCGGCCGGGGGGAGGGG
>CBFGSB010000085.1:0-12824 GCA_965651325.1 uncultured Chromatiales bacterium | reverse complement strand
TCAGGAGCTGCGAGGCAAGGATGCCGAGCCGCAGCGCCACAGGGACGTGCTCGTGCGCGGTCCTGAAAGGGCCTGCCCCCGGTCGCGGCTCCGGCGGCCGTCGACCAGGCTCTCCCGTCTGCCGCGCCCGTTACTGCATAAGGACTCGGTAAGCACCACTGGTGCCGGTCCCGAGCATCGCCGGCGGCTCGATGAAATTCCCCTGCACGAAATCGATCCCGTGATCGCGCAGCCAGTCGAAATCCTCCTGCTCCTCCACCTGCTCCGCGATCACCCGGAACTCCAGCGTGCGCGCCAGCTTGATCATGGCCGAAACCATCTCCTGGTTGACCTGGTCGGTGGTGAGATTGCGCGTGTAGATGCCATCGATCTTGAGGTAATCGACCGGTAGCGCCTTGAGGCTAGCGAACGCACCGAGGCCGTTGCCGAAGTCGTCGAGCGCGAACTCGCAGCCGATGCCGTGCAGCACTTCGATGAATCGCTGCGCCTGCTGCAGGTTCGTGGAGATGGTGGACTCCGTCACCTCGAAGCAAATGCTGCCCGGCCGGACGCCGCTGTGATCGAGCGCGTCGACTACGAACGACAGGAAGCCCTCGTCCCCGAGCGTCTGTCCGGATATGTTGATGGCACAGCTCCGCTTGCCCGGCAGCTTTATCTCGCCCGAGTTGATTGCCGATAGCGTCGCATTTACGACCCAGCGGTCGATCTGCGGCATCATCTGGTAGCGCTCGGCCGGGCGCAGGAACTCCGCCGAGTTACTCGAACGGCCGTGCTCGTCCGGCATGCGGAGCAGGATTTCGACGGCGGGCCCCGATTCGTTGGCCGTGCCGGTAGCGATGATCGGCTGCATCGCCAGTTCGAAGCGGTTTTCGTGCAGCGCCGCCTGGATCTGGCGCAGCCACTTGATGTCGCCCCGCTCCCGTGCGATCGCCTCATCACGCGAGGAATACACGTGCACCTGCCCGCGGCCACGCTGCTTGGCCACGTAGCAGGCGGAATCGGCCGCGCTCATGAGGTCGGCCAGCGAGGCCGCGGCGTGGCCGATCTCCACGACGCCGATCGAGATGCCGATGTTGAATATCTTGTCCTTCCACACGAAGCGATAGTCGGCAACGGCATTGCAGATATCGGCGGCGATCTGGCGCGCCTTGTCGATCGGGCAGCCGACCAACAGCGTCCCGAACTCGTCGCCGCCCAGGCGGCCCACGAAATCCGAGTCGCGCACCTGGGCTTTGATGAGCCCCGCCACCTCGCGCAGCATGTTGTCGCCGGCCAGGTGTCCGCAGCTATCGTTCACCGCCTTGAAGCGGTCGAGATCCATATAGAAAAGAATGTGCACCGCGTCCTCGGCGCGCGCCGAATCCATCGCCTCCTCGACGCGCCGTTCGAACTCGCGGCGGTTGATGAGCCCGGTGAGCGCGTCGTGCGTCGCCTGGTAGCTCATTTGCCGGGTGAGGCCGCGAATCTCGCTCACGTCGTGCAGCACCACCACCGTGCCGGAAATGCTGTTGCCGGGCCCGCGGATCGGCGACGCGGTCAGCTCCACGGAATGCTCCTGCTCGCCGTCGCGGCTGACGAGCAGCGCCCGCCGTCCCATGTTCACGCGGCGGCGCATGGACAGGCAACGCTCGACGGGGTCGCCCAGCGGCCGCCGGTCCGCCTCGTCGATCAGCGAGAACAGCTCGCCGACCCGCCGGCCGGTGGCAGCGCTGCGCTCGGAGCGCGTCATGACCTCGGCGGCCCGGTTCATGTAGTCGATGCGGCCTTCGTTGTCGGTGGTGATCACCCCTTCCGCGATCGATTCAAGCGTGTATTGCGCCTGCCGCTTGCTGCGGCTCAGGGAGACCTCGAGGCTCTTGCGATAGCTGACGTCGCGGGCGACGGTCAGGACGGCCTGGCTTCCGCGGTATTCGATCGAGGAGCTTTGCGCCTCGACCCAGAGTCCCTGTTCCTGGCCGTTGATGAGCTGGATCTCGAGCCGCTCGGGCACATTCTCGCCGGCCAGCCGCTTCGCCATGGTCTTGCGGAACAGTGCCCGGTAAGCCGGCTTGACGAGATCGGCGACCTCGCGGCCTTCGAGCTGCCCGGGCGTGAGCCCCATGAGGGCCGCCGCGCTGTCGTTTGCCAGCAGGATGCGCTCGTCGTGCAGCAGTACGATCTCCGGCAGGGTGCGCGCGAAATCCGCGAACAGCCGGTCGCGGTCGTGAATCGCCTCTTCACGCTCTCCGAGGGCGTCGAACAGGCGGTTGATGGTCTTGGCCAGCGCCCCGATGTCGCCGTCGGAACGGGAAACGGAAAGCCGGCGGCCGACGGAGGCGTCGCCGGCCACGCTGACGAGCTCGAGGTTCAGCTCGCCGAGGCGGCGCACCAGGCGGCGCTTGCTCGACCACAGCAGGAGTGCGCCGGCGGCTGCCAGCAGGAGCAGCGCCGCGAGGATCAGCGCGATTATGAAGGACGACATGCGTACAGCGGCAGCGAGCCGACCTTTGGCCCGCGTATGCCCAGTCCTCCATCGTCAGCTGATCGGTATGAGCGCAAGGTGTCGATTGTCCCTCTCCGGCCTGCATTCGTGGATGCGCAAATGATGCCGGGAAACGATCATTTGTTATTATTGCCGCTCTTGGGGGTTAGCTCTCCTTTCCAGGAGATTCGAGGTGCCTCAGAGCGGTACGCATGTGCACGTGCTTTAGCATATCCCAGCAGCAGCAACGGGCTGCCGCGATTCACCATAATTCACCACCCGACTGTATGCCCGAGGCCGCCCCGGGAGGCACCGGGCGGCAACGTACGGCCGAAACCGTTGCAGTCACGACCTAAGGAAACCGATTTCGAAAATGGACACCATCGAGTTTGCCCGCCGGCAAATGGTCGCGCAACAAGTCCGGACGTGGGACGTTTTCGACGACCGGGTCCTCGATGTCCTGGGCGATGTGCCGCGCGAACGCTTCGTGCCGCCGGCGTTTGCCTCGTTGGCTTTCGCCGAAACCCAGATTCCGCTGGGGCACGGGCAGTACATGATGACGCCGACGGTGGAGGGCCGGGTATTGCAGGCCCTGAAACTGCTGCCGATGGACGACGTGCTCGAAATCGGCACCGGCTCCGGGTTCCTCGCCGCCTGCCTGGCGCGGCTCGCCGGCTCCGTAACGACGATCGACATCATGCCGGAGTTCACGGATACCGCGGCGGAAAAGCTGGCCCGGGAAGGCGTCCGGAACGTCACGGTCCAAACGATGGATGCCGCCAGTGAGCTCCCGGAAGGACCGTTCGACGCGATTGCGTTGACCGCGTCCCTGCCTGTTTTCGACCCGCGCTTCCTGGAGCCGCTGAGGCCGGGGGGACGTCTCTTTGTCGTGGTCGGCGACCCGCCCGCGATGGAGGCGCGGCTGGTGGTACGCGGTGAGGACGGCCAGCCGGACGTGACGTCGCTCTTCGAGACCAACCTGCGCCCGCTGCTCAATGCGGCGCGGCCGCCCGCCTTCCGGTTCTAACCGGATGACCGGCTCGATGAAACCGATGCCGCCGCCGCGGCATCTCTGTTACCGTGGCGGACATTTCGCACAGTGATGGGGCGGTGACCGAGGAACTGACGCCGACGGAGTACCTGCGGCGCCGCACGGCCGGCGAACTTTGGCAGCTGCTCGACGTCCGAGAACCGTGGGAGATCGGGATGGCCAGGCTCGACGGGACGATCGACATTCCGCTGCACGAGCTGCCTTCCCGGCTTGCGGAGCTCGATCCTGCCCTGCCCGTTGCCGTCATTTGCCATGTCGGCGGCCGCAGCGCGCGCGCGGCGACCTTCCTCGCGGCCCAGGGGTACAGGGCCGCGAATATCGCCGGCGGCATCGACGCCTGGTCCACGGAAGTGGATGCATCGGTGCCGCGCTACTAGCGCGTGGGTGCCTTGACTGATTTAGTGATATAGTAGACCATAACACCTTCCGACCCGGGGAATTCCGCCAACATGAAGAACACCAAGCTGATCAGGGGTCTCGCCGTTGCCCTCGCTGTCCTGGCCGCACCGACCGCCGGCCGAGCCGCCTCGTTACTCGAGGTCTACCAGCAGGCCCTGCAGAGCGATCCCCTGATTCACGAGGCGGAAGCGCTGCGGCTTGCCGCCCAGGAGGCCGAACCGCAGGCGCGCGGGTTCCTGCTGCCGCAGATCGGCGCCAGCGGTTCCTGGACCACGGCATCGCAGGACGGCTCGCAGCTCCAGTTCGTGGAAACCACCAACTCGCTCCAGTCGTTCGATTTCGAAACCGAACGTGACACGCTGCAGTGGAGCCTCAACCTGTCACAGACGCTGTTTAGCTGGGACCAGTTCGTCAACATGAAGATCGCCGACAAGGTCGTCGCGCGCTCGGAGGTGGTGTACGAGGCGGCGCAGCAGGACCTGATGATCCGCGTCGTGCAGCGCTATTTCGACGTGCTGGCGGCCGAGGACCGGCTGGAATCCATCCATGCGGACCGCGAAGCGATCGCGCGCCAGCTCGAGCAGGCACAGCAGCGGTTCGAGGTCGGCCTGATAGCGATCACCGACGTGCAGGAATCACAGGCCGCCTACGACCAGTCGGTGGCGGCCGAGATCGCCGCCAAGCGCGACCTGGCGACGGCCCGCGAGTTCCTGCGGGAAATAACCGGTGAATACGTACCGGACCTCGCCGCCCCGGAGGAGGAGTTCCCGCTGACCACGCCCAACCCGGCGGACATCGATGCCTGGGTCGACCTGGCCATGGAACAGAACCTGAACCTGCTGGCAAGCCGCTTCGACGAGCAGATCGCGCGCGACGAGATCTCGCTCCGGCGGAGCGGTCATTTTCCGACGGTCGAGCTCGTCGCCGGGCGCACGCATGACGACGTCACCGGTGAATCGCGCATTGCCAGCAGCCCGTTTACGCCGACCGACAGCCTGGTGGACGGGAATTTCATCGGCGTCCAGTTGAACCTTCCGCTGTTCACGGGAGGCCGCACGACATCGCTCGTCCGCGAAGCGGTTTACCTGCACCGCGCCTCAATGGAACGGCTGCAGCTCGTCGCGCGCGAGACCGAGCGCGCAACGCGCGACGCCTATCTCGGGGTGCTGTCGGAGATCAGCCGGGTGCAGGCGCTGGAACAGGCGGTCGAATCGAGCCGCACGGCGCTGGAAGCGACCCAGGCCGGCTTCGACGTGGGCACGCGTACCATCGTGGACGTGCTGAATTCGCAGCGCGCGCTCTACCAGGCGATCACCAACTATTACCAGAGCCGCTACGATTACGTGGTCAACGTGCTGCAGCTAAAACAGGCCGCCGGCACGTTGAAGGTGCAGGACCTCGAGCAGATCGATCGCTGGCTGGCCGAGCGCGAGGAACCGGGAGACGGGGAGCCGAACGGGACGCGTAACCGGCCGGACGGCAGCGACGCGGCAAGCCGCACCCGCTCGTAGCGATCAACT
The DNA here is from genome assembly GCA_965651325.1 of uncultured Chromatiales bacterium. GTDB lineage: Bacteria > Pseudomonadota > Gammaproteobacteria > Steroidobacterales > Woeseiaceae > IDS-8. Next base: position 7,393 of record CBFGSB010000085.1, on the reverse strand, counting down.
CATCGTTTCGCGGAGTTCCCGATCAGGGGCTCCACCAGTTCCAGCAACCGCTCGAGTGCCCCGCGGTTGTCCAGCACGAGCTGGCGGCCGGCTTCGCCCAATCGTCGCGCGTCGCCGTCGTTTCCGAGCAGCCGCGTCACGGCGGCTGCCAGGGCCTGTTCGTCCTCCGCTACGGTCAGCGCGCCCACGCGATTGAAGAGATTCGCGATCTCCTGGGTGTTGAAGAGGTGTGGACCGGCGACCACGGGCAGACCCAATGCCGCGGGTTCCAGGAGGTTGTGCCCGCCGACCGGCACCAGGGTGCCACCGACGAACGCCACGTCGGACGCCGAGTAAAAGAGCGGCACCTCACCCATTGTATCGCCCAGGAACACGCCAATCCCAGGTGGAACGGCCGCAGCATCGGTGCGCGATACGTACTCGACGTCCTCCCGCTCCAGTAACTGGCGCACGGCATCGAAGCGTTCCGGGTGGCGCGGCACGAGCAGCAAAAGCGCGTCGGGAAAGGTGGCGCGTACCCGGCGGTGCGCCTCGAGCACGAGCTCTTCCTCCCGGTGATGCGTGCTGGCCGCCACCCAGACCGGGCGCTCACCGAAGACGTCGCGCCTGAGCGCCCGCCCGCGTTGCGGCAGCCCGGGGTCGATCTCGATGTCGAACTTGATGTTGCCCGTTACCCGGGTGCGCTCCGGCCGCGCTCCCAGCGAACGGAAGCGTTCGGCATCGGCCTCGCTCTGCGCGGCAATGACGATCCCGTGCGACAACGTCTCGCGAAACAGCGGCAAGAGCTTTTTGTAGCTGTTTACCGATTTCGGCGAAATCCTCGCGCTGACGAGCACCAGCGGAATGTTCCGCGTGCCGCAGGCATGATAGAGGTTCGGCCAGATCTCCGTTTCCATGATCAATGCCACGCCGGGGCGGGTGGCGTCGAAGAAATTCCTGACCGCGGCCGGCGTTTCAAACGGGATGTAGGAGTGGCGGACGTCATCGCCGAAGAGTGCCGCCACGCGCGCGGCCCCCGTCGGCGTGACCGTCGTCATCAGCCGCTGGCGGCCGGGAAAGCGCCGGCCGAGCGCGCGCACCAGCGGCGCCGCTGCCTGCACTTCGCCCACCGACACGGCGTGGATCCAGATACTGCCGTCGTCGAGCCGTGGGAACCCGAACCCGAAGCGCTGGCCGACGCGATCCCAGTACGCGCGGTTGACGACGCCGCGGAACAACCAGTACAGCGCGTACACCGGCAGCAGGACGTACGTCAGGATTGCGTACAGGACCCGGATCAAGGTCCGCTATGCCCCCGAGTCCGGTCCCGGCTGTTCATGAATGCGCTCGCGCTCTTGCCCGATCTGCGCAAGCGTTCCGGCGATTCACGAACATTCCGGGCTGAGGACGCTCACTGCGACAGTTTGTCGATGATCCGGCTGGACGAATGGCCTTCGCGATACGCGAGCACGCGGACCTCGCCGCCGTTCGCGAGCACGGCCTCGCCCCCCGCGATGTCCGCCGGACGGTAGTCGCCGCCCTTGACGAGCACGTCGGGCAGCACCGCACCGATCAGCCGCGCCGGCGTATCCTCTGAAAACGGCACGACCCAGTCGACGGCGGCCAGGCCGGCGAGCACCGCCATCCGGTCCGCGAGCGTGTTGATCGGCCGCTTCTCGCCTTTCAGGCGGCGCACCGAATCGTCGTCGTTGACCGCGACCACCAGCCGGTCACCCAGGCTCTTCGCTTCCTCCAGGTAGGCGACATGCCCGGCGTGCAGGACGTCGAAGCAGCCGTTGGTCATGACGACGCGCTCCCGCCGCTCGCGTGCTTCCCCGATATCGGCCAGCAGCTCCGCTTCCGTGACCAGCCCGCCGCCGCCCTGCCCCAGCCGGTGCAGCGCCACCTGGAGCTCCCAGGGAGTGACCGTCGCGACGCCGATCTTGCGCACCACCAGGCCCGCGGCGAGATTCGCGAGCGCGGCCGCCTGCTCCATCGGCGTGCCGCTGGCCAGCGCGGCGGCCAGCGTGGCGATCACGGTATCGCCGGCGCCGGTGACATCGAACACTTCGCGCGCATGAGCCGACAGGAACACCGGCTCGTCGTCGGCGGCGACGAGCAGCACGCCTTTTTCGCTGCGTGTCACGACCAGTGCTTGCAGCTCGAGGCGGGCCAGCATGCGCCGGGCTCGCTCGACCATGTCGCCGTCCGAATGAGAGGCGCCCGCCACCGCCTCGAACTCCGCCTGGTTCGGCGTGAGCAGCGACGCGCCGCGGTAGCGGTCGAAGTCGGTACCCTTGGGGTCGACGAGCACGCTGACGCCGGCCTCGCGGCAGGCGTTGATGATGACCGCGGCATCGGCCAGCGCACCCTTGCCGTAGTCCGACAGCACCACGGCATCGCAGTCGTCCAGGCCCGCGGCGCACAAGCCCGAGAGCGACAGGTCGTCTCCGGGAACCGCCGCTTCTTCCCGATCGAGGCGGATGAGCTGCTGGCCGCGGCTCTGCACCCGGGTCTTGGTGATCGTCGGGCGGTTGCCGGCCTGCAGGAACCGGCAGTCGATCGCCTGCCGCGCGAGGATCGCCTTCAGCACGTCCGCTTCGGCATCCTGGCCGACGATCCCCAGCAGGCTGGTACGCACGCCGAGGGCCGCCAGGTTGACGGCCACGTTGCCAGCGCCCCCGGCGCGATCCTCGGTGCTGCGCACGTGCACCACCGGCACCGGCGCCTCGGGCGAGATCCGGCTGGTCCCGCCGAACAGGTAGCGGTCGAGCATCACATCGCCGGCGACCAGCACGCGGGCCTTGGTAAAGTCGGGAATTGTAAGAGCCACGGCGGGATACTACCCGCCCGGGGGTACCCGCGGAAGGTCGTGTGCTCCCTGGCCCGGCCTACGCCCGGCCCGTGCCCACGCCCGGGGCCGCGGCCACGAGGCGAGCGAGCGCCTCAGGAACCCGGTAAAGCGAGCTCGGCGTACACCGGGAAGTGGTCGGAAGGATAACGACCTTCGCGATGGTCGTGAACGATGCCCGCCTCCAGCACCCGCGCACCCGGCTCCGCAAATACGTAATCGATTTTCGGCCCGTCGCGGCGCCCTTCGAATGCCCCGAAGGTACCCGCCGCGTCCGCCTCCGGATGCAGCACACGGAACGTGTCCACCAGTTCCACTGGCGATTCGCCCCCGGTGTTTTTCAGGTACAGGATGGCTGGATTCTGTTCGCCCGCATTGAAGTCGCCGGTGACGACCACGGGAGCTTCAGGGTTCCTGCTCGCGATACGGGACGCAAGCAGGTGCGCGCTCCTGATCCGCGAGGGCTGCGATTCATGGTCGAAGTGCGTATTGAAAATCCAGACGCCGCGATCCGATGCCACCTCGACGAAGTACGCAAAGGTGACGATCCGGGTGATCCGGTTTCCCCACGTCGCCGACCCCGGCACGTCAGGCGTGTCCGAAAGCCAGAACGTGCCGCTGTCGACCGGGCGCCAGCGATCCGTTTTGTACAGGATCGCGGAATATTCCCCCGATTCCTTGCCGTCTTCCCGGCCGACGCCGATTTCGCCGTACCCGGGGACCGCCTCGCGTATGCCGTCGACCTGGAAGCGCAGCGCCTCCTGCAGGCCGACGAAATCGCTGTCCTGCCGGCGAATGACGTCGTAGACCATCGTCTCGCGATGCGGCCACGCATCGGTGCCGTCGGCTGCCGTCCCGTAGCGTATGTTGAACGAGAGGACCCGCACCTTCAGCGTATCGCCGGTCGCTTCTGCACCGGGGTTTTCGAGCGAGCAAGCGGCCAACAGGAGGGCCATCCCGAGAGTCGCGATGCATTTCATTGCAGGCTCCATGCGCGCAGGTACGCCGAAGACCAGGCCCGGCAGGCGCACTGCGTGCCTGGAATCCACATCGGGCGGCAGTATAGGTTATCGCGTCATTGCAGACGTTGCAGGCCGCGAGCCTTGCAATCGCCGGGCAGGGGAGCTAAACGTGATCGATGACACGCGGCACAACAGGAGCGGCCGGATGATAGAGATGGCAATCAGCCAGCGGCGACGCAGCCTCGGCGGTTTCGAAGTCGGCCGGGTCCTGCCGTACGCGAAGCGCCGGATGGTGGGCCCTTTCATCTTCTTCGACCACATGGGCCCGGTGCAATTCGCGCCCGGTATTCCGCGTAACGTCGACGTGCGGCCCCATCCCCACATCGGCCTGTCCACGGTCACGTACCTGTTCGAGGGCGAGATCATGCACCGCGACAGCGTCGGCTCGGAACAGCCGATCCGGCCGGGAGAGGTCAACTGGATGACCGCCGGCCGCGGCATTACCCATTCGGAGCGCTTCGAGAAGGCGCGCCGCGAAGGTGGCCCGATGAACGGTATCCAGGCCTGGGTGGCGCTGCCGGAGGCGGACGAGGAAGAGGATCCGGGCTTCTCCCATCACGGCGAGGCCGATCTGCCGGTGTTCGAAGAGAACGGCGTGCGGGGCCGCCTGGTCGCCGGTAAGGCGCTGGGTCTCGAGGCCAAAGTCAGGACGCATTCCCCGATGTTCTACCTGCACTGGGAGATGGCGGCGGGTGCGCGGACCGCGCTTCCGGCCGAGTATCCCGAGCGCGCGCTCTACGTCGCCGCCGGCGCGGTCGAAGTCGACGGTCGGCGCTTCGCGGAAGGCGAGATGCTCGTCTTCAACCCCGGACAGGCGGTTGCCGTCAACGCGCCGGAACCGTCGATCGTCATGGCCCTTGGCGGCGAGCCGGTCGGGCCGCGCTTCATCGAGTGGAATTTCGTGTCCTCGTCGAAAGAGAGGATCGAACAGGCAAAAGCCGACTGGCGGGCGGGGCGCCTGAAGCTGCCGGACCTGGACAACGAAGAGTTCATCCCGCTGCCGCCAGGGCCGGGGGCGCCCGCAAACGCCATGTCGTAAGTGCCTGCGCTGTCGGTCGGCGCACGAGGGTAGTCAGCGCCTGCCGCCGACCTCATCGATGTGCTTCAGCAGGTCCGCCGGGTCTTCATACACCCGGTACGCGCTGGCGCGCACCAGCTCGTCCTCGCCGTAGCCGCCCGACAGGAGACCGACCCCGAGAGCGCCGGCGCGCCGCGCGGCCAGCATGTCCCAGACGCTGTCTCCGACCACGCACGCGCTCCCGATCGGCTGCCCGATCAGTTCGGCTGCCGCGAGGAACAGGTCGGGATCGGGCTTGGCGTGTACAACCATGTCGCGCGTGACGACCGGGGCCGTGTCCGCATCGACGCCAAGCATAGCCAGCACCGGTTTCGCCGTTTCCATGTAGCCGCTCGTCGCGATGGCCCACGGGATACCCGCCCCGGCCAGGTAGTCCAGCAGCTCCCGCGCGCCGGGCAATGGACGCACTTCGTGCGAGCGACGCTTGTAGGCTTTCGTGTGCCGCCCGATGAGGCGCTCGATGCGCCGCGGTTCGATCTCGACCCCGGTCTCCCGCAGGAGCATGTTCGTGAACAGGCCGCCCGACATCCCGATCTTCCTGTGTATGCGCCATACAGCAAGATCGATGCCGTCGCTCCTGAGCGCTTCGTGCCAGGCGAGCACGTGCTCGTAGACGCTGTCGACCAGCGTGCCGTCGAGATCGAAGATGAAGGAGGTCTGGCGGGCCGGCATGCTCAGGCCGCGACCGGGTCGCTGTCGGTTGCGATGCGCATCTTGCCGATGACGAGGACGGGCAACACGACCTTCTCGCCGAGCGACGCGGGATCCTCGTCCACGGCGAACCCGGGGCCGTCAGTGGCGAGTTCGAGCAGCACGCCGTTGGGTTCCCGAACGTACAGGCTGCGGAACCAGTAGCGATCCACTTTGCCGCTGTTCGGCACGCCGAGCTCGTTCAGCCGGTCCGCCCACGCATCGTAATCAGCGTCCGGCGTCCGGAAAGCAACGTGGTGCACACCACCGGCCCCTTGCCGTGCATCGGGTAAATCGGGCTGCACGGCGACGTGCAGCTCGGCGTGCGGCCCGCCGGCTCCCATCTCGAACACGTGCGTGATGGCGCCCGGATTGCTGGGATGTGCACAATCCCGAACCCGGCGCATATTGAAGACGCGGGTCAACAGTGTGTCCGTAGGACTCAGGGTAGGAACGCTGATCACGATGGGACCGAGGCCGCGAACCTGGAATTCCGGCGGCACCGGGCTGCGGTCCCAAGGGGCCGGTGCGTCGCCGGCACCGCCGTCGTCGACCATTGCTAACCGCTGGCCTTCAGGGTCTTCGAAGCGGAGGGCCAGGCGGCCATCCCGTTCGAATATCGGTCCGTGCTGCACCTGCATGGCGTCGAAGCGCTCCTGCCACCAGTGAAGGGCCGCCTCCCCGTTCACCCGCAGGCACGTGAGGACGATGCTGCGTGTTCCCCGACGTTCGCGCGGCACGGGCCAGTCGAAGAACGTCAGGTCCGTGCCCGGAGTACCCTTCGCGTCCGCATAGAACAGGTGATAGGCGCTTGCGTCATCCTGGTTGACGGAGCGCTTCACCAGCCGCAGGCCGAGCGTCTGCGTATAAAAGCGGTGGTTCTCGGCGATCGCCGCCGAGATCGCCGTCAGGTGATGAATACCGGTAAGCTGCATGAGCGCCTCGTCAGTACTTGGCGAAGCGTTCGTCGACGTAGCAATAGAGCCAGCGCTCGCCCTGCTCCGCCGACGCGATAACGGGATGGCTGCTGTCGGCCGCGTGCTTGCTGGCGTGCTGGTTGGGCGACGAGTCGCAACAGCGCGTGACGCCGCAGGTCTGGCAGGTTCGCAGGTGCACCCAGCGCGAACCGGTCTTCACGCATTCGTCACACTCACGGACCTCCGGCGGCTTGACCGTGGTCACGGCCTCGAGGTGATCGCACGTTGGCTGGGATTTCATCGAAAGGCCTCCGCGGCGGCCGGCATTGCACCAGCAGTCTAGCGGAGATTGACTGTTCCCGCTTTACGCAGCGGGAGGGGCGAGCACTACGGGTCAGGCGGCCCGGTCAGCCGCACTTCGAGTCGCCGCAGTTCAGGCAGGTCTGGCAGCCGTCGAGGACCACCAGCGCGGTCGTGTTGCACTTGGCGCAGAGTTGCGCGCCGGCCGGGAACTCGGATTTCGAGAAGGCGTCCTGCTGGCGGGTGCTCGCCTCGTATTCCTCGCGCTTCTGCTCAATGAGCTTCTGCTGCTCCTCATCGAGGCCGGGCGTCGCCAGCAGCCCGATGGCGATCAGGTGCTTTTCGACGATATGGCCGAGCTCGGCGATGATGGAGGGCATGAACTTGCCGCCGGGCTTCCAGTAGCCGCCGCGCGGGTCGAACACCGCTTTCAGCTCGTCGACCAGGAAGGTGACGTCGCCGCCCTTGCGGAACACGGCGGAGATGATGCGCGTCAGCGCCACGATCCACTGGTAGTGATCGAGGTTCTTCGAGTTGATGAAGATCTCGAACGGCC
>CBFGSB010000084.1:0-12993 GCA_965651325.1 uncultured Chromatiales bacterium | reverse complement strand
GGCGAACGCACCATGATCTTCGCACGCGTCGATCCCATCGCGAACACGGAATCGTCCGGCCGCTCGTTCCTGACGTCCATGCGCCTCGCGCGCACGTCGCTATCGCGTCTCTCCAGCCGCGCCACCTCGATCGAGAGCTCGAACGAGATCTTCAACGAGATCATTCGCCGCTCGATCGCGGATCTCTACATGCTCATAACGGAAACCGAGGACGGGTCATACCCGTTCGCGGGCGTGCCGTGGTTCAGCACGCCGTTCGGGCGTGACGGCATCATCACGGCGCTGGAAATGCTGTGGGTCGACCCGGACGTCGCGAGGGGCGTGCTGCACTTCCTCGCGCGTACGCAGGCGAAACACGAGGACAAGCAGGCCGACGCGGAGCCCGGCAAGATACTGCACGAGATGCGCCACGGCGAGCTCGCGCGCATCGGCGAAGTACCGTTCCTCCGCTACTACGGCACCGTCGACGCGACCCCGCTGTTCGTGCTGCTGGCCGGCCGCTACTTCGAGCGCACCGGCGACGCCGAAACGCTGAAGAGCATCTGGCCGAACATCGTCGCGGCCCTCGGCTGGATCGATGGCCCCGGCGACCTCGACGGCGACGGGTTCGTGGAATACCAGTCACAGCGCGACGACGGCCTGGTCAACCAGGGCTGGAAGGATTCCGCGGATTCGATCTTTCATGCCGACGGCCGCCTGGCTGACGGACCCATTGCGCTGGTCGAGGTGCAGGCCTACGTGTACGCGGCCAAGCATTCCATTGCGAACGTAGCGCGCGTGCTCGGCCACCACGCGGATGCGGCGCGGCTGCACGCCGAAGCGGAAGCGCTCAGGACCCGCTTCGAGGCGACGTTCTGGTCCGAAAAGCTCGGCACCTACGTCATCGCGCTGGACGGCGCGAAGGAGCCCTGCGCTATTCGCAGCTCGAACGCCGGTCACGTGCTGCTGTCGGGGATCGCTTCCGAGGAGCGTGCCCACCGTGTCGTGAACGACCTGCTGAGCCAGAGCTTCTTCTGCGGCTGGGGTGTCCGCACGATTGCCGCCGGCGAGGCGCGCTTCAATCCGATGTCCTATCACAACGGCTCCGTGTGGCCTCACGACAATGCGCTGATAGCGCTCGGCATGTCGAACTACCGGCATACCGGTTCGGTGCAAGGTATCTTCACCGGCCTGTTTCGCGCCGCCCACTTCATGACCATGCGCCGCCTGCCGGAGCTGTTCTGCGGCTTCCGGCGGCGCCCGGGCCGCGGACCGACGTTCTACCCGGTGGCGTGCTCGCCGCAGGCGTGGGCCGCCGCCGCGCCGCTGACGTTGCTGCAGGCGAGCCTCGGGCTCAACTTCGACCTTCCCAACCGCGCGATCGTGATGCACCACCCGCGGCTGCCGGACTTCGTCGACGAGGTATGGCTGCGGCACCTTCGGCTGGATTCGGAGGCGTCCATCGACCTCTTGCTGCGGCGCCGCGGCGGGGACGTGGCGGTCAACGTGTTGCGCCGCGAAGGCGACGTCGTGGTGGACATCCGGGTGTAACGGATACGAGCGAGAACATGCGTTGGACACCATCCGGTAACGCGGACGGCGCTTCGGAAGCTGATCGAGCGGTTCGCTTTTGACGCCACCCGAATACCGACCTATGCTGCTTGCTTCTTTTCCGGCGAGAATACCGCATGGCGTGGCCCTGGCTGGCAATCGTGGCGAGAACCATCCCCTGGACGGAACTGGCGCGCCGCGCGCCCGACATCATCAACGCGTCCTCGGAGTTGCTGCACAAGCGGCAGGCCGCGGCTGGCAAGGAATTCCGCAACGTCCCGGACGAAGCCGACGAACGGGAGATGGCGGAGCGCATCCGCGCGCTCGAACGGCGCGACGCGGAGAACGCGCGGCTCATCGAGCAACTGGCGAAGCAGACCCGCGACCTGAGCGAAGGCGTGCAGGTTCTCGCGGCGCGGCTGCGGCTTATGATGTGGGTCGTCGCGGTGCTGGCGATCCTCATCGTGTACGCGATGCTGGTCGGTCCGTGGACCTGAAGCCGGCCAAACGCAACGACCACTGGTGGGTGCAGCCGCTGTGCGAGTGGGCGCGAGCCCGTGCGCCGCGAGATATGCGCCTGGCGCGCGGCACCTACGGGCAACTTTCGCGTGAGTAGTCGGCCCTCCCCCGCTACCGGCGCGGCGCTGGCGCGCGTCGATCATCTCGTGCTCGCCACGCCTGTGTTCGAGGACGGCGTGCGGTACGTAGCCGACCTGTTCGGCGTCGAGCCGGCCATGGGCGGTCGTCACCCGGTATACGGCACCCGCAATGCACTCGTCGGGCTCGGCAAGTCCTGCTACCTGGAGATTATCGGCCCGGACACGGAGGTGCTGGAGCCGCGGGATGTACACGCTTTCGCGATCCACGAGCTCGACGGGCCCCGTCTCATCACCTGGGCCGCCAGCGCGGAAGACCTCGATGCGCTGACGGATGCCGCACGGAAGAACATGGTCGACCTCGGCACCGTGACACAGGGCAGCCGCCACCGCCCCGACGGCACCGAACTGACGTGGACCTTCACCGACCCGCTCGCGGCGCGCAACGGCGGCGTGCTGCCGTTCTTCATCGACTGGGGCGACACTGAACACCCCGCGGGCAACTTGCCACAACAATGCGAGCTGCTGGAACTGACGCTCCTGCACCCCCACGCCGACAACGTCGCGGAACGCCTGCGCACCATCGGTATCGACATGCCCGTGCACGCAGCGCCTCACCCGCGCGTCGCCGCGCGGCTGCGCACGCCCAACGGCGAAATCGAGCTGTAGGCTCTTCGGCTGCTCCCAGGCACGGATGCCGAGCCGCAGGGACGTGCTCGTCGCCGGTGCCGAAGACCTCTCCCCGCCGGGTCGCGGCTCCGCCAACCATCAAGCCCGTGGCAAAAAGCTCGTCCCGTACTCCATCGGCTCCAGGCCAAAATGATCCGCCAACGTCTGCCCGATATCCGCAAACGTCTCCCTCTCGCCGATAGAGCCGGCCACCAGCCCCGCCCCCTGCGCCAGCACCGGAATGTGCTCGCGCGTATGATCCGACCCGGGCCACGACGGGTCGCAGCCGTGATCGGCGCAGAGCACCAGCAGGTCGTCGTCCCGCAACTGCCCGGTAAGCTCCGGCAGCCGCCGGTCGAATTCCTCCAGTGCGCCGGCATAGCCTTCGATATCGCGCCGGTGCCCGTACAGCATGTCGAAATCGACGAAGTTGGTGAACACGATCGAACGCTCGGGCGCGCTCTCCCACGCCGCGAGCGTCGCATCGAACAACGCCGCGTTCCCGGTGGCCTTCACCTTGCGGCTGATACCGCGGTGCGCGTAGATATCGGAGATCTTGCCGATGGCGATAACCTCGCCCCCGGCCTTGACCAGCTTGTCGAGCACGGTATCCGAAGGCGGTGGGACGGTGAGGTCGCGCCGGTTTCCCGTGCGCTTGAAGTTGCTCGCGTTCGTACCCACGAACGGCCGCGCGATGACCCGCCCGATGTTGTATTCGTCGACCAGCTCGCGCGCGATGTCGCAAACGTCATACAGGCGCTGCAGCCCGAACGTCTCCTCGTGGCAGGCGACCTGGAACACGCTGTCGGCGGAGGTGTAGACGATGGGCTTGCCGCTCTGCATGTGCTCTTCGCCGAGCTCCGCGATGATCGTCGTGCCGGAAGCGTGGCGGTTGCCGAGCACACCGGGCAGCTTTGCCCTGTCGACGAGCGCGCTCAGCAACTCGTCGGGGAAGGTGTCGGTCTCGGCGGTGAAATAGCCCCAGTCGAAGAGCACCGGCACGCCGGCCATTTCCCAGTGCCCGCTGGGTGTGTCCTTGCCGCTGGAGAGCTCCCGCGCGTAACCCCAGGTACCGGTCACGTCGGCGGGCATTTCGCAGCCGGCGGGAAACTCGCCGGCGCTGGCGTGCGCCGCGTGCAGCAGGCCCAAGCGCGCCAGGTTGGGTATTTGCAGAGGCCGGCCCTGTGCATTCCGGTACCCGGCGATGTGGCCGAACGTGTTCGCTCCGGTGTCGCCGAAGCGTTCGGCGTCGGCGCTCGCGCCGATACCGAAGGAGTCCAGCATGAGGATTACGGCTCGTGTCATCTTCGCGTCCCCGGAGCCTCATTGCAGGGACACGAAAATCCCGGCGAGACTCGCGTTCATCAGGTTCACCAGTGTACCCCCGATCACGGCCTTCAGACCAAGCCGCGCGATGTCGCGGCGTCGCCCGGGCACGATGCTGCCGAGCCCGCCGAGCAGGATGGCGATCGACGCCAGGTTGGCGAAGCCGCAAAGCGCGAACGTGATGATTGCCTGGGTGCGATCGCTCAGGGCTTCCCGCACTTCCACGAAATGCGCGTAGGCGTAGAATTCGTTGACGACGAACTTCTCGCCGATCAGGGTACCGGCCTGCACGGCCTCGTCCCACGGCACGCCGATCAGGAAGGCGATCGGCGCGAAGAGCTGCCCCAGGATGAGCTGCAGGGTCAGGTCCTCGAAGCCCACCCAGCCCCCGACCCAGCCAAGCAGGCCGTTCAACAGCGCGATCATCGCGACGAAGGCGAGCAGCATGGCGCCGACGTTCAGGGCCAGCGTCAGGCCGGTCGCCGCGCCGTTGCCGATGGCTTCGAAGATGTTCACGGCGCGTTCTTCGTCGCCTACGTCGTCCGGATCGAAGCGCTGCTGCAGCAGGTCCCGGGTCTCCGGCACCAGGATCTTGGCCATCAGCAGACCGCCGGGCGCGGCCATGAAGCTCGCGGCGATGAGGTACTCGAGCGAGACCCCCATCTGCGCGTAGGCGGCCATCACCGTACCGGCGATGGTCGCGCAGCCGCCGGTCATGATGGCGAAGAGCTCGGACTCGCTGGTATCCGCGAGGTACGGCTTCACGACCAGCGGCGCTTCGGTATGCCCGACGAAGATGTTCGACACGGCCGACATGGACTCGATCTGCGTGGTACCCAGCAGCCGCCGCAGCCCGCCGCCGAGCCAGGCGACGACCTTCTGCATGATCCCGAGGTAATAAAAGACCGACATCAGCGCCGAAAAGAACACGATGATCGGCAACACCTGGAACGCGATGGTGAACCCGAGACTCTCCGCGGTCCGCACCCCGAAGACAAACTCGATCCCGGCATTGGCATATGCGATAACGTGGGTGACGGCGTCCACCGCCCCGTCCAGCACGTTCCTCCCCGCCGGCAGGTACATGACCAGCACGGCCACGCCCACCTGCAACGCAAACGCCACCAGCACCGTACGCCCGTCGATCGCCCGCCGATCCGACGACAGCAGCCACGCCAGCAAAAACAGGACGGCAATGCCGCCGAGACTGATCAAGATCCGCATGTTCCCCCGCTGTTCTGGTTTTCAGTTGGCGAGGAGCATTATTCACGAACGCCGACAAGCCTGGAAGCAGCTTGGCACGCACGGGGCGTGGACACGCCCCGCTCACTCACGTACCGGTCGCCAAAGTGGCGCGGCGCCTGGATCGGGCTAATGCCCGGCGGGTTGGTGACCGGCCGGCTGGTGATCTGCCGCATGCGCCGGCAGGTCGCTTTGCCCAAAGAACTCGATGCGCGTCAAAAAGGTGTAGTCCCCCTCGACCGACATCAACCACATCAGTACGACGATCGCCACCGGCGGCACGAGAATCGCGAGCTTGAGCGCGAGCCTCTCCCACTTCATGTGCATGAAGATCGCGACGATGAAGCCGGCTTTGATCAGCATGAAGATGACGATCAGCGACCACCGCAGCATCCCCTGGAGTTGCAGGTAGTCGACCATGTAGGAGGCGGCGCTGATGACGAAAAGGAGACCCCAGATCCAGAAATAGACCGCGATCGGGTGTTGTTGTCCTTCGTGCGCCATACGGGTTCTCCGCTTACCAGAGATAGATGAATGCAAAAATGAAGATCCATACCAGATCGACGAAGTGCCAGTAGAGCCCGGCGATCTCGACGATCTCGTAGTTGCCGCCACGCTTTTCGTAGAAGCCGCGCTTCACGCGGAACGCCACCACCAGCAGGTAGATTACGCCCGCCGTTACGTGGCAACCGTGGAAGCCCGTAATCATGAAGAACACCGAGCCGAACTGCGCGGCGCCCTCGGGGTTGCCCCACGGCCGTATGTCGTGGTGCAGGATCAGCTTGGTCCATTCCAGGGCCTGCATACCAACGAAGGTGGCGCCGAGCGCGGCGGTCGCCAGCATCAGCCAGAAGGTCTTGTTGCGATCCTTGCGGTAGCCCATGTTCACGGCCATGGCCATCGTGCCGCTGGAGGTGATGAGCACCGTGGTCATGATCGCTATCAGGAAGAGCGGCACCGACACACCCGCGATCTCCGCACCGAACAGCACGTCCATCGGCGGCCACGGCTCGGCGGTGGACATGCGCACCGTCATGTAGGAAATCAGGAAGCAGCTGAAGATGAACGTGTCGGAGAGCAGGAAGATCCACATCATGGCCTTCCCCCAGGGCACGTGGAACGCCTGCTTGTCCGAGGCGAAATCGCTGACAACGCCGCGGGTGCCTTGCGGCAGGGCGTCTCCCATGTTCGATACGACAGCTTCCGACATCGGTCCCGATCCTGTTTTTATCCTAGGTATACAAGAGCAGCGCGAACAGCACGATCCAGACGAGCAGGAGGTAGTGCCAGTAAACGGCACACAGTTCGACGCTCGCCCGCACCGCATCGGCCTCGGCGCCCGTCATCACCCTGATCGCGGAGCGCGCCCACACCCATAAGCCGCCGAGCAGGTGCAGCCCGTGCACCGCCGTGAGCAGGTAGAAGAACGCGTTCGCGGGATTGCTGTCGACGTAGTAGCCGGAAGAGTGGAGCTGCTCCCACGCCAGCAACTGCCCGGCGAGAAACATGAACGTGAGCAGCCCGGCCAACCCGAGGCCGATCTTGAGCCGCCCGGCGTGACCAAGGATGGCCGCCGCCCGGCTGCGATGATAGACCAGGCTCGCCAGCACGAGCAGCGCGGTGTTGACCCACAGGATGTCCGGTTCCGGCAGCGCGTTCCAGTCGTGCATGTGCCGCCGCATGAGGTAGGCGCTGATGAACAGCGCGAACAGCGACGTGACCACCGCGAGGAACGCAGCCAGCGCAAACGTGCGCGTGCGGTTGTCGAAAGCGGTGCCGGAGACCGCGTCGTCCGCGGCGCGGGATTCCCAGGGCGCCGTGTTGATCGTCTGGCGCAGCAGCCAGCCGATCACGGTGGCCATGATGATCGCGAGCAGGACGAGGGTAAAGGTCATTCGATGCCCCTCGAAGGGCGCTCATCGCGAGCGGTGCCGAGGCTTCTCGCGCGCAGGCAGCCGCGCCGCCTGCGCGCGGTCGCATCGCGCGCGCCGCGCACTCCGGCTTTATCAGGCATGGTGCACCCCATGGTCGCGGCCGACCGGCGCCTTGTCCGGCGGCACGTTCTGCGGGATGAAATCGGTCGGGTAGCCCGGCACGCTGTAGTCGTAAGCCCAGCGGTATACCACCGGCAGCTCGTGACCCCAGTTGCCGTGCTTCGGCGGCGTATCCGGCGTCTGCCACTCGAGCGTCGTCGCGCCCCAGGGATTCGGGTCCGCCTTCTTCCCGCCCTTCAGCGAGGTGACCATGTTGTACAGGAAGATGAGCTGCGTCAGCGCGACGAAGATTGCCGAAATCGTGATGCTCTCGTTCAGGGCCATCGCGGAAGCCGGCATGAAATCCGTATCGCCCATCGCGAAGTAACGGCGCGGCACGCCCAGGAACCCGAGGTAGTGCATCGGCAGGTAGATTGAATAGGTACCGAGGAAGGTGAGCCAGAAATGCCAGCGGCCCAGCGTCTCGTTGTACATCTTGCCGGTGATCTTGGGGAACCAGTGATAGATCGCGCCGAACACCACCAGGATCGGCGACACGCCCATGACCATGTGGAAGTGCGCGACGACGAAGTAGGTGTCGGAGAGCGGCAGGTCCACGACGACGTTGCCGAGGAAGATGCCGGTCAGCCCGCCGTGGATGAACGTGAAGATGAAGCCGATGGCGAACAGCATCGGCACCCGCAGGTGGATGTTGCCTTTCCACAGCGTGAGCACCCAGTTGTAGACCTTGAGCGCCGTCGGGACCGCGATGATGAGCGTCGTCGTCGCGAAGAAAAACCCGAAGTACGGGTTCATGCCGCTGACGTACATGTGGTGCGCCCAGACGATGAAGCTCAAGCCCCCGATGGCGAGGATTGCCCACACCATCATGCGGTAGCCGAAGATGTTCTTGCGGGCGTGCGTGGCGAGCAGGTCGGAGACGATGCCGAACGCGGGCAGCGCCACGATGTACACCTCGGGGTGCCCGAAGAACCAGAACAGGTGCTGGAACAGGATCGGGCTGCCGTTGGTGTAGGCCGACATCTGCTCGGTCGCGGATACCATGTCCGGCATGAAGAAGCTGGTGTAGAGCGTCTTGTCGAGCAGCAGCATGATCGCGGAAACCAGCAGCGCCGGGAACGCGAGCAGGCCGAGGATGGTCGCCATGAAGATGCCCCAGACCGACAGCGGCATGCGCATGAGCGTCATGCCGCGGCAGCGCGCCTGCAGCACCGTGGTGACGTAATTCAGCCCGCCCATCGTGAACGCCACGATGAACACGGCAAGGGATACGAGCATGAGGATGATGCCCCACTCGACCCCCGCGGTGCCGGGCGCGATTGCCTGCGGCGGGTACAGGGTCCAGCCGGCGCCGGTCGGTCCGGCCGGCACGAAGAAGCTCGCCAGCAGGATCAGGACCGACAGCAGGTATACCCAGTAGCTCAGCATGTTCATGTACGGGAAGACCATGTCTCGCGAGCCGCACATGAGGGGAATCAGGTAGTTGCCGAAGCCGCCGAGGAACAGCGCCGTCAGGAGGTAGATCACCATGATCATGCCGTGCATGGTGATGAACTGGTAATAGCTTTCCGGGGTGATGAAGGAGAATTCGTTGGGGAAGCCGAGCTGCAACCGCATCATTACGGAGAGACTGAGCGCGATGAGCCCGACGAAGATGGCGGTCAGCCCGTACTGGATGGCAATGACCTTGTGATCCTGGCTCCAGATGTACTTCGTGATGAAGCTCTGGGGATCGTGGTGTTCGATCTCGTGGTCACGGTCGGCGATTGCAACGTAAGCCATCTAGTGTACCCCGTCGTAAATAATGAACCGTCGTCGCGAGCGAATTTTCGTGGCTGGCAAGGCGCGGCGACGAGTAATAGCACCGCTATTGCGAGGAGTCGCAACGTCGCCAGGCGCGAAAAGGCGCCGCGACGACGGTGCATTATTTGCGACGGGGTGCACTACCGTTCCCCCGCATTGCGGTGTGGCGTGGTCGCGGTGACGGCGCCCGCTCGCGCCGCCACCGCCGTGTCATCCCGGTCGCTACTCCCGGAGAGCGTATTGATGTAGGCGACGACGTCGTCGATCGCCCGGTCGTCCGCAAGGATGTCGGCCATGAAGCCCATCTGCTTGCCGTAATAGTCCCGGGGGTGACCGCCCCGGATGCCCTCACTGAAATTCCGGAGCTGGCGCGCGAGGTACCAGTCGTCCTGGCCCGCGAGCCGCGGCGCGTTCATGTTCGGCCTGCCTTCCCCCTTCGAGCCGTGGCAGTAGGCGCAGACCACGAAGTGTTGCGCGCCCGCGGCCGCGTTGCCCTCGACCGTCGCCGTCACCGGCGCGTCCGGCAGGGTCGCGATGTGCGCGATGACGTTGTCGACCATCTGCGGCGTTGCGAGCGTTCGCGCCATGGGCGCCATCTGCTGGCCGTACGTGTCCTCTTTATGGGCGCCGCGGATACCCGCCTTGAAGTTCTCGAGCTGCTGCTCGATGTACCAGCCGCCGAGACCGGCGAGCTTCGGCCCGTTCATCGCCTGCAGGCCCTGCCCCTGTGGCCCGTGGCAGGCGGCGCACACCGCGTACTGCGCGGCACCGGCCACGGCGTTGCCTTGAGCCTTGGACTGCAGCTCGGCAAAGGTCGGGTAGCTGGCGACCCAGGCATCGAACGCGTCCCGCTCCTCGACGATGACCGCGCCCCGCATCGCGTGGTGCGCGATGCCGCACAACTCCTCGCACAGCACCTCGAAGCGGCCGGTGCGCGTCGGTGTGAGCCACATGTGCGTCACCATGCCGGGCACGAGGTCCATCTTCACGCGGAATTGCGCGACCGTGAAATTGTGCAACACGTCTTTGGAGCGCAGCCAGAAACGCACCGGCTGGTCGACGGGCAGGTGGATCTCCGCGGCGGAGACGAGGACGTCGTCCTGGCCGAGCGGATCGGCCGGGTCGAGGCCGAACGGATTGGCGGTGGAGACGAGGCGCGTGTCCGCGTTGCCGAACTGGCCGTCCTCACCCGGGAGCCGGTAGCTCCAGTGCCATTGCTGGCCGACGGCCTCGACCTCGAGGGCATCGTCCGGCACATCGACGAACTTCGCCCATACGAGCAGGCCGGGCGCGAGCATCGCGGCCACGCCGATCGTGGTGAAGATCGTCAGCACCCACTCGAGCTTCTTGTTCTCGGGGTCGTATTCCGCCGGGCGCGCGTCCTTGCGGTGGCGGTAGCGGATGATCGCGTACGCCATGAAGAGATTGATGGCGACGAAGACGAAGCCCGTCACCCATAGCGTGATGTCGATCGTGTCGTCTATGCGGGACCAGTTGGACGCGAGAGGCGTAAACGTCCACGGGCTCAGGAAATGGAACACAAGCGAGCCCACGACCAACAGGATCAACACTACTGCTAGCGGCATACCTGACGCATCCTTCTAACGTGACCTTCGCGGATTTGCGGCCAGTCAGATTCGCATCAGCAACCGGGGTCCCCTGAACCGTCGGCGTCCGTGCTCTGCTCGCGTGTGCGCGCCTTTCGCCTTGCGCGAGCGCTCGCGATTATTCTCCCCTTCCTACGTCCTTATTCTACGGTTTCCCCTTTGTGCTGGCGGACTGGTACCGCTTTCAGGATAGAGGATTCAGGCGTCGATTTCCACTGAAGATTGCGTCGCCGCGCTCGGGAATCGCGAGCACAAGGAATTGATTCGGCGAGATTAAAACGCCATGTCCTCGGCGACGCTCCGGCGTGCCTGCTCGAGGTCGGCCCGCAGGTTGCGCAGCTCCTGCTCGAGCGGCGCCGTGAACTCCGCCGGCTCGACCTTGAGCGGCAACGCGCGATCGACGGCCGCGACGTACTCGGGGACGGTACGCGCCGGCGGCAGCTCCGCGGCCGGTTGCGGTTCGGGCACGCGCGGCAGCAGCGTGACGACCAGCACGGCAGCCGCTGCACCGGTCAGGCTTGCGGCCAACCACGCGCGATACGGAATCGAATGCCTGGACCGCTCGCGCCGCGGCGCCTCGGCGGCGAGCGCGGCGCGGATGCGCGCCTCGCGCCCGGGCGTGAGCTCCGCCGGTATCGCGCCGGCGTCCCGCTTCAGTTTCCGTTTGAAATCATCCATAAGCCTTGCTCTCGTCGGCGGCGGCAGGTCCGTCCGCCAGTTCCGTTTCCAGGCGGCGGCGCGCCCGCATCAGCGTCACTTTCGTCCAGGGCTGCGAGCGCCCGAGCGCGCGCGCCACTTCGCGAACCGGCAGGTCCTCGACGTAGCGAAGCCACAAGGCCGCGTAGGCTTCGGGTGTGAGGAGCCGCCTTGCCGTATACCAGATGTTATCGCGATCCGAATCAAGGATGCAGACGGCGAGCGGATCGTCGCCACTCCCCGTATTCTCGTGGTACGGGATGGCAGCGCCGCCCCGTCGCTTTGACGCGTTGCGGATCGCGATGCGGTACAGCCAGGTGCTGAAGCGCCAGCGCGGCCGGTAGGTCGGCAGGTACCGCCAGGCGTTCAGGAATGTATCCTGCAGGACGTCCTCGGCATCGGCGCGCGTGGCGCAGCGCACGGTCAGGAAGCGGAGCAGCCGCTCCTGGTAGCGCTCCACGATTGCCGTGAACGCGGAAGCCGATCCTTCCAGCGCCGCGGCAACCAGTTCCTCGTCCGTTCTCACTCGGCGTCGTCATGCCTTTCGTCGAGCACGCGCATGACGATGGCCGGATCGAATACCGTGTCGATCGACAGCACGTTGTCCAGGACCTCGATTTTCGTGTTCTGGATAATGGTGCGCACAGCGGGGTCGATCTCCTCGTTGAATACCTGCAGGCTGACCAGCCCGTTGATGATACCGCCGAGGGATCGCGCGATCGTCGGGTCTTTGGAGACCAGCTGGGCCTCGAAAGCGATGAGGCCGTCACGATCGGACAGGAGCAGCGCCACCTTTTCGGTGTTGCGCAATATGTTGGAATCCCAATCGCTCTCGGCGTCCGCGAGCTCGGCCGTCTTCGCTCCGGCCTGCACGAACTCCTTGTCTGCCGTGAGCACGAACAGGGAGCCGCCATGATTGCCGGCACCGGGGATACGGCCGCCGCTGTCGAGCAGTGCCTCGAGCTGCCCCTGGGTGGAGGTCACGATCAGCTTGTCCTCCACGTCGAAGGTGAACCAGGCCGAGTCCTCGAACGCCTCCAGCGACCGCTTGCCTGCCTTGCGCTGCTCGCCGGACTGCACATGGTAGTAGGTCTTGCCGTCGTACGTTTGCGTGTCGAGCTTCGCCTTGAGAGCGGCGAGCGCGAGCAGCTTGTCCTGCGTTTGCTGGCTGATCGGTCCCTCCACCAGCAACACGGCGCCGAGCGCCTCGTTCGCAAACGCCGTGACGAAGTCGACCTCCTCATCGAGGTCGATGCCGATCTCCTGCTTCACCTCGGCGAACACCTCGTCATGCAGCCATTGGTAGAGCGCATGCCCGGAAGGCGCCGCGCGCATGGCCTCGAGGTCCGCGTGCAGGTACCAGTCCGCCTCACCCGGCACGACCGAGGCGTCAACCCCCGCCCGCACGGGTACCGCCAGCGCCACCACGCCCAGCAACACCAACATTCTCGCGACAACCATCGCCTTCCCTCCAAATACCCCCTTATAGCCCCCCTCCCCCGATTCGGTTACACCGAGGGGGTCGGACCA
>CBFGSB010000083.1:0-13237 GCA_965651325.1 uncultured Chromatiales bacterium | reverse complement strand
CGCGGCGACCGACATCTTCGAGCCGGGCTCGAGCATCAAGCCGCTCGTCGTCGCCGCGGCCCTGGAAAGCGGCGAGTTCCGGGCGAACAGCACGGTCGACACCTCGCCGGGCTACATCGTCATCGGTCCGAAGACGATCAAGGATCATCACAACCTCGGGCGCATCAGCCTGACGACGCTGCTGGCGCGCTCCAGCAACGTCGGGGCGACGATCGTAGCGATGTCACTGGAGCCCGAGTTCCTGTGGCGCAGCATGACGGCGTTCGGGCTGGGCTCGCTGACGGCCAGCGGTTTCCCGGGCGAATCGGCCGGACTGCTGACGCATTTCAGTCACTGGCAGGAAATCAGCCAGGCAACGCTGGCTTACGGCTATGGCGTTTCCGTTACCGCGCTGCAGCTCGCGCAGGCCTATGCAGTACTGGCGAACGACGGTTGGTTCCAGCCGGTGTCGCTGGTGGCGCGCGACCGGGCGAAAGACGGTCGGCAGGTTATTTCGCCGGAGACGGCGCACGCCGTCGTGCGCATGCTCGAGGAAGTCGTCATGCCGGGCGGCACCGGCACGAACGCCGACGTCGCGGGCTACCGGGTCGCGGGCAAGACGGGCACGGCATGGAAGTTCGCGGCGGGCGGCTATTCGGAAGACGAGTACGTGTCCGTATTCGCCGGCCTCGCACCGGCAAGCGACCCGCGCCTCGTGACGGTCGTCGTCATCGACGAGCCGCACGGCGAGTACTACTACGGCAGCGACGTCGCGGCACCGGTGTTTGCGGAAGTCATGTCCGAATCGCTGAGGCTCCTGGCCGTGCCGCCGGACGCGTTGCCCGCGCGCGACGCCGGCACCGTCATCCAGGCCGCAAGCGGGCAGCCCCTGCAGGCCGCCCGTCCATGAGCATGCCGGCCACTCACCTGCAACCCGGCATGACGCTCGAGCGGCTGCTCGCGGGCATCGCCGACGCACCGCCCGTGCGCATTGCGGGTGTTGCGAGCGACAGCCGCAAGCTCGCACCGGGGTACGCGTTCCTCGCCTGCCGTGGCGCGCGCCATCACGGGCTGGATTTCCTGGACAGCGCTTTGCGAGCCGGGGTGTCCGCAATCGTCTGGGACAGCGACACGGCGCCAGCCGTCCCTGCCGTCTCCGGTCCCGCCAGCGTGCCCGTCGCGGGCCTCGAACGGCACCTGGGGATCATCGCCAACCGCTGGTTCGACGCCCCGTCGCGCCATCTCCGGGTCTCGGCCGTGACCGGCACGAACGGCAAGACGACCGTGGCGTACCTGCTCGCGCAGTGCATGCGGCGGCTCGACCAGCGTTGTGCGTATCTCGGCACGCTCGGTGCGGGTATCGAAACCATAGAGCCGCGCGCCATGACGACGCCGGCCTGCATCGAACTGCACGGCGAGCTCGCAAGATTCCGTGCGGGCGGCGCCGAACACGCCGCGCTCGAAGTGTCGTCGCACGCGATTGCCCAGAACCGGGTGGACGGCTTGCACGTGGACTCGGCACTTTTCACCAACCTGAGCCGCGATCACATCGACTATCACGGCGACATGGCGGCCTACGGAGCGGTCAAGGCCCGCCTGTTTTTCGACTTTGAAGCCGCCCACCGCATCGTGTGCATCGATACGCCGTTCGGCCGCGAGCTGTTCGAGCGACTGCACGCCGCCGGGGTCGATGGGCTCGTCGCCGTTTCCGCGAGGGTGGAGGACGTACCGGGCACGCCATCTTTGCCGTTCTTCCGCAACAGCAAGGCTAGCCGGCATGGCGCGCGTTACCTTTTCGTGACGGCGGCGGAAGCGGGCCAACACGGTTACGCGGTCACGTTCGACAGCACCTGGGGACAGGGGTCGTTCCGCCTGCCGCTGGCCGGTGACTTCAACGTCGGGAATGCCGCGCTGGTGCTCGCGCAGCTGCTGTGCTGGGACAGGCCGTTCGACGGCGCCCTCGCGGCGCTCGAGCGGATACAGGCGCCCGCGGGGCGCATGCAGCGGGTCGCCAGCGGGCCGAGTGGACCGGCTGTCTACGTCGACTACGCCCATACGCCGGCGGGCCTCGAGGCCGCGCTCGAAGCGTTGCGGCTGCACTGCACCGGGAATCTCTGGTGCGTGTTCGGCTGCGGCGGCGATCGGGACCGCGGCAAGCGGCCGATGATGGGCGAGGTGGCCGCGCGGCTGGCGGACCGGGTCGTGGTGACCAGCGACAATCCGCGTTTCGAGGATCCCGACAAGATCATCGCGGCCATACTCGAGGGCATGGGCCGCCACGACGTCGCGATCCCGGACCGTGCGCGCGCCATCCGCTATGCAATCGACGAGGCGCGGGACAACGACGTGATCCTGGTCGCCGGCAAGGGCCACGAAAACGTCCAGGTGATCGAGGACCGGCGCCTGCCGTTTTCCGACGTCGACGTCGCTGCCGCGAGCCTCGTCGCGCGGCAGTCGGGGAGCGGCCGATGATGGAAGGCCGCCTGTCGAGCGCCAGCGGAGTCATGCAGGGCCGCCTGCACGGCAGCGATGCCGAGTTTCGCGGCATCAGCACGGATAGCCGCTCGGTGAAAGCGCGTGAGCTGTTCTTTGCGCTGCAGGGCCCGCGCTTCGACGGCAGCGCCTACCTGCCGCAGGCGGCAGCGGCCGGCGCCGCCGGGGCCGTTGTGGCCCGGCCATTGGACGCGGACCTGCCGACGATCGAAGTCGACGACACGCGGCGCGCGCTGGGCCGCGTGGCCGCGGCGTGGCGCCGCCAGATGCCCGCCACCGTGATTGCCCTGACCGGCAGCAACGGCAAGACGACCTGCAAGGAGATGATTGCGAGCTGCCTCGCGCTCGCCGCCCCGACGCTGGCCACGCGCGGCAACCTGAACAACGACGTCGGCGTACCGCTGATGCTCGCGGAGCTCACGCCGCAGCACCGCTACGCCGTGCTGGAGCTCGGTGCGAATCATCACGGCGAGATCGCCTGGCTCACGTCGCTGGTCCAGCCGGCCATCGCCATCATCACCAACGCCGGCCCGGCACACCTGGAGGGCTTCGGCTCGATCCGGGGTGTGGCGGAAGCGAAGGGTGAGATCCTGGCCGGCGAGCCGCGGCCCGAATGGGCGGTGCTGAATGCCGACGACCCGTACTGCGACTACTGGCGTTCGCTCGCGGAGGGCGTGGAAGTCGTGAGCTTCGGCCTGGGCGCGAATGCCGACGTGCGCGCGGTGGACGTCGACAGCACCGACGCGGGCACGGCATTCACGCTGCTCGCGCAAGGGCACGAGATCGACGTCTCGCTGCCGCTCCCGGGCAAGCACAACGCGCAGCTCGCGGCAGCCGCGGCGGCGGCCGTGCTCGCCGCCGGTGTCGATGCCGAGACGGTGCGCCGGGGGCTCCAGGCGGTACGCCCGGTTGCCGGGCGCATCAGCGCTCTGCCGGGCATCGCTGGTTGCCGCGTGTACGACGACAGCTACAACGCCAACCCCGCGAGCGTCGTTGCGGCAGGGACATTCCTGGCGGCGCGGCCGGGCGAGTCCTGGCTCGTGCTGGGCGACATGGGCGAGCTGGGCGCGGAGAGCGTTGCGCTGCACCGGAAGGTCGGCGAGGCCCTGATGCAAGCGGGCGTCGACCGGCTGTTCGCCACGGGGCCGCTGTCACGCCACGCCGTCGACGCGTTCGGCGACCGCGGCACCTGGGCGGAATCCGTGGACGAGCTCGCCGCGCGGGTGCGGCGCGCGCTGGAGAGCGGGGATGCGGCGCACGTGAACGTACTCGTCAAGGGTTCGCGCGCGATGCGCATGGAACGCGTGGTGCAGGCCCTCGCCCTGCCGGCCGACGGACGGGAGAGCTGACGTGCTGCTCTACCTCACCCAGTACCTGACGCAGTTCGAGTCGGCGTTCAACGTCTTCAACTACCTGACGCTCAGGGCGATCCTCGGCGCGTTGACGGCGCTCGTGCTGTCCTTCGTGATCGGCCCGCGCATGATCGCGAAGCTCTCGCTCAACCAGTCCGGCCAGCCGGTGCGCGAATACGGGCCTTCGAGCCACCTGCCGAAAGCGGGCACGCCGACGATGGGCGGAGCCCTGATACTCACGTCCATCGTGATCAGCACGGTGCTGTGGGCGGACCTGAAGAACCCGTACGTCTGGGTCGTGCTGTTCGTGACACTCGCTTTCGGCGTGATCGGCTATGTCGACGATTACAAGAAGCTGGTGCTCCAGGACTCGGCCGGGCTGTCGCCCAGGGCCAAGTTCTTCTGGCAGTCCGTCGTGGCAATCGCCGCCGCCGTGGCGCTCTACCTGCTGGCCGACGATCCCGAGCAGCTCGCGCTGCTGATTCCCTACTTCAAGAACCTGTCGTTACCGCTCGGCATGTTCCAGATCGTCGTCACGTATTTCTTCATCGTCGGCTTCAGCAACGCCGTGAACCTGACGGACGGCCTCGACGGGCTCGCCATCATGCCGACGGTACTGGTCGGCGGGGCGCTCGGCGTGTTCGCGTACGTGACCGGCAACGTCAATTTCGCCGGCTACCTCGGGCTGCCGTACGTCGCCGGCACCGGCGAGATCCTCGTGTTCTGCTCGGCGCTGGCCGGCGCCGGGCTGGGCTTCCTGTGGTTCAACACCTACCCCGCGCAGGTGTTCATGGGGGACATCGGCGCGCTCTCGCTCGGGGCGGCGCTTGGCACGGTAGCGGTCGTGGTCCAGCAGGAGATCGTGCTCGCCATCATGGGCGGCGTGTTCGTGATCGAGACCGTCTCGGTGATCATCCAGGTGGCATCGTTCAAGCTGACCGGCCGGCGCGTGTTCCGCATGGCACCGCTGCACCATCATTTCGAGCTGAAGGGCTGGGCGGAACCGAAAGTGATCGTCCGCTTCTGGATCATTACGGTCATCCTCGTGCTGATCGGACTCGCGAGCCTGAAAATCCGATGAGCGCCTTGCTGCAAAAACGGGGCGAAACGGGGATGCGGGGCGCCGCCCCGAAAGCCGCGCCGAAGGAGCTGGTCTTCGGCATCGGCGAGACCGGCCTGTCGGTCGCGCGTTACCTCTCCCGCCAGGGCCGCGACGCGCGTTTCGTCGACACGCGCGCCGAGCCGCCCGGGATGGACGAGCTCGGGCGGATCCTGCCGGGCGCCGACGTATTTCTCGGCAAAGCGCCGCGGGGACTGCTCAAGAGCACCACGCGCATCATCGTGTCGCCGGGCATTGCCGAGCGCGAGCCGCTGCTCGCGGAAGCGCGTGCCGCCGGTATCGAGGTCGTGTCCGACATCGAACTGTTCGTGCAGGAAGCGCGGGCGCCGTTCGTCGCCGTCACCGGGTCGAACGGCAAGAGCACCGTGACGAGCCTGCTCGCGCTGATGTTCGAGGCCGCCGGCACGCGTGCGCTGGCCGGCGCGAATCTCGGCAACCCGGCGCTCGACCTGCTGGCGGAACCGCAACCCGAGGTGTACGTGCTCGAGCTGTCGAGCTTCCAGCTCATGCGCACGCGAAACCTGCCCGCGCAGGTTGCCGTGCTGCTCAACGTGAGCGACGACCACCTCGACTGGCACGCGAGTGCGGCCGAGTACCGGGAAGCGAAGTACCGCGTGTTTCGCGAAGCAAAGGCGGCTGTTTTCAATCGTGCCGACGCGGAAGTGCCGAAGGCCATTCCGCAGAACGCGACGGCCGTCGGTTTCGGTGCGGACGAGCCGCCGGCGGGGCAGTACGGCCTGGTGGAGGAAGAAGGCGAGCGCTTTCTCGCCTGCGGCGAGCAGGTGCTCCTGTCGACCGAGGACATCGCACTGCCCGGCGAACACAATCACCTGAACGCGCTGGCTGCTGTTGCCGTCGGCCGGCTCATGGGCCTGGATTTTTCGCCCATGCTGCAGGTGCTGATGGAATTTCCCGGCCTGCCGCACCGGATGCAGTTCGTCGCGAACGTCGGTGGCGCCGATTACATCGACGATTCGAAGGCAACGAACATCGGCGCCGCGATCGCGTCGATCACCTCGGTCGAGGGCCCGGTGATCCTGCTCGCGGGCGGCGAGGGCAAGGGCAGCGATTTCGCGCCGTTCGCGCAAGCCGTCCACGAGCGCCTGAAGGCGGCGATCCTCATCGGGCGGGACGGTCCCGCCATTGCGCGGGCGCTGAAAGGGCTCGCGCCCGTGTACCAGGCAGCCAACATGGACACGGCCGTATCGGTGGCGGCGAGCCTGGCCGGCCCGGGCGACACCGTGCTCCTCGCGCCGGCCTGCGCGAGCCTCGACCAGTACCGGAACTACGCCGAGCGGGGCCAGGATTTCCGCCGCGTCGTCGAGGGGCTGCCGCGATGACGCTTGCCAGCGCCACCATGCCCTTCCCGGCCAGGCTGAAGCAGCCGCTGCAGCTCGATCCCGCCCTCCTGCTGCTGGGCTCGCTGCTGCTGCTCGGCGGGCTCGTGGTGCTCGCGTCCGCATCGATCTCCGTCTCGGACAACCTGACGGGTGACCCCTTTTATTACCTGCGGCGGCAGGCGGTAGCCGCCTTTGTCGGTGGTGCGGCGGCGTTCACCTGCCTCTACATCCCGCTGGCCGCGTGGCGCAACCTCGGGCTCCTGCTGCTGCTGGCCGCCTTCGCAATGCTGGCCGTGGTGCTGGTCCCCGGCATCGGCTACGAGGTCAACGGTGCCACCCGCTGGCTGCAGGTCGGTTTCATCAACGTGCAGGTCTCCGAGCCCGCGCGCCTGCTCCTCATCCTGTACCTCGCCGGCTACCTCGTGCGGCAGAACAAGTCGCTGCGCGAGCAGTTCACCGGATTCCTGAGGCCCATGCTGGTGCTGTCCCTGGCCTGCGGGCTGCTGCTCGCGGAGCCCGACTTCGGCGCGGCCATCGTGCTGCTCGCGACCGCGCTCGCGATGCTGTTCGTGGCCGGCGCGCGGCTGCGCGACTTCTTTTTCTTCTTCGGCGCGGGCGTCATTGCGATGGCCGCGCTCGCGGTGACCTCGCCGTACCGCCTGCAGCGGCTGACCGGGTTCCTGGACCCGTGGGCGGACCCCTACGATTCCGGGTTCCAGCTCACGCAGTCGCTCATCGCGATCGGCCGCGGCGAATGGTTCGGCGTCGGGCTCGGCAACAGCGTGCAGAAGCTCTTCTACCTGCCCGAGGCGCACACCGACTTCGTATTCGCGGTGTTCGCCGAGGAATTCGGGCTCGTCGGCGCCGCCGTGCTGATCGCGCTGTTTGGGGCATTCCTGTGGCGCATCTTTCACCTCGGGGTGCGCGCGGCACGGGCCGACCGCTTCTTCGAAGCGTATCTCGCCGTCGGCATCGGCACCTGGCTCGGGCTGCAGGCGTTCATCAACATCGGCGTCAACATGGGCCTGCTGCCGACCAAGGGGCTGACGCTGCCGCTCGTGAGCTACGGGCGCAGCAGCCTCATCGTCGCGATGGCGAGCATCGGGCTACTGCTGCGCATCCATCACGAGTTGGTCACGGACACCCGGCCGGTCAATCGCCGGTCGTCGCGCAAACGCGGGGAGGAGCGGGAATGAGCGTGCGCGCGGGTGCGGCGAAAGAGCGCCAAAGCGGAGGGCGACGAATGAGCCCACGCGCGGGAGGCCCCATTCTCGTGATGGCCGGGGGCACCGGCGGTCACGTGTACCCGGCGCTCGCAATCGCGAAAGCGCTGGAAGCGCGCACCGTCGACGTCGTCTGGCTCGGCACGCGCCGCGGCATCGAAGCGCGCGTGGTGCCGGACGCCGGTATTCCCATCGAGTGGGTGACCGTGCGCGGCCTGCGCCGCAAGACGGCGCTCGCGCTCGCCGCCGCGCCGTTCCAGCTCGGCCTGGCGCTGCTGCAGTCGCTGCGCGTGATGCGGCGCCACCGGCCGGCGGCCGTGCTCGGCATGGGCGGCTTCGCCAGCGGCCCTGGCGGGGTCGCGGCCTGGCTCGCGCGGCGGCCGCTCATCATCCACGAGCAAAATGCCGTGGCCGGCCTTACGAATCGTCTTCTGGCGCGTTTCGCCCGGGAGGTGCTGCAAGCCTTCCCGGGCAGCTTTCCGGAGCGGGCGCGCGCGCGCACGGTCGGCAACCCGGTGCGCGAAGATATCGGGCGTATCGAGGATCCGGCGACGCGCTTTGCATCGCGCCGCGGTCCGTTGCGGCTGCTCGTGCTCGGCGGCAGCCAGGGCTCGCTCGTGTTGAATTGCCGCGTGCCGGCGGCACTGGGGCGGCTGCCCGAAGCGCGGCGTCCCATCGTGCGGCACCAGACCGGCAGCCGCACCGCCGAGACGGCGCGCGAGCGGTATGCGCGGCACGGTGTACAGGCCGAGCTGAGCGAGTTCATCGAGGACATGGCCGGCGCGTATGCCTGGGCCGACCTGGTCATCTGCCGCGCCGGCGCGCTCACGGTCGCCGAGCTCGCGGCGGCCGGTCTGCCGTCGATCCTCGTGCCATTCGCGGCCGCGGTCGACGATCACCAGACGGCCAACGCCGGTCCCTTGCTCTCCGCGGGCGCCGCCGTGGTCGTGCAGGAGCGCGACCTGAGCGAGGAGGCGCTGCAGGAGCTGCTCGAGAGCTGGCTGGCCAGCCGCGACGCGCTGCGCGAGCGGGCGATCGCGGCGCGGCGCCTCGCGAAGCCGCGCGCCGTTGCCGAGATCACGGACCTGTGCCTCGAGGTTGCGGGGGTGCGGCCATGATCCAGCGGATGCGGCGCATCAACCGCGTGCACTTCGTCGGCATCGGCGGTTCCGGCATGTGCGGGATCGCGGAGGTGATGTTGAGCCTCGGCTACGAAGTGCAGGGTTCGGACCTGCGGAGCAACGCCCACGTGGAGCGCCTGGAAGCGCTCGGCGCGAGCGTGTTCATCGGGCATGACAGCAGCAACGTGGCAACGGCGGATGCGGTGGTCGTGTCCAGTGCGGTCCGCGAGGACAACCCGGAGGTGATCGCGGCGCGTGAAGCGCTGATGCCGGTCGTCGGGCGCGCCGAGATGCTGGCGGAGCTGATGCGCTTCCGTTACTCGATTGCGATCGCGGGCACCCACGGCAAGACCACGACCACGAGCCTGGTGGCGAGCGTCCTCGCGGAAGGCGGGCTGGACCCGACCTTCGTCATTGGGGGCCGCCTGAAAAGCGCGAACAGCAACGCGCGGCTGGGCCAGGGCGAGTACCTCGTCGCCGAGGCGGACGAAAGCGATGCCTCGTTCGTGCATTTGAAGCCGATGCTCGCGGTGGTGACCAACATCGACGCCGACCACATGAGCACTTACGGCGGCGACGTCGGGAAGCTGCACGAGGGCTTCGTCGGCTTCCTGCACAACCTGCCGTTCTACGGCCTCGCGGTGCTCTGCACCGACGACGCCGGCGTGAACGCGATTCTGCCCGACATCGGCCGCTCGATCGTCACGTACGGCATCGACGGCGATGCCGATATCCGGGCCGACAACGTGCGCTTCGAGCAGGGGCGTACGCGCTTCCGCGTGCACCGGAAAGGCGCCGACGCCACGCTGGAAATCTGCCTGCGCCTGCCAGGCCTGCACAACGTCCGCAACGCACTGGCGGCCGTTGCCATCGCCGGTGAGCTGCAGGTCTCCGACGAGGCACTCGTGCGCGCACTCGAGAAATTCGAAGGCATCGACCGCCGCTTCCAGCACTACGGCGAGATCCGCACGCGAGTGGGCAAGGTGATGCTCGTGGACGATTACGGCCACCACCCGACGGAGATCGATGCCACGGTAGCGGCGGCGCGCGCGGGCTGGCCGGAGCGGCGCATCGTGCTCGTGTTCCAGCCGCACCGCTACACGCGCACGCGCGATCTCATGGACGACTTTGCAAGCGTGCTCGCCGATGCCGACGTGCTGGTCCTGCTCGAAGTGTACGCGGCGGGTGAGGCACCGATTCCGGGCGCGGACGGGCGGGCGATTGCGCGCGCGGTACGCAGCCGCGGCGGGGTGGAGCCGGTGTTCGTCGAAAAGCTGGACGAATTGCCCGCGGTGCTCGAAGACCTGCTCGAGCCGGGAGACTTGCTGCTGACCATGGGCGCCGGCGACATCGGTGCCATGGCGGCGCGGCTGCCGAAGCTGTTGTCGCGCCAACCCGATCTCAGGGTGCGGCCATGAACACCGTGCCGATCGCCTCAACATTTTGCCGTGGGCTCGGCGTTGATTCGCGTCACCGTTCAGTCGTGAGCACAGCGGCGGGATTCCACGAGGTGCAGTCGTGAGCGCGGCGTTGAAATTCCCCGCGGTGCGCGGTGAAGTCAGGCGCAACGAGCCGTTTGCGCGGCACACGTCCTTGCGCGCGGGCGGCCCCGCGGAGCTGTGGTTCAAGCCGGCCGACCTGCAGGACCTGTCGCAGTTCCTGCGCGAGCTCGACGAGGACACGCCGGTGTACTGGTACGGACTCGGCAGCAACCTGCTGGTGCGCGACGGCGGGCTCAAGGGCGCGGTCATTGCGGCCGCGGGCGTGTTCCGCGATCTCGAGCGGATCGCCCCATACCGGGTGCGAAGCGGCACGAGCGTGCCCTGCACGCAGCTCGCGCGCCAGTGCATACGCTGGGAACTGGGACCTTCGGAGTTCTTCGCCGGCATTCCCGGCACGGTCGGGGGCGCGCTGGCGATGAACGCCGGCGCGCACGGCGGCGAGACCTGGGAGCGCGTGCGTCGCGTGCGCACGATCGACCGCCGCGGCGAGATACACGAACGCGATGCGTCCGAGTATGCGGTGGGCTATCGCCACGTCGAGGGCCCGACCGGCGAGTGGTTCGTCGAAGCCACGTTCGAGTTCGACCCGGACGTCGTGCCGCGCATGGACACGCTGAAAGAGATGCTCGCGCGCCGCAAGGATACGCAGCCGCTCGGGCTGCCGAGTTGCGGCTCCGTGTTCCGCAACCCGCCCGGCGACCATGCCGCGCGGCTCATCGAGACGGCCGGGCTCAAGGGCCATCGCATCGGCGGCGCGGAGGTTTCGCCCAAGCACGCCAACTTCATCATCAATCGCGAGCACGCGACGGCGGCGGACATCGAAGCCCTGATCGACCACGTGCAGGCGACGGTCGCGCGCGTCCACGGCGTCGAGCTGGTGCACGAAGTCCGCATCGTCGGCGAGGGGGCGGCATGAGCGCGGCGCGCCAACGGCGCTTGCGCATCGACGACGCGGCGGCGTTCGGCCGTGTCGCGGTGCTGCTCGGCGGCCGTTCGAGCGAGCGGGAAGTGTCGCTCGAGACCGGGAAAGCGGTGCTGGCGGCACTGCAATCGCGCGGCGTCGATGCAGAAGGCTGGGACCCGGCCGAGCGAGGCTGGCGTGACTTCGCGCACGCCGGCTTCGACCGCGCCTGGATCGCGCTCCACGGACCGGGCGGCGAGGACGGCGCGCTGCAGGGCGCGCTGCAATGGCTGGAGATGCCGTATACCGGCAGCGGCGTGAAGGCGTCCGCGCTCGCCATGGACAAGGTGCGCAGCAAGCTACTGTTCGGAGCCGCCGCCATCGGCACGCCGGCCGCTGTCGTGATCGAGCAGCCATCCGACGCCGTAGTCGCGGCTCATGAGCTCGGTTTCCCCCTCGTGCTGAAACCCGCGAGCGAGGGTTCGAGCGTCGGCATGACGAAGGTGAACGCGGAAGACGAGCTCGCGGCGGCCTGCGAGCTTGCGCTCGGTTTCGGCGGCGTCGCGCTCGCGGAGCCGTGGATCATCGGGTCCGAGATCACCGTCGCCATACTGCAGGGCGAGGCGCTCCCGAGCATTCGCATCGAGACGCCCCGCGTGTTCTACGACTACGAAGCGAAATACGCGGCGGACAGCACCCGTTACTACTGCCCGGGCACGGACGACGCGCAAACGGAGCGGCGCTGGGGCGAGCTCGCGCTCGCGGCTTTCGACGCGCTCGACTGCGCGGGCTGGGGCCGCGTCGACTTCATGGTGGACACCGAGGGCACGCCCTGGGTTCTCGAAGTCAACACCGTCCCCGGCATGACCAGCCACAGCCTCGTGCCGATGGCGGCAAAAGCGGCGGGCATCGATTTCCCCGAGCTGTGCTGGCGGATCCTGGAAACGAGTGTGACCGGCAACGAAAGACAGGCGGCAGCAAATGGCGCGTAAGCAGGCGAAAAAGAGAAAGCAGCGGAAGGCACCGAAACAGCGCAGCTTCAAGCTGCCGAAGATCGCGTTCGGACGGCTGTCGGTCGTGCCGGCGGCGTTCCTCGTCGTGTTCCTCTGCTTCGACGCGACCTCGGCCCTGCTGGACCGCTCGATCCAAAAGATCGCGATCGAAGGCCCGTTCGAGCGGGTGAGCGCGCTGGAGATCGAAGCCGCGATCGGGGACGAGCTCCGGCGCGGGTTTTTGAGTGCGAATCTCGAGGAGATTCGCGAGCGCGTGCAGGACCTGCCCTGGATCGACCGGGCCAACGTCGTGAGGCGCTGGCCCGACACGCTGGAGGTCAGCGTGACGGAGCAGGTCCCGGCCGCGGTCTGGGGCGAGCGCGGTCTCATGAACACGCGCGGCGAGCTGTTCGTGCGCGACGCCCGCCACGTGCCGGCCGAGCTGCCGCGCCTCTCCGGTCCCGATGGCCACGCCTCGGAAGTCGCCCGGCGCTACCTCGACATCCGCCGGCAGCTCATCCCGCTCGGGCTGGACCTGCGCCGCGTGCACCTGGACGCGCGCGGCGCCTGGAACCTGGCGCTTTCGAACGGCGTGGAGGTCCGGCTGGGAAGGCGCGACACCGATGCGCGCACCGGCCTGTTCCTGGACGTGGCAGCGAACATCGTGGCGCGCCGCGAAGGCGATATCGAGTTTGTCGACATGCGGTACAGCAATGGTTTCACGATCGGCTGGGACGAGGGCAGCGGCGCGACGCCGCCGGAGGCCCCGGGCCCGGACGCGGCAAATCCCGAGATGGTGGCGGACGGCGCGCCCGCGGGAGCGCGCATTGCGCGCGGGGCCACCGCGGGCGACGCGCGCGAGGCGCGCTCGTACCGGAGTGCGCTCCCGATTCCTTTGCAAGCTGTGGCGGACCGTACGGAATGAGCAAGCGCGGCGACAAAAATCTCATCGTGGGCCTGGACATCGGCACGTCGAAGGTCGTGGCGATTGTCGGCGAGGTGAACGACGGCGGCGGCATCGAGGTGGTCGGCATCGGCTCGCACCCCTCGCGCGGCCTGAAGAAAGGCGTGGTCGTGAACATCGAGTCGACGGTGCACTCGATCCAGCGCGCGGTCGAGGAAGCGGAGCTGATGGCCGGCTGCGACATACATTCCGTGTACACCGGCATCGCGGGCAGCCACGTGCGCAGCCTGAACTCGCACGGCATCGTCGC
>CBFGSB010000082.1:0-13286 GCA_965651325.1 uncultured Chromatiales bacterium | reverse complement strand
CGGGCTCGGCATCCCTGCCTCGCACGCCGCCGAAGACCCCTCCCCCCGGTCACGGTGCCGCTCCTGCCGCCGTGCCGTTCGTGAACAATGCGGGCCTCACCGGTGTGGCGTGCCCGAGGGGGATAGAGAGTGGTTCGAGCGCTGGATGACATCGACGCGAGTGAGCGGCGGCTGAAGGTGCCGCCGAGCTCCGTCGAGGCGGAGCAGTCGCTGCTCGGCGGCCTGATGATCGACGGGCAGGCCTGGGACAAGGTCGCGGACATCGTCGTGGCCGAGGACCTGTACCGCAAGGACCACCGGCTGATTTTCGGTGCGATCGCGGAGTTGGTCGAAGCGGGCCAGCCCTGCGACGTCGTCACCGTGTCGGAGTTCCTGGACCAGCGCGGCAATCTCGAAGCGGCCGGCGGGCTCGAGTACCTCGCGACGCTGGCGAACGAGACGCCGGGCGCCGCGAACGTTCGTGCGTATGCGCTCATCCTGCGGGAGCGCTCGATGCTGCGCTCGCTCATCGACGCGGGCAACCAGATCAGCGGCAGTGCTTATACCACCGACGGGCGCAGCGCGTCCGAGCTCGTCGACGAGGCCGAGCGCCTGGTCTTCGAGATCGCGGACAAGGGCGCGCGCGGCCGGGTCGGCTTCCGGTCCCTGAAGCAGATCTTGCCCGAGACCGTCGACCGCATCGACCTCTTGCACCAGTCGGGCGGCGACATCACCGGCATCCCGACGGGCTACACCGAGTTCGACAAGATGACCGCCGGGCTGCAGCCGGGTGAGCTCATCATCATTGCCGGCCGCCCGTCGATGGGCAAGACCACGCTGGCGATCAACATCGCGGAGAACGCCGCGATCGGTGCAAAGGTGCCGACCGCGATCTACTCGATGGAAATGCCGTCGCAGCAGCTTGCGTTCCGCATGATCTCCTCGCTCGGCCGGGTCGACCAGTCGCACCTGCGCACGGGCAAGTTCCCGGACGAGGACTGGTCGCGCATCAACACCGCGGTGCAGCTCATGTCCGACGCGCCGATCTTCATCGACGATTCGCCGGCGCTGTCGCCGACGGAAATCCGCGCGCGCTCGCGGCGCCTGAAGCGCGAGCACGGGCTCGGGCTCATCGTCCTCGATTACCTGCAGCTCATGCAGGTGCACGGCACCACCGAGAACCGCGCGACGGAGATCTCCGAGATTTCGCGCTCCATGAAAGCGCTGGCGAAGGAGCTGGAGGTGCCGATCATCGCGCTCTCGCAGCTCAACCGCAGTGTCGAGCAGCGCACGGACAAGCGGCCGGTGATGTCGGACCTGCGTGAATGCGTTACCGGCGACACGCTCGTCTGGTTGACCGACGGGCGGCGGGTACCGATCAGCGCACTGGTCGGGCAGGAGCCGGAAGTCTGGTCGATCGACGAGCAGCAGCGACTGACGGCAGCTCGGTCGGACAAGGTCTGGAGCGTTGGGCGCAGGCCGGTGTTCCGGGTCCGGCTTGCGAGCGGCCGCTCCATCCGGGCGACCGCCGAGCACCGCCTGCTGGCCGGCAGCGGCTGGACCACGGTCGGCGATCTCATGCCGGGGACCAGACTGGCTGTTTCGCGCCGTGTGCCGGAACCGGCGCAGACGACGCGCTGGCCGAACCACTGGCTCGTCCTGCTCGGCCACCTCGTCGGGGATGGCAGCTATTTGGTTCACCAACCACTACGGTATACGACGGCCTCCGAGGAGAACAGCGAGGCCGTGCGCTCGGCAGCGGAGGCGTTCGGATGCCGGGTCAATCGACACGAAGGCGTTGGATCGTGGCATCAGCTCGTCATCAGTGGGAACGGCAATCGCTGGGCTCCCGCGGGAGTAGGTGCATGGCTGAAGGAACTCGGGCTTTTCGGGCAGCGATCGCACGAGAAGCGACTGCCGGCAGAGGTATTTTCGCTGGCTGACGACCAGATCGCGTTGCTGCTGCAACACCTTTGGGCGACGGATGGCTCGGTGACGCTCCGCAAACCGGGGACCAGGGGCAGTTCACGAGTGTACTTTGCCACGTGTAGTCCCAAGCTGGCGCATGACGTCGCTGCGCTGCTCCTACGGTTGGCAATCGTAGCCCGTATCCGTGTCGTTCACGGCAAACGGGGCCGCCCCGTTTACACGGTCGACGTCAGTGGTGCGGATGCACAGCGTCGTTTCGTAGACGTCGTCGGCGGTTTCGGACCACGCGCCGCGGCCGTGACTGCGCTGTCGTGCCATTTGCAGGCGACCGCGGTAAACACGAATGTGGACACTCTACCGATTGAGGTGTTCGAGGCGGTTCGTGCCCGCATGCGCGACTGTGGCGTGACTACAAGGGCGATGGCGGAATTGCGCGGTACCGCCTATGGTGGCTCCAGCCACTTCCGCTTTGCACCGAGTAGAGCGATGGTCGCGAATTACGCGGACCTGTTGTCGTCGCCGGATCTCGCGGAATGGGCAGAGTCCGATCTGTTCTGGGATCGCGTCGTGTCGGTTGAGTCGGAAGGCGAGGAAGATGTATTCGATTTGACCGTGCCGGGACCGGCGAATTGGCTTGCGGACGGCATCGTCACCCATAACTCGGGGGCGATCGAGCAGGATGCAGATTTGATCGTGTTCATTTATCGCGACGAGGTTTACAACCAGGACTCACCGCGCAAGGGCCTCGCCGACATTGCCATCGCCAAGCAGCGTAACGGGCCCGTCGGTGATTTCCTGCTGACGTTCGTCGGGCGCTTTACCAAGTTCGAGAACTTCGTCCCCGACAGTTACGCGGAGGAGGCTTATCCGTGATCGCGCCGCGAGCGCGTATACGGCCCGAGGCACTCCGGAATAACTACGAGCGGCTACGGGCGGCGGCCGGCGGGGCCCGGGTCCTTGCCGTCGTCAAGGGGAACGCTTACGGGCACGGCCTCCTGACGGTCGCGCGGGCATTGCCGGAGGCGGACGGGTTCGCGGTCGCCCGGCTGGCGGATGCCGCGGCGCTCGCCGAAGCCGGCATCCGGCAACCCATCCTGTTGCTCGGCGGCGTCTACAGCCGCGCCGATCTCGAGATTGCCGTCGCCAGGGGCTTCGAGCTGGTCGTGCACTGCCGGCCGCAGCTCGAGTTGCTGGATGCCGCGCCGGCCGGCCGGGCAACGGTCTGGCTGGAGGTGGATACGGGCATGCACCGCCTCGGGCTCGATCCCGACGAATGCAGGGAGTCTCTCGAACGGCTCGCGAGGTGCAAGGCAACCGGGGAACTCGGCTTGATGACGCACCTCGCCTGCGCCGACGATCGCGGCGATGCGCGAACCGGCCAGCAGCTCGCCCGCTTCCGCGGGTTGCTCGAATCGTTCGACGGTCCGGTCAGTGTCGCCAATTCGGCAGGCTTGCTGGGGTGGCCCGACAGCATCTGCGTCGGCGCCGATTCCTCCCGCTGCTGTGTGCGCTGCGGCATCGCGCTTTACGGTATCTCGCCGTTTGCGGGTACTACCGGTGCCGAGTTCGGGCTGCGTCCGGCGATGCACTTCGAGACCGGGCTTATCGCGGTAACGAACGTGCGCGCGGGGGAGCACGTCGGGTACGGTGCGACGTGGCAGGCGCCTGCCGATACCGTCATCGGTATCATCGGCGCCGGTTACGGCGATGGCTATACGCGCTTCCTGCCCTCGGGCACCCCGGTCCTGGTGAACGGCCGCCGCGCCGCGATCGCCGGCCGCGTGTCGATGGACATGGCGGCCATCGATCTCGGTCCCGGTGCCGCAGACCGGATCGGCGATCCGGTGACCTTGTGGGGCGACGGGCTGCCGGTGGAGGAGGTGGCGGAAAGCGCCGGCACGATCCCCTACACGCTCGTTTCCGGGGTGAAGAACGTAACCCTCTAGGGAGGAGCGGGCGGCGCGTGCCACGATCCGCGCGCCCGGCGCCGCGCGCCTTCAGTTCGTTGCAACCGCCAAGGTGCAGACAGGCGCGTTCCGGAAGCGGTGTTGGGTCAGCTCGTGAAGAAGCCCATTTTCACGCCGGCGAGCTGCAGCACGTCGTTGTCGGCGAGCTTGCGTGCCTGGGCGCCGATCGGCTTGCCGTTGACCAGCGGGTAGTCGCCTTCCTTGCCGCTTTCCACGTGCACGACGAAGTAGCCTTCGGCGCGGCGCGTGATGGCGGCAACCTGCACACCGGGGCGGCCGAGCGTGGTCAGGGCCTTCGTGAGCTCCAGCTCGCGTCCGGCAAACGCCCCGCTCAGGACCTGCAGCTTGGCAAGGGGCAGGGCATTCGGTGCAGTCTTCGGGTCGATGCCGGCCGAGGTCGCCGTGTGCGCCGCCGGCTCCGGCTCCGGCTCCGGCGTCTCCACCTTGACGTCGGTACGCGCCTTCGCCGCGCCGGCGGATGCCGCCGCGGCCGCCGCCTTCTCCGCGCGCAGCAGTTGCTCCGCGCTCTGGTGCCCGGACGGTATGACCATGGTCTTTTCGAACTCGTCCTGTTCCGGATCGCTCGCCTGCTGGTCGGCGAACCGGAGCTGGTGATGCCCGATCGTGATGACGTCGCCGTGCTGCAGGGCATGCTTCTTGATGAGCTTGCCGTTGACGTAGGTTCCGTTGGTGCTGTTCAGGTCCTCGAGGAACGAATCGTTCAGGATGTTGATGATGAGGGAATGATGGCCGCTCACCGCCGGGTTATCGATGCGGACGTCGTTGTCCGGCAGGCGCCCGATCGTATAGCGCTCCTTCGACATGTTGTATTCAGCCAGCACCTGGCTGTCGAGACTCAGGATTAAACGTGCCATATTATTTTTGCCGTTTGCTGTAAGACCGATTCAAACAGAGCCTTGAGGCGTGGCCCCGCTTCCCCAAGCAGCGCGCTGTCAGGAACGAAACATCTTCGAAAGCCTTGCAACGAGCCCCCTTCTGGCCGCGAATGGCTCGAGCACCTGAGCCAGCATCACGGACACGTTGTCTTTCCCGCCGTGATCGTTGGTCAACTGCACCAGTTGTTGACCAACCACATCAAGGCTAGCATTAAACGTGCTGATAGTTAAGTGAATATCTTCATCTTCGACCATGTCCGGCAGGCCGTCCGAGCAGAGCAGGTATATGTCGTTCTTCTCCACGTCGTGCTCGTGCACCTCGACGTCCACGGTCGGCTCCACGCCCAGCGCCCGGGTGACGTAGTTGCGGTTCGTGGAGCGCTGGGCCTCCTCCTCCGAATAGAAGCCCCGATCCACCAGTTCCTGCAGCAGCGAATGGTCGAGCGTGAGCTGCTCGAACGTCTCGTTGCGCAGCCGGTACGCACGGGAATCCCCGACGTGGGCGATCGACACCCTGTTGTCGTAGAACAACGCGGCGACCAGCGTCGTGCCCATGCCTTCGCAGTGGGTCTGGCTTTGCGCCGTCTGGTAGATGATCTTGTTGGCGCGGGAGATCGCATCCCGCAGCACGATGGATTGGCGCATCAACCCGGTGGTCAAGTCGAGTGCGTTGCGCTCTTCCCGGGCCGCGCCCTCGGCTGCCAGTTCGGTAATGGTCTGCACGGCGATGCCGCTCGCGACCTCGCCGGCGTTGTATCCTCCCATGCCATCGGCGAGCACCATCAACCCGATTTCGGGGTTCGAGCCAATTGCATCCTCATTGTGTTCCCTGACCTTGCCAGTGTCGGTGATCTCGGCAAACTTGATCTTTCCGCGCAGGTTCATAAAGGCGTTTCTTGTTATGGGCTCGTGGCCTTAGGCATATCTTGCACAATTGCGGAGCGCGATGGCCATCTCCCCACCGTTGGCGAAGCGGTGTTCCGGGCGCTTCGCCAGCGCCTTCGACAGCACGGCGTCGACGCCGGGCGGGATCCCCGCCCGGCGGCTCGACACCGGGGCCGGATCCTCGGACGTAATTTTCGACATCAGCACCGCGATATTGGTCGCCTTGAACGGGACCTCGCCGACCAGCAACTCGTATAGAGTAACACCAAGCGAAAACAAGTCCGATAGGCCGGTCAGGTCCTCCGCGGCGAGTTGCTCGGGCGACATGTACATGGGCGTGCCGAGCACGATACCGGTCTTGGTGCGGTTGTTATCGGTCAGGCGAGCGACCCCGAAGTCACTGATCTTCAAGACGTCGCCGCGGTTGTCGTACAGCAGGTTCGCCGGCTTGATGTCGCGATGGATGACCTGCTGGTTGTGTGCATAGTCGAGTGCGTCGGCAGTGCGGGCGCAGAGCTCCAGTGCCTTCTTCGGCGCCAGCAGTTTCGTCGGGTCGGTGAAGTGGGTGAGCTGCAAACCGGGCAGGTACTCCATTGCGATGTAAGCGAGACCCTTGTCCTCGCCGCAGTCATAGACCGTGATGATGTTCGGGTGCGTCAGCCGCCCGGCCGATTCGGCTTCGCGGAAGAACCGGAGACGCGCTTCCTCGAGTTCCTCGTCCTCGAATTCCTTTTCTATGGGA
Organism: uncultured Chromatiales bacterium; assembly: GCA_965651325.1. GTDB lineage: Bacteria > Pseudomonadota > Gammaproteobacteria > Steroidobacterales > Woeseiaceae > IDS-8. The sequence goes on along the minus strand of CBFGSB010000082.1, from coordinate 6,888 downwards.
ATGACCTTGAGTGCCACCGGCCGGTTGATGCGCGGATCGCGCGCGAGATAGACGGCGCCCATCGCGCCCCGGCCGATGCGCTTCTCGATCACGTAGCGGCCGAGACGGTTCGGCACGCCGTTGGCGGTGTCGGTCAGCGAGTACTTCTTCTCCCGCTGCGGATTTTGCGTGCGCTTCATCCACTGGATGACGGCTTCGGCGCGTTCCGGCTTCGCCTGCTCCTCGAACGCGAGCGAGAGCTTGTACATGACCGACGCGAGCGTCTCCGTCGGTTCGCACCGGCGGAACTCGGCGAACGCAGGCTCCAGCCGGCCCGCCGCGAGAAAATCCGTGCCGCGCTTGAACGCGTGAACCGCGGCCTTCTTGCCGGTCGTGGCGAACCACCAGCAAAGGGTGGCGGCGCTTGCAAAGATGAATGCCGCGCGCCCAAGGTCGAGCCGCACGCGGCCGACGGCGAGCAACAGCACTTCCAGGAACACGAGCCCCAGGATGACGGCCACGGCCAGCACGAGAATGTCGCGGCGACGACGGCCGGGCAGCAGCACCACGGCGGCGGCCGCAACGAGAACCGGCGCCAGCCATTGCAGCGCGACGATCCACATGGGCGCCGTAATGGCCTGGTCCTGCTCGATGCCGGCGAGCAGCGCCGCGGTCACTTCCGAGCGCGTGACGTACTGGCCCGACGGCAGCATCGCCGCGGCGGCCGCGAGCGGCGGCTCCGCGTCGACGAACACGGTATGACCGGCGAGGTAATTCGGCGGCAGCGCGGGGTCCAACACCTCGGCCGGGGACAAGCGCGGCAACTCGGTATAGCGGGAGAGATACACCGCGGCGTCGGCGCCCGCAATCGGCGCGTCGGTGCTGGATGCGAAGCGCGGGTTCTGCAGCGCGATCGCGAGCGGGAGCGACGGGAACATGACGCCGCTCTCGAACTGCCACAGCGACGAACGGCGCAGCACGCCGTCACTGTCGGGTTGCAGGTTGAGGAAGCCGCTCCAGGTGGCGACCCGGTCCAGCCGGTGACCGCGCGGCACGAACACCGGAGGGCCGGACGATAGTGTCGCGGCCCAGCCCGGCAGTTCCGCGCCCGCCGCGATCGGCGGCGGACTCGGCAGCACGATGCGCTCCACCTGCTGCAGCTTCAGCACCTGGATCAGCGAGCCGTAGATGTCCGCCAGGTCGTCCGGCGCCACCTGGTCGGGATCGATGCTGACGATGACACCGTTGTCCAGCGGCGCATTGCCGAGGCTCGTCGCGATCTGGTCATAGAGCACGCGGTCGGCGGTCACGAACCAGCGCGCGCCGGGGCCGTAGACGAGCAGCAACAGGACGGCGACGAAGCTTAAGGCGAGCAGGCGGTCCCGGCGTTCTTTTCGTTCCTTGTCCAATCCTGAAGCTCTCGAACCAAGCTGTCGCGTAACGCCGCGCAGTATAAGAAATCAACAAGCTTTTTAGTGAGATAGGGTTGGCAATTTTCGCGGCAGGACGGCGCTCGACGGGTGCTATGATTGGTCCTTGCCTACCGGATGAGAGACGGGTTCTCGGCCGCCGTTGCCGAAGCCGAAAGGTGTAACTGCATGGCGCGAGCCGAAAAAACCGCCTACGCCTGCCGTGCCTGCGGCGCGGTGAGCCTGAAGTGGCAGGGACAATGCCCGGAATGCGAGGCCTGGAACACGCTGGAGGAAACCGCTCCTGCGCGTTCGGCGGCGCGTCGCGGCAAGGGGGTAGCGCCGGCGGAACTCCTTGAGCTGGCACAAGAAACGGACGAGCGGCATGCGACCGGCTTCGGCGAGTTCGACCGCGTGCTGGGCGGCGGCCTGGTGCCGGGCTCGGTGGTGCTGCTGGGTGGCGACCCCGGCGTCGGCAAGTCGACCCTGCTGCAGCAGGTGGCCGCGTCATTGCCGGAGGCCCTGAACGTCTGCTACGCCACCGGGGAGGAGTCGCTGAAGCAGGTCGCGCAGCGCGCGCAGCGGCTCGGCCTTGCCAGCCGCACCCTGCGCCTTTTGTCCGATACCGATCTCGACAACGTGCTCGAGCAGGCGGCGGCCTGCGGCGCCCGGGCTGTCGTGATCGACTCGATCCAGACCATGGCGACGCAGGACCTGCCGTCGGCGCCGGGTGCGGTTACGCAGCTACGCGAATGCGTCGGCCGCATCGTGCGCTTCGCCAAGCAGCGCGAGGTGGCGTTCTTCCTCATCGGCCATGTTACGAAGGAGGGTGCGATCGCGGGACCGCGCGTGGTGGAGCACATGGTGGACACGGTGCTCTACTTCGAAAGCGATCCCGGGAGCCGCTTCTCCGTCGTGCGCGCGGTCAAGAATCGCTTTGGCGCGAGCAGTGAGCTCGGCGTCTTCGCGATGACCGGTGAAGGCTTCCGCGAAGTGAAGAACCCGTCCGCCATTTTCCTGTCTTCGATGACGGAGACGCGCGCGGGCAGCATCGTGTCCGTCGCGTGGGAGGGCAGCCGCCCGCTGCTGGTCGAGATCCAGGCGCTCGTCGCCGACGCGGTCGGTAACAACGTGAAGCGGCTCGCGCAAGGTGTGGACCAGAACCGGCTGTCACTGCTCGTTGCGGTGCTGCACCGGCACGGCGGGTTATCGCTCGCGGGCGAGGACGTGTTCGTCAACGTCGTCGGCGGCTTGCGCATCGCCGAGACGGCCGCGGACCTGCCGGTGGTGCTCGCCGCCGTCTCGAGCTTTCGCGACCGGCCGGTGCGCGGCAGGGTCATGAGCTTCGGCGAGCTCGGTCTCGCGGGTGAAGTGCGGCCCGTGCGCTTCGGCGCCGAGCGCATTACCGAGGCCGCGAAGCAGGGGTTCGAGCACGTGATCGTGCCGCAGGCGAACGTGCCGAAGAAGCCGCCGGAGGGTTTGCGCGTGAGCGGGGTGGCGACGCTGGAAGACGCGCTGGCCGCGGCCTTCGACTAGGCTGTTGCGCATCGAGCGCGCGCGCCGCGACTCGAGCACGCGAGACGCTTGCATACGTCGCGGCGCCGGCGGTAACGCGCTGCTACACCGCGGCGAACTCGTTTTTCCCGGGTTTGCGCATGTAGATGCGCGCGGTGCACACGCGGGTGCCGTTCGTTTCCAGGATCTCGATCGGGTAGCCGTCGATCTTGAGGCCCGTGCCGGACGCCGGAATCGTCTCCAGGTATTCGATGATGAGCCCGTTCAGGGTCTTGGGACCGTCGGTCGGCAGGTTCCAGTTCATCACGCGGTTGACTTCCCGGATGTTTGCCGTGCCGCGCACGAGGAAGGTCTCGTCGCTCTCGCGGACGATGTCTTCCTCGTCGGACGCCGGCGCGGTCGTGAACTCCCCGATGATCTCTTCGAGGATGTCTTCGAGAGTGACGAGTCCCTGGATGTCGCCGTACTCATCGACCACGAGGGCAAAGCGCTGGCGGGATTTCTGGAACTGCACGAGCTGGGTGCTGAGCGGTGTGCCTTCCGGCACGAAGTACGGCTCGTCCAGCAAGGCCTGCACGTCGACCTTGTCGAAGGCGTGGTCGACGGTGCGATTCGCGAGCCGTTTCAGGTGCAGGACACCGGTCACCCGGTCGATGTTGTCGCGGTATACCGGCAGGCGCGTGTGCTCACTCGAGCGGATGACGCCGGCGATTTTGTCCAGGTCGTCGTCCAGGTCGATGCCGACGATCTCGTTGTGCGGCACCATCACGTCGTCGACCGTTACTTTTTCGAGGTCGAGGATGCTGAGCAGCATGCGCCGCGCCCCTCCACGGTGGCCGCTCCGGGCCTTGCGGCGCAGCCGGTACCGTTTGAAGCGCGTCAACGCGGGTTCCGAGCCGAAAAAATAAGCGGACAGGAGAAGCAGGACGACCAGTAGCCCGACCAGGGCCGCCACTGGAATGTGGTCGCTCAACGAATGAGCACCTCTTCAGGATCCGGTTGTATGCAACGGAAGTTGAGCAAGACGACCTGGCGCTGTCAAGGAAGCAGGCCGGGAGCCGCCTGTCAGCCCCAGGTCCGCCCGAGGATCTCTTCCAGCACGAAGCGGCTGCCGAAGTAGGCGAGCCCCAGCACCGCGAAGCCTCCCAGGTACAGGTAGACGGCGCGGCGGCCCCGCCAGCCCGCGAGCCAGCGGCCGGCCAGCAGCACGCCAAAGAGCAGCAGCGCGAGCAGCGACAGGGCGGTCTTGTGCACCAGGTGCTGGGCAAACAGGTTGTTGACGAACAGGAACCCGGAGAACACCGCCAGCAGCAGGATCAGGAAGCCCGCGGCCGCAAGGCCGTACAGCAGGCGTTCGGTGGTCTCCAGGGGGGCGAAAAGCTGGTTCACCGGCGACAGCCTGGCGGCCCGCAGGCGCCGGTCCTGCACCAGCGCAAACACGGCGACGATGGCGCCAACCGTCAAAAGGCCGTAGGCGAACAGCGAGATGATCACGTGCGCCTCGAGCTGCCAGCCGAGGACGACGCCGCCGGGCGAGACCTCCGGCCAGCCGGTCGCCAGCCCGGCGAAGCCGGCCAGCAGCAGGAGGCCCGCCGCGAGGCCCCGCAGCGTCGGCTCCAGCGCGATGAACAAGGCCGTAAGGGCCAGCAGCATGCCGATGAACGAGGCGGCGTTGCCGAGCGAGAGGGTGAGCCCGTGCGGCGCCAGGATCATCGCCTGCAGGACGGTCGCGTGGGCAACGAGGGCCACCAGCCCGCCGGTCACGGCGATGATGAGCAGGCTGCCGGCCTGGCCGGCGAAGCGGGGCAGGCGGCTCATGGCCATTGCGGCGGCGGCAATTATGTACAAGAAAAGAATTGTGATTTGAAACACAGAATCCCGGTCGCCCGCCACCGTATTTTATTTCCGGCGAATCATCCCACATGAAATTGACCAATAGAACCCTGCGCCCGCCTCCGGCCGGGGACATAACTGATGCGTATACGGATACTGGGCTGTAGCGGCGGCATCGGCGCAGGTTCACGCACCTCCGCGATGATGATCGACAACGACGTGCTGCTGGACGCGGGCACGGGCGTGGGCGACCTCCCGCTGGAGGAACTGCACAGCATTCGCCACGTGTTCCTCACGCACGCCCACCTCGACCACATCGCCGGCCTGCCGATGCTGATCGACAGTATCTTCACCGAGACGGTGGACGTGCCGGTTACCGTATACGGGCGCAAGGAAACCCTGGAAGCGATCCAGACCCACCTGTTCAACTGGGTGATCTGGCCGGACTTCGCCGAGCTCCCGAACCCGGAGAACCCGATGCTTCGCTACGTCGTCTGCAACCCGGGCGACACGATCGAGATCGGCCACCGGGCATTCCACGCGGTCGACGTGCAGCACAGCGTGCCGGCAATCGGCTACACCGTGCAGAATTCCGGCGGCGTCTTCGCCGTCAGCGGCGACACCCGTACCAACAAGACGCTGTGGCCGGTACTCAATGCCTGCGACGATCTGCGCGCCCTTCTTATAGAGGTGTCGTTCCCGAACGAGCTCGAAGCGCTCGCGAACACCGCGGGGCACTACTGCCCCAGCACCCTGTGCCGCGACCTCGCGCTGCTCGAGCACGACCCCGACATCTGGCTCACCGGCATGAAGCCCGGCGAGGAAGACCGCATCCTCACCCAGGTCCTCGAAGCCTCGAAGAACCGCAAGATCCGCATGCTCTCCCGCGGCACCGTGATCACGGTCTGACCGAATTTTTAAAGAGCGAGCCTGCCGGAGACCGGCAACTCCTGGCCTCGTGAGTCCCGGAAAACGAGCCTCCCGCCCGGAAGCCGTTCACAACTGAAACCGCCTTCGTGCAGCAGCCGATGATGATGCCGGCACTGCAGCACAAGGTTGTCCAGACTGGTTTCACCCCCATCCGCCCAGTGCACGATGTGGTGCGCATCGACACGCGTGCTCGTGCAGCCCGGAAACCGGCAATGCCCATCCCGGATCTGCAGTGCGCGCCGGATCGCCGGCGGAATCGCACGCGTCCGTCTCCCGATTGCCAACGGCTCGCCGTCGTCGTCCTCCGCCACCACGACCCGGGAGCCGTCGCAGGCCAGACGCCGCGACGTTTCCGCGGAAACGCGCGGCCCGTCATCGAGATGCGAGCGGTCAGCAAGCGTCTGAACGGCAGGAGATCCTGCGCCACCGCCGGATTTCAGCGTTTCCGCGGAAACGTGCACGACGACCTGATACCGGTCCCCGTTCGAGCCCCGGCTTCGATTGCTCGCAAGATAGCTTTCGACAACCTCGATGAGCGCATCGGCGTCCCGGACGGTAACCGGCTCCCGGGCCGGCGTTTCCGCTGAAACGTCATTCTCTGTCTCGTCGTCCTCTCTCCCGACGTTCTCTGTCCCTTCGGCATCGTTCCGTTCCGCCCACGCCCGTTCCCTGGCAAGCCCCAGCGCTTTCATGACCAGCGCACCGTCCTCGGCGGGCAAGCGGGCCTGCAACACCATCGAGCCGTCCAGCTCGTAGCGCACCGTCACGCTGCGGCTGCGGTAGCGTGCGTGCGCGCGGGCGTTCTCGTCGCCGGCACCAGTGCCGCGAGACTGCGACACCAGCCGCTCGACATCCGCCGCCGTGCCGTGGCGCGCCGCCCGCAGCAGGAAGTCTTCGTTGTTCTCGTCAGCGATCCGCGTCACGGCGCGGACTTTGGAATACGACAGCGCGCCCTGCGCGAAGGCGTCGCTGATCTTAGGCAGACCTGCAAGCGCGTGCGCCACCCGGACTTTCTCCCGGGCGGCGCCGAGCCCGATCCCGCATTCGAAGTGTAGCCAGTGCGCGCACGAGTTATGCCCGGCGAGCTGCCAGTAGCCGTTCTCGTCGAACTCGCGGATCAACGCCAGCAGCCGGTAGGTGCTCGTGTATAGATTTCGGCAAAGTGCCGTGATCTTTGCGCCCAGCGAGTCGCCTGCGGCGTACCGGGCATGTGGCTCGGCTC
>CBFGSB010000081.1:0-13309 GCA_965651325.1 uncultured Chromatiales bacterium | reverse complement strand
CCGGCGGTCCGCCCGAGCATCCGCCCGCGCCTGTTGTCGCCGGCGCCGAACATCACCCGCCTCGATCCGGGGGAGGCGATCATTGCGGGCGGGATACTCGTCCTGCAAGGGGACGACTTGCGTCCAGCCGACCTCGAGGTACGCCTCGGCACCACGCGGCCGGTCACGCTGCAGGTCCTGAGAAGCACCGCGACACGCGTTCGCGTGCGCGTGCCGGCGAGCGCCGTCACACCAGGCAGCCCTCTCACCGTTCGGTATCCGGGCAGCGAGTGGGCAACGCTCACGGAGCATTTCAGGGTTTACCCGCGCCCCGAGTTCTCGAATTTCCGCATTCACCGGGGACCGAACATCGGCGGCCCCACGGAGCTGGAAATGACCGTGAGCAACTTCTCCGGGCTCGAAGGCACCGACCTGTCCTGGCACTCGAACTGCTGGCGCTTGGGTATCGGCGACGGCCAGATGCCGGCTGCCGGCCGCAGCGGCAGGATTTACCTCACCCTGCATCTCCTGGGAGACGATCCGGATCTCGGGCCGACGGAGGACCTGATGGCGCTATCGGGACAGCGCTGCCACCTGGAGGCCGGCGTCTACAGGAAGGTCCACGGGCAGCGCATCCCGACGGGCTTCTCCTTCCAGCTTCCGGAAATCCAGAAGTACACCATCGGGAACACCTGGGAGTTGCAAGGCTGGTCGACACCGTCCGGCAAGACCTTCAGGGCGCGGGTGGCGGGTCCGCCTGGAAACTGCGAGCCGCTGTCGCTGGGCACGGCCGGATCGTTCCGCATCGGGGTCGTGGAGCACAACGACGACATCAGCTTCCAGCTTCGGAACGGCCTGGTCGACCTCGAATGCGAGTTCACGACGTCGCCGCGGCTCAGGGTGAAGGACGGCTGGCGCATAACGGAAGTCCATTGGAAAACATCCCTCTCGGGTCACCAGTGGTGTCATCCGGTGCTCGAGTGGGTGGAGTGGGCGCCGGGCCGCTGGGGACAGGATCCGCGCCTGAATCCGGAATATCTCGACCGCACCAGGACGGTCGCCCGGTGTGTGGTCGACACGCGGGATCCGGCGAGGAATGCCCATCTCTTCCGGGCGGTGCTCGAGAAGATCGTGCTGGTTGGACCGCCGGGGCAAAACTGGCGGGCGGCTTTTCGTTGAATGTCGCGGCCACGGATTCGCATAAGGGGACGGTAATGCACAAACGAAACATCGCGATTAACGGCGCCCGGCGGCGCGTCATGCTCCCGCTCGCCGCCGCGGGCGTGCTCGTGCTTGGCGCCTGCCAGGCACTGCCGCCCGCGGTGAGCACGGCGCTGGTCGGCTTCGGGCAGGACGTGCTCGCCGCGGCCGCGCAGAACTTCACGCCGCAGTACTCGGCTTCGATGCAAAACCTGTTCCTCGCGATGGCTGAAACCGCGACCGGTATGCCGTTTACCCAACAGGACGGCGCTGGCGCGGACGCCCCGGCCGGATACGACGGCATGCCGCCGTCCTACGACGCCGGCGCGTACGCGGAAGGGCAGTACGAGGATCCATATGCAGAGGATGCTTATGCCGCGGATCCCTATGCGCAGGACGCGTACGCGCAAGACCCCTACGCCCAGGACGCATATGGGCAGGACCCTTACGCACAGGATCCGTACGCCCAGGGCAGCTACGCCCAGGACCCGCCCGCGCAGGTGGCTTACCCGCCCGCGCCCTACGCGGGTGCCGGCGCGTCCCCGGAAGCCCAGTACGGCGCGCCCGCGGGCATCGCGCTGGAGGTCGCCCTGCTCGCGCAAGCGCTCACGCCCGACGGGCAGGTGCAGCTCCGGCCCGTACAGGACGGCGACGTGCTGCGCGACGGCCGCGGCGACCCGGCCCGCGGCGACAAGATCAAGATATTTTTCAACGCGGGCTGCGCCTGCTACGTCTACGTGATCGGCATCGACGCGACGGGCTATGTCGCACAGATCTTCCCGGAGCGAGGCACGCCGGCAAGCCGCGTCCAGCCCGGCGCCGATTACCTCGTGCCCGGCGGCACGACGTGGTGGGGTCTCGACGACTATCGCGGGATCGAGCAGGTCTACTTCATCGCGTCGCAGGAGCGGCGGCGCGACATCGAAAACAGCGTGGCCCAGCTCGCCGGCCAGCGCCCGAGCGTGCCCGCAAACTACCGCCCGGTGCGCCAGCCGGCCGTGGTGCCCGTACAGCGCGGCCTGGTGCAGGTGCAGTCGGCCGCGCCGACCTCGATACCCACACAGGCGGGGGCTCCCCAGCAAATCAGCCCGACCCTGTTCCAGTCGACCGTCGCGGATGCGGATCTCGTCATCACGCGCTGGTTCCGGCACGAGTGAGGTGCACATGAAAGGTAACAAAACATTGCGGCTCGGCATCCTGGCATCGTCGTTGCTGTTCATCGGCTCGGCGTGCGCCCAGGAAGATGCGGGCCACGGGCCCAAGGGGCTCGTTGAAGTCGAGAGCGCCGCGCCGGGGCAGTCCTTGCCCGGACCGGCCGCGCCTGCCACGACCGGCCAGCCGTTGCCCGGTCCTGCCGCGCAGCCGGAGCCTGTCGCCGCGGCGCCGGCAGGCGGCAGCGGGGTGCCGATCGAAACCGGCCGGCAGTACACCGCGGGGACGCGCGTCGCATCGGTGGCCGACGGCGTCTCCTTCGTCGTGCCGGAGGAATGGCTCGGCGGCCTGCCGCCGGGCTCGGCGGCGTTCATGTTCGGCTCCAATACCCGCGCGGGGCTGGGGCTCGCCATCATGCGGCCCGCCACGAGCTGGCAGGAAATCGAGCAGTTCCTGAACCAGCCGCAGGACCTGGGAGAAGGCGTCGTGCTGTCTCCCAGCGCGCCCGGCCAGCGCACCAACCGCGGCTACGAGATCAGCCTCGCGAACTACATGTATGCCGGCCACGCCATCGGGCGGCTCGGCAGCAACGGCAACGGCGTCGTCGTGTTCTTCGGCGGCCCGGCGGGCGAACGCGACTACTACACCCGGCTCGCGGCGAGCACGGCGGCGTCGGTCACCTTCGCCGCACCGCGCGAGAGCGCCGCCTCCCAGCAATGGCGCACCTACCTCGCCGGCATGATGCTGAAGCGCATGAGTTCCTACTACAGCGGCGGGCTGAACGGCAGCTACGTCGGAAGCAGCTCCTCGCAAACCCTGCATCTCTGCAGCGACGGCAGCTACGCGTATCTCTCGCAGTCGAGCGTTGCCGCCGACGGCGGCAGCGGTACCACCGGCTACGCCGGAGGCGACGGCGCGGAGCTCGGCCAGTGGAGCGTCGAGACGCTCGGCGACCGCGCGGTACTCACCTTGCGTTCGTCCGGCGGTGAGTTTTCGCAACACTCGCTGCAGCTACAGGGTAACGACACCTACGTCGACGGGGAGCGCGCCTACAGGGTGCAGAGCGATCGCTGCCGATGAGCCGCCAATTCGATCCGAAGGAACACACGATGCAAATCCGCCACCTGTTTGCCCTGCCGGTACTCTGCCTGCTTTCGATGCCGCTGTTCGCGGCAAGCGGGCTCGCACAGTTCGACAAATCGCGTAGCGACCCGGCCGAATGGACCATCGCCGTCTACCTCGACGCCGATAACGACCTGGAGAAGTTCGGCTTCATCGACATGAACGAGATGGAGCTCGGGATCGAAGGTGATGTCAACGTCATCGTGCTGATCGACCGCGCGGAAGGCTACGACGAGTCGGACGGCAACTGGACCGACGCGCGCGTGTACCGGATTACGCGGGACGACGACAAGAGCGTGCTGCGTTCGCCCGTGATCGCGCGGCCCGGTGAGATCAACATGGGCGACCCCGCGGTGCTGCAGGCCTTCCTTACGACCACCATGCAGAGCTTCCCGGCGAAGCGCACCGCCCTCCTGTTGTGGAATCACGGCGGCGGCTGGCAGGCACATGCGGTCGATCACGGCGTGCCTGGCCAGCCGCAGGCCACGGATGCCCTGACCCTGCCGCAACTGGCCACTGCCATCCGCGGGGCGCTGGATGCGACGGGCCGCGAAATGCTCGACCTGGTCGGCTTCGACATGTGCCTGATGGCGCAGTACGAAGTCGCGCTCGAGCTCCAGGGGCTCACGAGCGTGCTGGTCGCCTCGCAGGCCACGGAGCCGGGCGACGGCTGGCCGTATGATCGCGTGCTGCCGGAGTTCCGCGACCGCTCCGCAACTACCACGGGGGTCGCCGCGCGCATCGTCGAGCAGTTCGACGGCTATTACCGCGAGCGCGAGGAATCCATCACGACGCTCGCGGCCTACGATCTCGCCCACCTGCCCCTGTTCAGCGAGCGCTTCGACCGGCTGCTGGCGAAGCTCGAACCGAAGCTGCCGGAGCTCTGGCCGCTGGTGTCGCGCTCGATCTTCTTCGCGGAAGGCTATGCGCCGCGCACGGAGCTGCAGAAGAGCAGCAACGCGCTGGCCAGCATCGACCTGGTCGACGCCTTTCGCCGAATGGAACTGAACGCGCGCCGCTTCCCCGCGGCCGGGGAGCTGCGCGAGCTGGAGAAGGCGCTCGACCGCCTGCTCATCACCCACAAGACCAGTCCGCTCCGGCGGCTGAGCAACGGCATGGCCATCTACGCCCCGGTGACGGCGGCCGTGCTCAATGAAGGCTACGACGAGCTTGCCATCAACACGGCCAGTCGCTGGCGGCATTTCATCGGGCGGCTGCACGGCCTGCAGGCGGCGGCCAGCCAGGCGCCCGTGATCCGCGACCTCGCGCTGGTCGACTGGAAGGCGGAACGCCCGATCCAGGAAGCGCTGCCGCTGAACACGCATGGCGTCAGCTACGTGGTCGAAGGACGCGACCTGTTGTGGCTGCGCGGCTTGCGCGGCCAATGGGACAAGACGGGAGAAGGCCTGCTGGTATCGCATCGCGCCAGCATCGTCGACGCGAACTGGTCCGTGCGGGCGCGTGACACGGCGGCCGATCGCCTCGACCTCATGATTCCGCAGTTCAGCGACGGGACCAATGCGCTGGTGACCCAGCTCGACGGGTACCGCTATCTCGTGTCCGGCGGCGAGAAAGCCTACTACGCCACCGTGGAAGAGGCCGGCGATTACATCCTCGTCCCGATACTGTTTCATCACCCCGAGGCCGGGGACCTCGGCGGCACGATCTATTTCCATCCGCAGTGGTGGTACCCGCTCGCGGTCGAGCTCGAGCTGCCCCAGCCGGACGGCTCGATCGTGTACCGGCAGATCAAGCCCGAGGCCGCGGACGAGATCACCCTGTTGTTCGAATACCTGAAGAAGGACGGTACGCGAACCTATGTCCAAGGGAAGCGCATGGCCTGGGGCGGCGGTCCGGAGCTGCTGCTGGGACTGGACGAGCCAGGCGTCTACGTGTTCGGGGTCACCGCCGAGGCGATTGGCGGCAAGGAGGCGCATGCGTTTTTCGAGTACCGCGTGGGTGAAGACCCGGGGTTGAAGGCGTTCATGCAACAAGGCAGCAGCTTCGAGCAGGACGACCTGCTCGGGACCTGGGAAATGATCGAAGCCGAGGCGCTGGCCGCCAACGGTGCCATCGTGCCGAACGGGATTCTTACGGAGTACGCGCGGCATCCCGAGAAGCCGGCGCTGATGATCAGCACGATGACGGCGCCGCAGCGCAATGCGGACTTCAAGGCCAGGGAGCTTGTCTACCTCGACCGCCGGATGGTGCCGCACCTGCGCAGCTTCAAGATCGACACGGAGGGCGTGCCGGACGACCCGCTGGGGGTGGAGTTCTCGATCAACCTGGTCGGGCTCTACTTGCAGGACGGCCGGCCGATCATGCTGACCCGCAACACGGTGTCCGGCCTCAACTATGCATTTGCCAAGGTGGGCCAGGCGGCGGGAGGAACGGCCGCCACGGGCGCCGGCGGTGCGCCGGGAATGGCACAGACGCCCGGCGCCTTCGGCCAGCCGGCGCCCCAGGCCGCACCGGCTCCCGCGGCGCTGACCCTGGACGGGGTATGGCAAAGGCAGGACGGCGTGATCCTGATCGTGCAGGGCGACCAGTTCCAGGTGAACCAGTTCGGCTTCGCGATCGATGCCGGACGCTTCGCCATCCAGGGCAACGTGCTGACCACGCAGAGCAACTACACCGGCGCGACGGAGCAGTTCTGGTTCTCGCTGGAGCCGGCCGTGCTGAAGCTACAGGACGGCTACGGCGGGTTGTACGTGTACCAGCGGCTCCAGTAGCAACGCGCGGCTCGACGCATCGCGCCCGGGCCGCTTTGCGCGCTCAACGGCGCCAGGCGGCACGGACGTAGATGCTGCGTTCGACCTCGGTCGGGACCCCGCTCGCCGAGAATGCGAAGTGCTGCTCGGGCTGGCGCGAGTCGAGCAGGTTGGCGCCGACCAGGGAAAATTCCCAACGCTCCAGCGGCTGCCAGTTGAATGCCAGGTCGAGCTGCGTGTAATCGGGAACCGAGATCGTCGACAGCTCGCCCACGTAACGCACGGTGACATCGGCTTCCAACCGGGGGGTGACCTCGAGCATGGCGCGGGCCGCAAGCTGGTGGCGCGGCGCGAGGTCCTCGTACCAGGCCGGCAGGCCGGGGCTGGCGGTGCTGCCGCTCTGGAGCTCGAGATCCATGTGGAGGTACGTGTAGCTCACGTCCGTGCGCAAGCGCGGCCAGGGTTCCCAGCGCACCGCGACCTCGGCGCCGCGTGTATGCCCGTACATGCGGTTCTGCAGCGTCCCCCCGGCTTCGGTAGCGATGAGATCGCTGTATTCGTTGTAGAACACGGCAACGTCGTACCAAAGCTCGGGCGCCAGCAGCCGCCGGTGGCCGGCTTCGTAGGCCCGCACCTTCTCGGCCTGGACCTCGTCGCCGATCCGGATCGTGCCGAAGAACGTGAGATCGGCTTCCAGCCGCGACGGCACGCGGGTCGCCTCCGAGACCGCTGCCCACCAGGTCCGGTCCTCCGCCGGCGTCCACGCGAGGCGGAGATTCGGCAGCCACGCGTGATCGGCGTAGTCCGTGCCCTCGTATTTGATGCCGAGCACGAGATTCAGCCGGTCTGGCACCAGGCTGTACGTATCCTGCAGGAAGATCGCCTCGGTGGCATCGTCCCGGCGCGCAGGCAGTATGTCGACGAGTCCCGTCAGCGCGGAAGACGTGTGGTCGCGTACCCGGCGGTACGCCGCGCCCCATACGATCATGTGCCGCGGCAGCGGGCGCAGGCTCTGCTGGAACTCGAAATCCCAGGTGTCGCGATCCTGGGTAAAGCCGATGCTCTCGTAATCCACATGATCGTAATAGAGCTGGAGCCGCCAGTCGCTTGCGTCTCCGTTGCGGCGCGACCATTGCGCCAGCAAGTTGTGACCGGAATGCTGGACGCGGTGCGCCAGTATCGGGCTCTCGCGTATGCCCGCGCTGGCGTCGAAAACGTCGCCCGAGATCCTGAGTGCGTCGGTATCGCTCCGCGCCCAATCCCAGCGAAACCCGCCGCGGATGTCCCTGAGCGAGTCGGCCGGGTCCATTGCGGCCAGGAAGCCGGCATCGCGCTCGCGCGCCTTGACGTACACGCGGGCGTCCTGGTCATCGCCCGTCGCCCAACCGTGCCGCAGGGCAGCGATATAGCGTTCCTCCTCGCCGACGGCCAGCGTCGCGAAGGTCCCGTTGGTGTCACCGGCGTTGCGCGTGATGATGTTGATCACGCCGTTGAATGCATTTGCGCCCCACAGCGTGCCGCCGGGTCCGCGGATGACCTCGATTCGGTCGATATCCTCCAGCAGGAAGTCCTGGGACTCCCAGAGCATGCCCGAGAACAGCGGATCGTAGATGGAGCGGCCGTCGACGAGCACCAGCAGCTTGTTGGCTTCGCGCGAGTTGAAGCCGCGAATGCTGACGGCCCACTTGTTGGCGTCCACGCGCCCGACCTGCACGCCGGGGACGAGCCGCAGCGCATCCGGCACGGTGGTGACGCCGGATCGCAGCAGGTCGTCCCGCGTGAGCACGAAGATCGCACTCGGGGAGCCCTGGGTGGGCTCCAGGTGCCGCGAGGCCGAGAACACGCGTATCTGGGACAGCTCCTCGAGATTCAGGTCCAACAGCGAGCGGGCGTCATGCATGACCTCCGCCGCATACGCGTTGCCCAGTGCGGCGAGCAGCACGAGGACGCTTGCGGGCCGGAGGCCACGTGAGAGGAGCAACGGTCGTTTCATTGCAGGGGGTTATGGAAATATGCACGCCGAGTCTATTGCCTGTTTCCGGGCAAGGGTGTGACTCTTTTCCCAAGTCCGCGATTCCGCGCTAGAAGTGTCCAAAGCCGCTGCACCGGCGCGTACGCAGCAGTTCCGGTGTCCGCCGGAGCCGGCCGACGCTCAAGCTGCAGGATTTCTACGGGTACCCGTTTCGCGGCTCGAGCAGGCAACAGCCCACGGACGGCCCCGGGGGCATCGCACCAGGGGCGGTCCGCTGGCAGGACCTCAGCCGCTCACGCAGGCGCGGGCCAGGTGAACTCGGGCCGAAAGCCTGCGTAAACGGGGCGGCCGTCGTCGGGCTTCGCAGCACCCGTCGATGCATCGAAGAATGCATGGTAGGTCGCGGGCAGCGTGCTCGGGTCGTAGCC
This sequence comes from uncultured Chromatiales bacterium, assembly GCA_965651325.1. Lineage (GTDB taxonomy): Bacteria > Pseudomonadota > Gammaproteobacteria > Steroidobacterales > Woeseiaceae > IDS-8. The sequence goes on along the minus strand of CBFGSB010000081.1, from coordinate 4,745 downwards.
CATGAGGTTTGGAACGATCACCCGGATCCGGCGCTGCCGGTCATCCAGCATGATGGGTTGGCCGCACTCCGCGCAGGTGCAAAGCTCCAATGGCCCGTCCGGGTTCTGGTCGTTGAACGGCTGCCGGTTCAGGCTGCCGGGTTTGTCCACCGTCACGTCGCTGTGCCGGAAAAACACCACGTGGGTATCGGCCTGTCCGGTGACACGCTTGCAGACCGAGCAATGGCAGGTGTGATTGTCGATCGGGTCGTTGTCGGCATGGGTGTGAACGTGCTCGCACCCGCCCGTGTACTTGTGTGACATTGTTTGCACCTCTTGCTGGGCGAACGTCGATGTTCGAAATCGATTATAGCGCCCCGCGGGAACCCGCACGGCGCGGCCATGCCGCGCTCCCGGTCAGGTCCGGTTCGGGGTCTCGCTCTTCACGGTGGCGATCCACTCGTTCACCCGGCGCTCCAGTAGCCCGAGCGGCAGGGCGCCGCCGCCCAGCACGGTGTCGTGGAACTCCTGTATGTCGAACGCGTCACCCAGCTCCGCTTGCGCCGTTCCGCGCAGCTCGAGGATCTTCATCATGCCGATCTTGTAGGCGGTCGCCTGCCCCGGCCAGACCAGGTAGCGCCGCACCTCCGAGCGGATCGCGCCTTCGGCCAACGACGAGTTCTCCAGGAAGTAATCGACCGCCTGCTCCTCGCTCCAGCCTTTCGCGTGCATGCCGGTGTCGACGACGAGACGGATTGCCCGCCAGATCTCGGTCGAGAGCCGGCCGAAGTCCGCGTACGGGTCGTCGTAGGCGCCCATTTCCTTTGCAAGCCGTTCGGCGTAGAGGCCCCATCCTTCCGCGTAGGCATTGAAGGAGCTCTGGGTGCGAAACTCCGGCACGTTCTCGAGCTCCTGCGCGATCGCGATCTGCATGTGATGCCCCGGCAGCCCTTCGTGGTAGGCGACGACCTCGAGCTGGTGCTTCGGCATCGCGTTCATGTCGGACAGGTGCGCATAGTAGATGCCGGGGCGCGAGCCGTCGGGCGTGCCCGGGAAGTAGTGCTGAGCGGCCCCCGGCTGCTCGCGGAACGCCTCCACCCGCTTCACGATGAGGTCGGCCTTGGGGAGGATGCCGAAATAGTCGGGCAGCCGTGCCTCGATGAAATCGAGGTGCTCGCGCGCGGCCTGCAGGTAGCCTTCGCGGCCCGCGTCGGTGTTCGGGAAGAAGAATCGCGGGTCCTCGCGCAGGAACGTGAAGAACTCCTGCAGCGTGCCCTCGAAGCCGACCTGTTCCTTGATCTTCTCCATCTCCCCCTTGATGCGGGCAACTTCGGCGAGGCCGTATTCGTGAATTTCGTCCGCGGTCATGTCGGTGGTGGTGGCGTAGGCGAGGCGTTGGTCGTAGTACTCGAGACCGCGCGGCAGCGAGCCGACGCCGGAGGCCTCCTCGTCCGCGTTGGCCATATCCGCCTCGACCCACGCAATCAGCTCGTCGTAGGCGGGCTCGAAGCTGTCGAGCAGTGCCTGCCGCGCGGCGTCGCGCAGCTCGGTTGCCCGTGCCTCGTCGATTTTGCCGTTCGACAGTAACGCGTCGATCTTTGCTTTCGCATCCGCCCACAGCGGCGCATCGCCCGCGCCGCCGAACGGCGCGCCGTCGATGAGTGCGCGTGACTGCTCCAGCACGCCTTCGTAGGCGAATCGCGGCGGGCGGATACCCTCGTCGGCCGCGAGCTCTGCGCGCTCGAGGAGTTGCCCGAGCGCGCGCGAGATGCCGGCGATGCGGGCGATGTACGCCTCCATGTCGGCCGGCTCGTCCACCTTGTGAAACGTGATGAGGAACTGCGGCAGGAACGACTGCGGTCCCTGCATCTGCGTGAACACGTACCCGTGGCGGCGGAAGGGCAGCGCGCGCTCCGCGCGTTCGAGCTCGTAGACCCAGATGTCGTAGGACATCTGTGCCTCGTCGCTCAGGAGGTCGTAATCGAAGGATTCCTGCAACTCCGCGGTCGTGCGGCGGCGCCATTCGAGCTGCTCATCCTCGGCCGCTTCCGACAGGTCGTCGACGCGATCGTAATCGTCTTTTCTTCCGAGGAAGGTCTTCTGGATCGGGCTGAAATCGAGTTGCTCTTCCCAGCGTGCAGCGAACCATTGCTGGAGACGCTCGGTCTCGCGCGCGGCGGCATCGGGCGCCAATGCGCCCTGCTGCGAGGTGGGTTCGGCAGCCGCCGACGCCCGGTCTTCCGCCGGGTTGCCGCAGGCAGCGAGCAGTGCCGCAACCAGGATTACGCTCGAAATATTCTTCATCCGCTGTCCCTCCATGATCTCGCTGCAGCTGTTCCACCGCCGAAAGCACAGCGGTTAGTCAGTGGGCGGCGACAAAGGTTGCCAACGATCGCAGATTACGACCGGCCCCTACAAGCGCCCGTAGCAACCGCCCGTTCCGAAGCACCTGCAACTGGGGGAGCGGAGGGCAGGGCCGGCGGGGGGCCTTTGGGGCAAATAAAGCGGACCGCAGGGCCCGAAGGGCCCGAAGGGAGCCATTGCCCCAAAGGCCCCCCGCCGGCCCTGCCCTCCGCGCCAACGCAGCCTCCTCCTTCGGGCATTGGGGCAACGACTCAGGAGCGACGTCGAGCACAAAGGCCCGGCCCTGCCCTCCAAGCCAACGCCAGCTCTAGTCGCCCTCGACATGGCTCCTGAGCCGTTCGGTCGCCTCGTCCCACTGCGCGGAGATCTCACCGAGCCAACGGCGCGCTTCCTCAAGCTTCTGTGCCCGCATCCGCCACAGACGCTCCCGTCCGCGGCGCTGGTCGCGCACGAGCCCGGCGGCCTCGAGCACGCGCAGGTGTTTTGTCACCGCCTGCCGGGTCAGGCGGGTGCCTTCGGTCAACGCCGTGATCGACAGCGGTCCTTCGCGGCTCAGGCGCGTGACGAGCCGGAGGCGGGTCCGGTCGCCGAGCGCGGTGAAGACCGGCAACGCTCCCTCGAGGCTTCCGGCGGCGTTCGGGCGCGGCATGCGGCCCTCTCAGGCGCCGCCCGCCAGGTATTTGCCGATTAGCTCTACCTGGATCGTCCAGCCTTCCTCGTTCGACGCAAACGCTTGGGCGCGCTTCTCGAGCGGCACGCCGTCGAATCCCGACTCCACTATCGTGAGCAGCGTTCCCTCCGGGTGTTCCGCGAGCGTGAATTCGACGAGGGTCGACGGTGCGCTGTCGAAATCCGCGGCGCCTTCCGGCTCGTAGGGATGCCAGCGGAACGAGAACAGCGATTCGGGCTCGATGCGCTCGACCTTGATCTCGAACGGGGTGCCGGCGTGCGCTTCCTGGGCCTCGGCTATCTCGGGATCGACCTTCGTCGGCACGATGCGTGCCGGGACGATCGATCCCGGGCTGAACGGAGCGTCGAACTCGACGCCGAACCAGGTGCCGAATTCCCTTGCGTCGCTGATCGCCCGCCACACGCGCTCGCGCGGTGCACGAAGGACGACCCTTTTTGCGATGCGGTCAGTGCTCGTCATTTGCAACCTCCAGGTTGCATGAAGGATAGCAGGCGCCAGCCTGTCGTGCAACCGGCCGGTTGCCTCTTGGATGCCGGTGTCGCCGCGGTCAATAATGCCCCGGCAACTCCCTCCGCAGGCAGATCACAGGTGACCCGATGTTCCTCAGCAAAAGAAAATTCCTGAAGGCGGGTGCTGCGGCGGCAGGCTCGGCATTCGTCGCACCGGCGCTTGCGGCGGCGTCACGCAAGCCGTCGGTCGCGCTCGCGCCGATCACCGGCGATGCCGTGCCGATCGGCACGGCGGAACGCCACGGCCGCATCGAGAAGGCCCGGCGGCTGATGGTGGATCACGGGATTGACGCCATCCTGCTGGAGCCTGGCTCGGCGATGCTGTATTTCACCGGTATCCGCTGGTGGCGCAGCGAGCGCCTGACCGCGGTCGTAATCCCGCGGGACGGCGACATCGGGGTAATCACTCCTTACTTCGAGGAGCCGAGCGTCCGCGAATCGATGACCTTCGGCGACGATGTGCGCACCTGGCACGAGCACGAGAACCCGTTCGAGCGCGTGGCGGGCCTGCTCGAGGACCGCGGCATCGAAGAAGGCAGGATCGGTTTCGAGGACACCGTGCGCTACTTCGTGTCGGAAGGATTGCGGGCGGCAGCCCCGAAGCTCGCCGTCGTTTCCGCGCTTCCGGTTACGCTCGGCTGCCGCATGTACAAATCGCCCGCCGAGATCGCCCTGATGCGCAAAGCAAACGAGGTCACGCTGGCGGCCTATCGGCACGTGCACGCCAACCTCGAAACCGGGATGAGCTCGGGCGACATCACCGCCATGATGAACGACGCCCAGCGCGCTCTCGGTGGAACGGACGCCTGGAGCATGGCCTTGCTCGGACGCGCCAGCGCCTATCCGCACGGCACGGACCAGCCGCAGGCGATCGAACCCGGCAAGATCGTGTTGATGGACTGCGGCTGTGCCGTCCATGGCTACCAGTCCGACATCTCGCGCACCTTCGTGCACGGTGAGCCGACCCCAGGTCAGCGCGAAGTCTGGAATACGGTCCGCCGCGGACAGGCGATCGCCTTCGAGACGGCGCAGCCCGGCACGCCTGCGGGCGCGGTCGATGACGCGGTGCGCGAGTGGTACGAGTCCCTGGGCTACGGGCCGGGCTACCGGACGCCGGGCCTGAGCCATCGCACCGGGCACGGCATCGGCATGGACGGCCACGAACCCGTGAATTTCGTGCACGGCGAAAAGACGCCGCTCGC
>CBFGSB010000080.1:0-13346 GCA_965651325.1 uncultured Chromatiales bacterium | reverse complement strand
TCCTGCACCTGCCATCCGGGCATTGACCTCGCGCGCGGGCCGGTACCTGTCTCCTACAGGACCGCGGCGATGGCGTCGGCGAGGTAGCCCACGTTGGAGGGGGTGATGCCGGCCACGTTGATGCGGCTGGAGTCGACCATGTAGATGCCGTATCCCGACTTGAGCCGCTCGACCTGCTCGCGGGATATGCCTAAGAAAGAGAACATGCCGTTGGCGCGCACGAGCTGCGAAAAGTCGTGCCCGGGCGCGGCATCGCGCAGCGCGTCCCGCAGCAGCAGGCGCATACCGACCAGGCGCTCGCGCATCGCGGTGAGCTCCGCAACCCACTCCGCCCGCAAGTCCGGGTCGCCGAGGATCAGGGCCACCACCGCGCCACCGTGATCGGGCGGCATCGAATACATCGTCCGCACCACGTTGAACGCCTGGCTCTGCACCGCCGCCGCAGCGGTTGCATCGGCCGACACCACCGACAGGCTGCCGACGCGATCGCGGTACAAGCCGAAATTCTTGGAGCAGGATGCGGAGACGATCATCTCCGGCACGCGTTCGAACAGGTGCCGGACCGCGAACGCGTCTTCGTCCAGCCCTGCCGCAAAACCCTGGTAGGCGATATCGACGAACGGCACGAGGCCCCGCTCGGCGATCACGCCGGCCGTTTCGCGCCACTGGTCCGCGGTGAGGTCCATGCCGGTCGGGTTGTGGCAGCACGCGTGCATCAGCACGATGTCGCCGCGCGGGGCGCGGTTCAGCGCCTCGAGCATCGCCTCGAAGCGCACGGATGCTTCGCCGGAGCGGTAATACGGGTACTGTTCGAAGCGGATGCCGGCGCCGCCCAGCAGCGGCACGTGGTTCGCCCAGGTCGGGTCGCTTGCCCATACACGGGCGTCGGGCTGCGCGCGCAGGACCAAACCCGCGGCAACGCGCAGCGAGCCCGAGCCACCGGGAGTCTGCAGCGTGGTAATGCGCGCGTCGTCCTCGCCCGCGCTGCCGAAGAGCAGCGACTGCATCGCCGCGTTGAACGCCGGCGCGCCGCCGGAGCCGACGTAGCTCTTGCTGGCCTGGCCGGAGACGAGCCGCTGCTCGGCCTTCTTGACGGAACTCAATACCGGCGTCTCACCCGCGGCGTCGCGGTAGACGCCGATGCCGAGATCGATCTTGTCGGCGCGCGGGTCCTCGTTGTATTCCGCGATCAGCCGCAGGATGGCGTCAGGCGGCAGCGGCTGCAGGTTCTCGAACAAGGTAACGGGGCTTTACTGCGGCTTCGGCGACCAGACGGAGCACCAGCCGTTCTCGTTGACCAGCTTGCCGGGGAAGATCTGGCAGGGGCGCCATTCGCCCTCTTCGCCCTGGATGAGAGCGCAGTTCGCGCAGTGCTGGTTCTCTGCCGCCTGCGTGAAACTCGCCGGATCGACCGTGCTCGCGTCGTGCGTGTACTTCAGCGCTTTCGCCTGGTCGCTCTCCGGGTCGAGGTGCGGCATCTCCTGGGCGGCCGGCACGCCGGGCCGAATGAAATACCCGGCCGCTGCGACGGCGGATAACTGGATGAATTGACGTCTCGCGATCTTGCTCACGGCTCTCTCCTCGTTATTGGCAATCGGCATGTGCCGGGCCGGCCGAGCGGGTCGGGACGCCCATTCTAAGGCAAGGCGGCGAACGGCGCCAAAACGAACGGCGCCCCCGAAATCGGCACTGGCGCCGGTTTTTTTCCCGGCGAACGTGACGATTCTCACAATCGGCCCCCTGGAATGTTTCGTGCGCCCGGCGCTGCGCCATACTGGCGGCATGCGTTCGTCGTTCCTCCACCGCCCCCGCGGCGCGCGCGCCGCTGTCCTCGCTGCCTGCCTCTCCTGGTCGGGCGCGCAAGCCGGTGCCGTGCACGATTACCGCATCGAGATCGACTCCGCGATGTCCGTGATGCGGGTCGAAGCCCGTTTCGGCGCGTCGGTCGACGCGGTAACCGCGCGTTCGGACGATGCCGGGAACTACCTGCTGCAGGTCAGTGGCTGCGGCGACCCGCCGCCGATCCGCCTGCGCAACCAGCGCATGCTGCTGCCGGTGGGCGGCATCCGCTGCCTGGCCTACAGCGTCGATCTCACCGCCGCCGCGAGCCATCGCGGCTACAACGACGCGCTGGCGGCCGGCAATGTCGTCATTTCACCGTCGCGCTGGCTCTGGCACCCGCGGCTGGCCCGGGATGACGAAATCAGGATCCACTTCGAGCTGCCGGCCGGAATGCAGGTTGCCGTGCCGTGGCAGCCGATGGGCGACGGCGGCAACCGCTATCGCCTCACCAGCTCGCCGCAGAGCTCGAATGCGCTCGCCGTGTTCGGCCACTTCGATTACCGCGAAGTGGCGGTGCCCGGTGCAACCCTGAGAGTCAGTCTGCTCAGGAGCGAAGACAGCGCCGCCAACCAGCTCGGGATCGCCGCTATCGAGGAGTGGCTGCGCGCTACCGCCACCGACATCACGCTGGCGTATGGCCGATTTCCGAATCCTTCACCGCAGGTCGTGGTCGTCCCGGCGGTCGACAGCCGGCGCAGCGCGGTCCCCTACGGACGCGTGATTCGTGACGGCGGCGAGGCCATCGAGCTCTTCGTCGACGTCTCGCGGCCGCTCGAGGCGCTCTTCCGCGACTCGACCGCCACGCACGAGTTCAGCCACCTGATGCTGCCGTATCTCGAGCGGGAGCATCGCTGGATATCCGAAGGCTTCGCGCAGTACTACCAGAACGTCCTGCTCGCCCGCTCCGGCGCCTACGACCCGGAGAAGGCGTGGCGGGAGCTCTACGCCGGCTTCGAGCGCGGCCGCCTCTCCCGCCCGGAGTTGTCGCCGAACACGGCGGCCGAACGCAGCCTTCGCAGCGCGCGCATGAAGATCTACTGGAGCGGCGCGGCGCTCGCGCTCATGGCCGACGTCGAGCTGCGCCAGCGGAGCGGGGGCGCGCAAACGCTCGACGACGTGCTCGGGCGGCTGCAGGCCTGCTGCCTCCCGTCCTCCCGCGTGTGGACCGGCCCCGAGCTCTTCGAACAGCTCGATTCGCTCGCCGGCCACGCGGTGTTCATGCCGCTCTACCGCCGCTACGCAAACACGGCAGGCTTCCCCGACCCGCGCCCGCTCCTCGCGCGCCTCGGCGTGACGAGTGCGGATGGCGGCATCAGCCTGCGCCGCGGCGGCGAGCTGCAGGCGATTCGCGTCGCCATCACGCGCGCGGATCCGCAGGCCGCGCGCTGGCGCGCGCAGCTCGCGACGCGGGGGGACGCTGCGGCATTTCGTGTAGGGAGTGCCGGCTCGCGCTGATCGACCGCCGCAGCGCGAGGCTGGTGCCGACCGGGCTGCGCAGCAGCGACGATCGCCTTGGCGCCGAAATTCGCCGCCTCAAGACGGGTTCCTGCAAGTTCGGCTGCGACCCCCGCGGTATACTGGATGTGCACCGGAACGGCGGAAGCCATGGCCAACACTCTCGCGATCGACGTCACGAAATCCTCCACCGACCGGCAGGTCTCGCTGCAGGACGAGGTGGCCGTCGAGGAACCGCTCGAAATCCAGCTCGTGACGGGCGGTGCTTCCGGGGCCGCGGCCAAAAGCGTTTCGATTACCATGCGGACGCCCGGCCATGACGCGGACCTCACGCTCGGGTTCCTGTTTGCCGAGGGCATCATCACCAAAGACACCTGGATTGCCTCGATCGACCATTGCGGCGAGCCCGATCCGCAGACCGGGGTGCGCAACGTCATCCGCATCGGGCTGGACGAAGACGTGGACCTCTCTCGCCTGCAGCGGCACTTCTACACGACCTCGAGCTGCGGGGTTTGCGGCAAGGCTTCGCTCGACGCGCTGCGCGTTACCGGGCAACAGTCGCTGAAGCATGCCGATACGCGGTTTTCGCGCAACGTGCTCACCGCCATGCCCGAGCGGCTCCGCGAGCGGCAGCGCGTGTTCTCGAAGACCGGCGGGCTGCATGCCGCGGCCGTTTTCAGCCCAGATGGTGAAATCGTGGTCGTTCGCGAGGATATCGGGCGGCACAATGCCGTGGACAAGGCGGTGGGCGCCCTGCTCCGGCGGCATCGCCTGCCGGCCAACGACCTCGGGCTGCTGGTTTCCGGCCGTGCCAGCTTCGAGCTGATGCAGAAGGCGCTCGTGGCCGGGCTGCCGCTGCTGGCGGCGGTCGGCGCGCCGTCGAGCCTCGCGGTGCAGCTCGCCCGGGAGTTCGACATGACGTTGGTGGGGTTTCTGCGCCGCGCCGCGTTCAACATCTACGCGGGGGCGGAGCGGTTGACTTGACCCGCGCGAGGGTCACACTGGAGAGCATGGATCATTCATGAATGGTCATGCCAGGGGGTGAGGTTGCAATGCCGGCGAAATACGACAGGGAGATCGGTCAGGAAATCATCGCGAGCTTCGGTGCGAAGCCCGAGATGCTGGTGCAAATCCTGCGCGCGTTCGTCGACCGGTATTCCTATATAAGCGATGCCGCGCTCAGGCAGATCGCCGACGAGCTCAACCTGTCGCGCGCGGACGTGCACGGCGCCGTGCACTTCTACCACGACTTCCGCACCGCGCCGCCGGGCAAGCGCGTGGTGAAGATCTGCCAGGCCGAATCCTGCCAGGCCATGGGCAGCCGCGAGCTGACGGCGCATGCGGAAAAAGCGCTGGGGATCGCCTTGCACGAAACGAGCACGGACGGCGAAGTCACGCTGGAGCCGGTCTACTGCCTCGGCAACTGCGCCTGCTCGCCGGCGGTGATGATCGACGAGCACGTGTACGGCCGGGTCGATGCCGACCGGTTCGACCGGCTGGTCAAGGGGACGGCATGAGCGTGCGGGTTTTCGTGCCGCGTGAGACGGCCGCTGTTTCCCTCGGCGCCGACGACGTGGCGGCCGCCATTCTCGCCCGCACCGCAAGCGACGACGTCGCGCTGGTGCGGAACGGCTCCTGGGGCATGAGCTGGCTCGAGCCGCTGGTGGAAGTCGAAATCGATGGCGAGCGTATCGCCTACGGCCCGGTGAGCCCGGCCGATATCGACGGTCTTTTCCGCGCTGGCTTCCTGCAGGGCAGCGAGCATCCGCTCCGGCTCGGGCCCACCGCGGGCATTCCCTGGCTCGCCAGGCAGGAGCGCTGGACTTTCCTGCGCTGCGGACGCACCGATCCCCTCTCGCCCGACGAATTCCTCGCGCACGGCGGCCTGAAGGGCCTGCGCCGCGCGTTCGAGCTCGGCTCCGCGGGCGTGCTGGAGGAGCTGAAAGCATCCGGCCTGCGCGGCCGGGGCGGTGCCGGCTTCCCCACGGGCATCAAGTGGCAGACGGTCGCGGACGCCCCCGGCGGCGAGAAATACATCGCCTGCAACGCCGACGAAGGCGACAGCGGTACCTTCTCGGACCGGCTGCTGATCGAGGGCGATCCGTTCACGCTGATCGAGGGCATGAGCATCGCCGCTTTCACGGTCGGCGCCAGCAAGGGTTATGTGTACCTGCGGTCGGAATACCCGCTCGCCCGGACCGTCTTCACGAAAGCGCTGGCCGCCGCCCGCGAGCTGGGCTGGCTGGGCCAGGACATCCACGGCAGCGGCTTCGATTTCGACATCGAGCTGCACATCGGGGGCGGCGCCTACGTCTGCGGCGAGGAAACCTCGATGCTGGAGAGCCTGGAAGGGCGCGCCGGTCTCGTGCGCTACCGGCCGCCGCTGCCGGCAATCGCGGGCCTCTTCGGCAAGCCGACCGTCGTGAACAACGTGATCAGCCTGGCCTCGGTGCCGGAGATCCTGGTGCGTGGCGGCGCCGCCTACGGCGCGCTCGGGGTCGGCCGCTCGCGCGGTACCCTGCCCTTCCAGCTCGCGGGCAACGTCAAACGCGGGGGACTGGTGGAAGTGCCCTTCGGCCTGACGCTGCGCGAGTTGATCGAAGACTGGGGCGGCGGCACCTTCAGCGGCCGCAAGATCCGTGCCGTGCAGGTCGGCGGCCCGCTCGGCGCCTATTTCCCGGCCGAGCTCCTGGATACGCCGCTCGATTACGAAGCCTTCGTGGAACAGGCCGGCCTCATCGGTCACGGCGGCATCGTGGTGTTCGACGACACCGTGGACATGGCCGAGCAAGCGCGTTTTGCCATGGAATTCTGCGCCGTGGAATCCTGCGGCAAGTGCACGCCCTGCCGTATCGGTTCCGTGCGCGGGGTGGAGGTCATCGACCGCATCGTCGCGGACGACAACCGGGCGGGCAACCTGGCCCTGCTGGAAGAGCTTTGCGACACCATGGTGGGCGGCTCCTTGTGCGCCCTGGGCGGCATGGCCCCGTTCCCGGTAAGGAGCGCCCTGAAGCACTTTCCGATGGATTTCGCGCGCCCGGCGGCGGTCAAACCCAATAAGCGGCGGTCGGTAACCGCCTCCGAAGGAGCAAGCTCATGAGCCTGCTGAAAGAACCGGACTACGGAACCCCCGTAAGCCCCCTCACCGAAACGGTCACCGTCGAGATCGACGGCTCCCCCGTCACCGTTCGCGCCGGCAGCACGGTCATGCGCGCCGCGCGCGAGTCCGGAGTCGACGTCCCGAAGCTCTGCGCGACGGACAGCCTGAAGCCCTTCGGCTCCTGCCGCCTGTGCGTGGTCGAGATCGAGGGCCGCAAGGGCTATCCCGCCTCCTGCACGACGCCGGTCGAGGACGGCATGAAGGTGCACACGAACACGCCCGCGGTGGACAAGCTGCGGCGCAATATCGTCGAGCTCTACCTCTCGGACCACCCGCGCGACTGCCTCACGGGCAGCGGGCACATCGACTGCGAGCTCCGCGACATGGCGGCCACCGTCGGGTTGAGCGAGGTCCGCTACGGGCCGGACGGCGCCAACCACCTGGACGCCCCGGTCGACGACAGCAACCCCTATTTCAACTTCGACCCGTCGCAGTGCATCGTCTGCTCGCGCTGCGTGCGCGCCTGTGACGAGGTGCAAGGCACGTTTGCGCTCTCGATCGAGGGCCGCGGCTTTGCCTCCAAGGTTGCGGCGAGCATGGGGGAGGCCTTTTTCGATTCCGAATGCGTCTCCTGCGGCGCCTGCGTGCAGGCCTGCCCGACGCCGGCACTCATCGAAAAATCCATCGTCGAGAACGGCGAGCCGGACCGCAGCGTGCTCACGACCTGTGCCTACTGCGGCGTTGGCTGCTCGTTCAAGGCAGAGCTCAAAGGCAACCAGGTCGTGCGCATGACGCCGTACAAATACGGCGATGCAAACCACGGCCATAGCTGCGTCAAGGGGCGCTTTGCGTGGGGCTATGCATCGCACAAGGATCGCGTGCTCGACCCGATGATTCGCGAAAGCACCAACGACCCGTGGCGCAAGGTGAGCTGGGATGAGGCGATCCAGTACGCGGCGCAGCGCTTCAAGGACATCCAGGCGAAGTACGGGCGGAAATCCATCGGCGGTATCACCTCCTCGCGCTGCACGAACGAGGAAGTCTGGCTGGTGCAGAAGCTCGTGCGCGCGGCGTTCGGCAACAACAACGTCGACACCTGCGCGCGCGTCTGCCACTCGCCGACCGGCTACGGCCTGAAGCAGACGGTCGGCACCTCCGCCGGCACGCAGCCCTTCGACAGCGTGATGGATGCGGATGTCATCATGGTGATCGGCGCGAACCCGACCGAGGCGCACCCCGTCTTCGCCTCGCAGATGAAGCGCCGGCTGCGCCAGGGCGCGAAGCTGATCGTGGTCGACCCGCGCAGGATCGGGCTGGTGCGCTCGCCGCGCATCGCCGCCGATTTCCACCTGCCGCTGCTCCCCGGCACCAACGTGCCGATGATCAACGCCTTCGGCCACGTCATCGTGAGCGAGGGGCTGGTCGACGAGGCGTACGTGAAGGAACGCTGCGACGTCGAAGCCTTCGAGGCCTGGAAGGATTTCATCCTGCAGCCGGAGAACTCGCCGGAGGTCGTCAGCGAGAGCACGGGCGTTCCGGCGGAGGACATTCGCGCCGCGGCGCGCCTGTACGGCAAGGCGGACCGGGCGGCGATCTACTACGGACTGGGCGTCACCGAGCACAGCCAGGGCTCGACCATGGTCATCGGCATGGCGAACCTCGCGATGGCGACCGGCAACCTCGGCTTCACGGGCTGCGGGGTGAATCCCTTGCGCGGCCAGAACAACGTGCAGGGCTCCTGCGACATGGGCTCGTTCCCGCACGAGCTGCCGGACTACCGGCCGATCGGCGATGACGCCGTGCGCGGCTCGTTCGAGAAGCACTGGGGCGTCACGCTGGACGCGGTCCCGGGCTATCGCATCCCGAACATGTTCGACGCGGCGATCGCCGGCGATTACAAGGCCATGTACATCCAGGGCGAGGACCTCGCGCAGTCGGACCCGAACACGAAGCACGTCGAAGCCGCGCTCTCGAGCCTCGAATGCGTGGTCGTGCAGGACCTGTTCCTGAACGAAACCGCGAAATTCGCCCACGTGTTCCTGCCGGGGACGTCGTTCCTCGAGAAGGACGGCACGTTCATCAACGCCGAGCGGCGCATCAACCGCGTGCGGCCGGTTATCGAGCCGCAGCAGGGCAAGGCGGAATGGCTCATCACGCAGGAGCTCGCGCAGGCGATGGGCTATCCCATGAACTACGCCAGCCAGGCCGAGATCATGGACGAGATCGCCGAGCTGACACCGAGCTTCCGCGGCGTGTCGTTCGAGTTCCTCGACCGGGTCGGCAGCGTGCAGTGGCCGTGCAACGAGAAAGCGCCCATGGGCACGCCGATCATGCACGTCGACGAGTTCGTCCGCGGCAAGGGCCTGTTCATCGAGACGGCCTACGTGCCGACCGAGGAACGCACCACCCGCAAGTTCCCGCTCCTGCTCACGACCGGCCGCACGCTGACGCAGTACAACGTCGGCGCGCAGACGCGCCGCACGGACAACGTCCGCTGGTATCACGAGGACCTGCTGGAGATTCATCCCTCCGACGCGGAGCTGCGCGGCATCGCAAACGGCGATCGCGTGTCGCTCACGAGCCGCAAGGGCGAGATCACCCTGGAGGCCAAGGTGACCGAGCGCGTGCAGCCGGGCGTCGTCTACACGACGTTCCACGACCCGGAGACGGGTGCCAACGTGGTGACGACCGAGTACAGCGACTGGGCGACGAGCTGCCCTGAGTACAAGGTTACGGCGGTGCAGGTCGCGCCGGCGGTGCACCGGTCGAAGTGGCAGATCGATTTCGAGAAGCGGCGCAAGGAGCAGGAGCGGCTGCTCGAGACGCCTTGACGGCGGACGGCGGACGAGCGGGCGCCGGAAACCCTCGAACCAACCAGGATCCGGATGGGCCTTCTCCGCGCGTGAGGCTTGGGCGGGCTGCCGCCAGCGGCTATTCTAATCGTTTGCCAATTCCAGAGGCGACGACATGAAGGCAAGCAGATGGATCCGGCAGACGCACCGCTGGCTGTCGATCACGTTCACGACACTGGTCATCGTCAACATCGTACTCAACTTCGTTGCACCGGCACCCGAGCAAGTCGTCCTCTGGGTGGGCCTCCTGACGCTGCTCCCGTTGGCGCTGCTCATGCTGACCGGCCTCTACCTGTTCGCGCTGCCGTACGTCGCGCGCCGCGGCGCGGGGCAACCCGCCGCCGAATGAGAAGAAGCAGCGATGGCCGATTTGTGGACGATCATCGGCGTCGCTGACGTTGCCCGCAGTTTCGCGTGGTACCAGTCGCTATTGGGGCTCCCTGCCACGCAGCCGGCTCATGATCATTTCGGGCAGGTTGTCGATACGGACGGCACCGTCCTGGTCTGCCTGCATCGATGGGGTGACCATGATCATCCGCCCCTCGCCAGCCCGGACCGGGCAGAACCCGGCAACGGTCTCATTCTCTTCTTTCGGGTAGATGACTTCGACTCTGCGCTGGTACGGGCGCGCGCACTCGTCCCTACGCTCGAGGAGGAAACCCACGTCAATCCGGGTACAGGGACCCGCGAGTTTGCACTGCGCGATCCTGACGGGTACTACGTTATGATCAGCGCATCCCTGCCATGACTCACATCATCTCCGGAGCCTGTCATTGCAGGAACCTGTCGTTCGAGCTGTCCACGCGAACGCCGCCGACGGACATCCGGGCGCGCGCCTGCGATTGCGGCTTCTGCCGCATGCATGCAGCAAGGAACTGGTCCGACCCGGATGGGACCGCCCTCATCCGGATCGCCGATGAGCGCAACACGCACAAGTATCGCTTTGCGCTGCGGACGGCCGATTTCTATATCTGCCGGGTATGCGGCGGGTATCTCGCCGCGGTCCTCTCGGACGATGAAGGCACCTGGTCGACCGTCAACCTGCGCATGACCGGGCTCGATGTGCCCGAGGAGTCCGCGAGCTACGGCCGCGAAGACGAAGCCGGCCGGATCGAGCGACGCAAACACGTCTGGACGCCCACGCGAATCGTCGCCCGCAGGTAGACAAATGCCTCCGGATTTGTGAGCCTGCACCGCACTGTGGGTTCCGCTCGACGAGACATGGCCACAACCGCCCCGAAGATTCGTTTCAAAGCCAGGCTCCTGCGGCCGGCGCAGCCGGCGAATGCCGCCTGGACCTTCCTGGTCCTGCCGCAGGACGCGAGCGCGCAGCTGCCCACGCGGGCGATGACCTCGGTAGCAGGGACCCTCAACGGCCACTCGTTCAAGGCCAGGCTCGAGCCGGATGGCCAGAAGAGCCATTGGCTCAAGGTGGGCAGCAAGTTGCGCGAAGCCGCGGGCGCGGAGCCGGGCGACATCGTCGCGCTGGAGATTGCATCCACGGGCAAGGAACCGGAGCCCCGCGTTCCGGCCGACCTGCGGAAGGCACTCGCGGCCGCTCCGGAGGCCAAGGCAGTATGGGCCGACATCACCCCGGTTGCCCGCCGCGACTGGATCCAGTGGATCACGTCCGCCAAGCGCCCGGAGACGCGCACACGGCGGGTGGCCAACGCCTGCGACATGCTCGCCGGCGGGAAGCGCCGCGTGTGCTGCTTCGATCGATCCGGGTTCTACAGCAAGGCCTTCGGCGCACCGGAAGCGGCCGGTAGCATGCAAACACCCCAACCGGACACAACCGCATGACGATCGGGTCCCCGGATGACGTCGAGGCATTGAAGCGCGTGGGCCGCGTGGTCGCGATCGTGCTGAAGAAGATGCTCGCGGCGATGGAGCCGGGCATGACGACGCGCGAGCTGGACAGCTTCGGCGCGGCGCTGCTGGAGCGCGAAGGCGCGCGCTCGGCGCCGCAGCTCACCTATGATTTCCCGGGCGCCACCTGCATCAGCATCAACGAGGAAGCGGCGCACGGCGTACCCGGGGACCGCATCATTCGCGCGGGCGATGTCGTGAACATCGACGTCTCCGCGGAGCTCGACGGCTATTTCGCCGATACCGGGGGCACCGGGGTCGTGCCGCCCTCCTCCGACCTCAAGAACCGGCTGTGCCACGCCACCCGGCAAGCACTCGCCGCCGCGATGCGGGCCGCTCGCGCCAGCGCGCCGCTGAACGGCATCGGTGCCGCTATCGAGCGCACCGCGAAACAGCACCGCTTCCGTATCATCGAGAACCTCGGCAGCCACGGCGTCGGCCGCGCCCTGCACGAAGCGCCGGATCACATTCCGGGCTACCGCGCGCCGCGCGATCGCCGGGTGCTGGAAGAAGGCGCGGTGATCACGATCGAGCCGTTCCTGTCCACGAAGAGCCGGCAGGTGAGCGAAGGCAATGACGGCTGGACGCTGCTCGCCGAGCCCGGCAACCTCTCGGCCCAGTACGAGCACACGATGATCATCACGCGCGGTGCGCCGGTGGTGGTTACCGCCGTATAGGCGGAATCCTCGCGAGTCGCTCGCGGCTTGCTGTCGCTGTCCGGCATCGCCGGTGACAAGCTTGAATCCATAGCCAACCTGGAGACGCAATGGCCTACCTGATCTGGAAACTGGTACACGTCGTGTCCGCGATCCTCTTCGTCGGCAACATCACGGTCGGCGTATTCTGGGCGGTCAACGCCCTCCGCAGTAACGACTACGCGCTCATCGGCCGCACCTTCGAGGGCATCATCCGCGCCGATCGACTGTTCACCGGGCCGGGCGCCGTCGGGCTGCTGGTGAGCGGGATTGTCGCGGCGCTCAGCGGTGATCTGTCGATCCTCGGCACCGGCTGGATCCTCTGGGGAATCGTGCTGTTCGTAATCTCCGGCGCCGCCTTCGGCATGCGGGTGGCGCCGCTACAGCGCGAGCTCGTGCGGCTCGCGGGCGAGGCCGAGCGCGACAGTGACAAGCAAGCCGCGTTCCACGCACGCTACCGGAGCTGGCAGGTGTGGGGCTCGATTGCCCTGCTCGCGCCATTGATCGCCGTCGCGCTCATGGTGCTGAAGCCGAACCTGCCGGCGCTCTAGTGCCCGAGCGTCGGATGTTCAAGCTGGTCGGCACGTTGTTGCTTCTGGCCGCCCTGCCAGCGCCGGCTGCAGCGGTCGCGATCCAGGGTGCGGTGTCGGGGCAGGCGCAACTTGAAGTCATCCTCGAGGACCGGCCGCAGATTGCCGCCATCCTCATGAACCGGCAGGGTATCCGGGCATGGCTGGTCGAGGAGCTGAGCAGCGACGACCCGCAACCGCTGTGGGACCCCGCCGAACCGGTCACCGGACGCGCCGCCGAGCACGAGTACCCTTCTCCGGGCGGCACCGTGCCGGCCGGCACCGCGCTGATACGCATCAGCTCGCAGCCGTCCGGCTGGGACCAGCTCGCCGGCCTCGTGTTCGAGCTGCACAACCTGCGGCGCAGCGAGCGCTTTGCAGCGATCCACCAGGCGGCGGCCGCGGGCGCTATCGACAAGTCCGAGTACATCAGGCAGTCGTTGCAACAGGAGTTCGAGGCGCTACACGCGACCAAGCTGTTCCTCGAGCGCCACCTCGACGGCATGCCGGAGGACGCGCAGGACAGCAGCCCGCTCTACGAGCAGATCATGGACTCCGAAGACACGCTCGAGGCGCACCTCGAGGCGCAGAAGAACAAGGGTATCGACCTCACCGCGCATTTCGGGCAACTCTACGACCAGGAGGTGGTGCCGCAGCGGCGCGGCACCGATGCGGCCGATCGTTAACGGATCCGGAGAGCCTGCCTCCGCGCACTCGGCCTGGGGTCGAACGGCGGATCCTGCGTGAAGGTTGCAGGCGAGCGATCGGGCCACTTCACGGGAGCTCGCGTGGCAGTATCCTGATCCGGGTTCGCCGATAGCGGTTTCGCAGGGCGCGGAATCCAGGAGACGGTGGAAGCGGAGTCGCTGCAATCGCTGCTCGCCCGCATCGGGACGCTGCAGGCCGAGATCCGGCGCGTGCACCTCCAGGCGCACCTCCGGCAGACGGCGCTGCTGTCGGATGC
>CBFGSB010000079.1:0-13522 GCA_965651325.1 uncultured Chromatiales bacterium | reverse complement strand
CGTTTGGAGCGGCTGGGCATGCCCACGGTTCACATAATTCCTGGACGGTCCATGAGGCCGAAGGATAACACCGCGCTCGCGCCGGTTATCCCCCTTGACCCGCATTTCTCGCCGAACGGCTGGCTGCCGCTGGCCTAGAGGCGCATCTCCTGCTCGAGCTCGGTGAGGCTCTGCTGGAAAGACCGCCGTTCGAAGACGCGCCGCATGTAGGCTTCGATCGGCTCGGCGCGGCTGCCGAGGTCGATGCCGTAGGCCGGCAGGCGCCACAGCACCGGGGCGATACTGCAATCGACGAGCGAGAACTCGTCGTTCAGGAAGAACTGCTTGGCGCTGAAAAGATCGGCGCTCGCCAGGATGCTCTCGCGCAGCATCTTGCGTGACTTGCCCGCCTGCTTGCGCTCGGAATCGTTGTCGAACTGCTCCGCCAGCGGGTACCAGTCGTTCTCGATCCTGAACAGCGCCAGGCGAAACTGGGCCCGGGTCACCGGGTCGACCGGCATGAGCGGCGGGTGCGGAAAACGTTCGTCGAGGTACTCGATAATGACCCGCGAGTCGTAGAGGACCAGGTCCCGGTCCACCAGTGTCGGCACCGTGTGGTAGGGGTTCAGGTCCATCAGGTCTTCGGGCAGGTCCGGGCCCTCGACATTCGCGATGTCGATGTTGATGTTCTTCTCGGCCAGCACCAGCCGCGTGCGGTGGCTATGTATGCAGGTCGGCTTTGAAAACAGCGTCATCACGGAGCGTCGATTGGCAATTACTGCCATGTGGGATTGCTCAGGAAGGATACACGTTGTGGCACAGGTCGGATCCCGGTAACTAGGACACGTCCTTCCAGATCTGGTTCTTGAGCATGTTGGCGATGATCAGGAACACGAGAAGACCGACCAGCACCCAGACACCGAGCACCCGCCGCGTTCCCCGCACGGGTTCGCTGATGTACTCGAGGAAATTGACCGTATCGCGCACGAAGCCATTGTACTCCTCGGGAGACAGCGTCCCGGTAGTGACCGGTTCAAAGTGACTGAACACGTTCTCGATCCCGCCATTGGCGGTCTCGACTTCCTCGAACACCGCTTCCTGGTAGCCCTGCAGGCGCCACAGCACGTGCGGCATGCTCGTGCCTCCCAGTACGCGGTTGTCCACGCCCGTCGGGCTATCCGGGTCCAGGTAGAATCCTTTCAGGAAATTGTAAATGTAGTCCGTCCCGCGCGACCTCGCGATCAGCGACATGTCCGGCGGGGGCTGCCCGAACCATTTCGCCGCGTTCTCGGACGACATGGTCGCCTGCACCGTCTCGAACGTCTTCTCGGCATTGAACATCAGGTTCTCGATGACCTGGTCCTCGTTCAGCATCAGGTCTTTCGCAATCGTGTTGTAGCGCACGTATTGCGCCGAATGGCAGCCGGAGCAGTAGTTCATGAAGTTACGGGCGCCGCGCTGCAGGGACGCCACGTTGCCGATTTCGTTACCGGCTGGCTCCAACTCGACCTCCTCGGCCGCGCCCGAAAGGGCTGGAGCCGACAGGCCGACAAGCAACGCGGCCAGCGCGAGCGCTTTCTGCACATCAACCATGGTAGACCACCCTGTCCGGTACCGGCCGGGTCTTGTCGATGGCCGTGTAGTAAGGCATCAGCAGGAAGAACGCGAAATAGATGACCGAGAAGATCCGTGCCAGCGTGACGTAGACCCCGGTGGCCGGCTGCAGGCCGAGCCAGCCGAGGGCCAGGAAGCTGACGGCAAACAGCGTGAGCGCGGACCGGTAGATCCAGCCCCGGTAGCGAATCGACTTGACCCGGCTGCGGTCGAGCCACGGCAGGAACAGCGGCAGCAGGACCGCGGCGGCCATGAGGATGGCCCCCCACAGCTTGTTCGGCACCGCCCGCAGGATCGCGTAATAAGGAGTGAAGTACCACACCGGCGCGATGTGCTCGGGCGTGGCCTTGGTGTTTGCCGGCTCGAAGTTCGCATGCTCGAGGAAGTACCCGCCCATGTCGGGGGCGAAGAACACGACGGCAGAGAAGATCATCAGGAATATGATGATCGCCACCAGGTCCTTGCTGGTGTGATAGGGATGGAACGCGACTCCGTCCAGCGGCGTCCCGTCGGGTCCCTTGTGCTCCTTGATCTCGATCCCGTCCGGGTTGTTCGAGCCCACTTCGTGCAGTGCGACGATATGCACGAACACGAGCCCGATTAGCGCCAGCGGCAGCGCCACCACGTGCAGGGCAAAGAAGCGGTTCAGGGTGATATCGGAGATCGAGTAGTCGCCCCGGATGAACTCGACCAGCGTGTCCCCGACGACCGGGATCGCGCCGAACAGCGAGATGATCACCTGCGCGCCCCAGTAGGACATGTTGCCCCACGGCAGCAGGTAACCCGCGAACGCTTCCGCCATCAGCACGAAGAAGATCAGCATCCCGATGATCCAGATGAGCTCGCGCGGCTTCTTGTAGGAGCCGTAGAGCATCGCCCGGAACATGTGCAGGTACACGATGATGAAGAAGAACGACGCGCCGGTCGAATGCATATAGCGGATGAGCCAGCCGAAGTCGACGTCCCGCATAATGTATTCGACCGAGCTGAACGCCTCTGCCGCCGACGGCTTGTAGTTCATCGTGAGGAAGATGCCGGTGACGAGCTGGATGACCAGCACCACCAGCGCCAGCACGCCGAACACGTACCAGATGTTGAAGTTCTTGGCCGCGTAGTATTCCGTCGCGTGATAGCGGATCGTCTCCAGCAGCGGGAAACGATCGTCGATCCACTTGATGAGCCCGCCGCGGGGCTTGCCGATTTCCGATTCTATCCGTGCCATTATGCCGCTCCGTTCTCGGCGCCGATCATGATGACGTCGGGCTTGATGAATCGATACGGCGGCACCACCAGGTTGTCCGGAGCCGGCACGCCCTTGTAGACGCGCCCGGCCAGGTCGAACCTGGAGCCGTGACAGGGGCAGAAAAAGCCGCCGTACCAGTCGGGAGCCGGGCCGACCTGGAACTCCGGCAGCGGCGCGCAGCCGAGGTGCGTGCAGCGGCCTTCGACCACGAGGTACTCGGGTTTCAGCGAGCGATAGGGATTGTGGGCAAACTCCGGCTGTTGCTCGACGTTTTCCGACGTCGGATCGCGCAGGAACGGCACCACCTCGGACAAGCGGTCGATCATGGCCTGTGAGCGCCGCACGACATACACGAGGCGGCCGCGCCAGATGACACGGACCATCTCACCGACGTCCAGCGAACCGACGGGGACCTCGACCGGCGCGCCCAGCGCCAGCGCGCGGGCACTCGGACGCAGCGAGGCAAGGAAAGGTATCGAGGCCAGCGCAATGCCGGTAACCCCGGCAACGCCGGTGGCAACAGTTAAAAAATGACGTCTGTTACGGTCAACGTCGTCGTCGGTCATCAGGGGCTCCCTTTCTACCCGGCGTCGGTGCAGTACAAAGGATTAGAGTCAGCAGAGAAACACCGGGGGAGGGATGCCGCGGCCGGCTTCACGGGGCGCTTGCCGAGAGAAGGATGCTGGATGCCCGAAACCCGAATCGAGAAGCCGGTATGCAAAGCATGTTGTGTTCCCGCGGACGGCGCCTTGCTCAAGCTTTCCTCACTCTGATCTTCGCACTGCCCCATTTCCGGGCGATTCTTGCTTTATTCGCAACCAAACCGGTTCGCAATGGATTTGCAGCCGACCCAATTTGCCGTCAGGATGGCGGCTGGGGCTGGGTGCGGAACCAGTGCGGCATTATACACGGCGGTTCCGGAAATTGGCTAGGCGGCGCCGGACGGTGCCGCGCCCGGCGCAAGCTTGCAAGCTGTCTGGTGTGATCGTGGCGCGATTCAAATCGGTACTCGTGTTCCTCGTCCAGTCGGTGGTCGTCGGGCTGGCGGTTGCGTTCATCATCGTCGTTCTCCAGCCGCGCCTGCTGCCGTCGCTCGACGAGCGTTCGGGCAACGCACCCCGCGTCGCAGCGAGTTACGCGGACGCGGTCGAGATCAGCGCACCGGCGGTCGCCAACGTCTACACCCGCCGCCTGGTGCAGTCGGGACCGGTACGCAACGACAGCGAGCGCTACCGGCTGAACATAAGTCTCGGGTCCGCGGTCGTGATCGACCCGGCGGGCTACCTCGTCACGAACTATCACGTGGTGGCCGACGCGGAGGAAATCTGGGTCCAGCTCGCCGACGGCCGTATCGCCGGGCCCCGGCTCGTCGGGGTCGACGCCGAGACGGACCTGGCGTTGCTCAAGGTCGATCTCGGCCCGATGCCGGCCATCCCGCTCGGCAGCTCCAGGAACCTGCGGATCGGGGACGTGGTGCTGGCGATCGGCAACCCCTACGGGCTCGCCAAGACGGTCACCCAGGGCATCGTCAGCGCGACAGGTCGAGCGCAGCTCGAGCTCACGACCTACGAGAATTTCATCCAGACCGATGCGGCCATCAACGACGGCAATTCAGGCGGCGCCCTGGTGAACACGCTGGGCGAGCTCGTCGGCATCAATACTGCCGTGCTCGCCGAGGATGCCGATACCGAGGGCATCAGCTTCGCCATCCCTGTGGACCTGGTGCGCGGCGTGGTCGATGAAATCAAGGAGCACGGGCGGGTGATCCGCGGCTGGGTCGGCCTGGAGACCGATGAACTGTCGAGCGCGCAGTCGGAAGCGCTCGGGCTGGACCCGAACGTCGGGCTGCTCCTGACCCGCATCATCGACGGCGGGCCGGCCGCGATCGCCGGGTTGCGCCCCGGGGACGTCATCCTGTCGATCAACGGCGAGCCGATCCACAACGCCCAGCAGGCGCGCTTGCTCGTGGCGGCGCTGGAGCCCGGCGACCAGATCAGCCTCGACGGCTGGCGCAACGGCGAGCGCTTCACGGCCACGCTCACCGCCGCGGAGCGCCCGCACGGCTAGTTCGGCTCCTTGTCCAGGGTCTCCCTAGCTGGCGGTGCGGCGGATGTCGGCGCCGAGCTGGCGCAGCTTTTCCTCGATACGCTCGTAGCCCCGGTCCACGTGGTAGATGCGGTCGACGAGGGTCTCGCCTTCCGCCGCGAGACCCGCGAGCACCAGGCCGGCCGACGCGCGCAGGTCCGTCGCCATGACCGGCGCGGCGGTCAGGCGCTCGACACCGCTGCAGACCGCGGTATTGCCTTCGATCCGGATGTCGGCGCCCATGCGCTGCAGCTCGAGCACGTGCTGGAAGCGGTTCTCGAACACCGTCTCCGTCACGGTGCCCACACCCTTGCCGACGGCGTTCAGCGCACAAAACTGCGCCTGCATGTCGGTCGGGAACCCGGGGTACGGCATGGTGCGGATGTTGACCGCGCGGGGCTTGCGGCCGCGCATGTCGAGCTCGACCCAGTCCTCACCGGTGGCGACCGCCGCGCCGCCCTCCTGCAGCTTCAGCAGCACGGCTTCGAGGCTCTTCGGGTCCGTCCGTTTCAGGCGCACGTGCCCGCCGGTCATCGCGGCCGCCGCGAGGTAGGTACCGGTCTCGATGCGGTCGGGCATGACGGACCAGGTGCCGCCGTGCAGCGACTCCACTCCGCGCACCCTGATGGTGCTGCCGCCGGCGCCTTCGATGTCGGCACCCAACCCGTTCAGGAAACGCGCGAGGTCGATCACCTCGGGCTCGCGCGCGGCGTTCTCCAGTACCGTTTCGCCCTCGGCCAGCACCGCGGCCATGAGGAGGTTCTCGGTGCCGGTCACCGTCACGGTATCGAACACCACGTGCGCGCCCCGCAGCCGCCGGGCCCGCGCCTTGATATAGCCGTTTTGTACGCTGACGTCCGCCCCCATCGCCTGCAGCCCGAGGACGTGCAGGTTCACGGGGCGCGCACCGATCGCACAGCCGCCGGGCAGCGAAACGTCCGCTTTGCCGAAGCGGGTCAGGAGCGGGCCGAGCACCAGGATCGAGGCGCGCATGGTTTTCACGAGCTCGTACGGAGCGCGATGCTCGGTCGCCTCGCTCACGTCGACTTCGACGTTCAGCTTGTCGTCGAACGTCACCCTGGCGCCGATGCTCTGCAGCAGCGTGATGGTAGTCGAGACGTCTTTCAGGTGCGGGACGTTGCCGATGGTCACCGGCTCGGAAGCCAGCAGCGTGCCGGCGAGAATGGGAAGAGCGGCATTCTTCGCGCCGGAGATCGCGATTTCGCCCTCCAGCCGGGTGCCCCCCTTGATCAGCAGCTTGTCCAAAGCCCGCTAGTGTCCCTGCCCGGACCGCAACACAGACCGTTTATCGGAGCGACGGGTCACCCGGGAGCCTTTCTTAGGCATCCTGCGATTCGTCCGGCGTGAGCGCGCGGATGGAGAGCGCGTGGATCTCGTTGCCCATGCGTTCTCCGAGGCAGCGGTAGACGAGCTGGTGCCGCGCGGTCGCCCGCAGGCCGGCAAAGGCATCGGAGACGACGATGGCCTGGAAATGGGTATTGTCCGGGCTCGACACGCGCACGGTCGCTCCGGGCAGCCCTTGTTCGATCAGTTTCTGGACAGCTTCCGGGTTCATGGGTAAGCAGTGTATCAGAGCCCAAAACGTATAAACTGTCGCACCTGACCGGGGAATCCAATGACTGCCGAACTGTCACCCGACGAACTGCTGGCGCTTGCCGCGCGCGTCCTCGACGTCGAGTCGCGCGCCGTCGTGCGGCTGAAGGAACGGCTCGACGGCGCTTTCGTGGCGGCCTGCGAGCTGTGCCTCGCGACCACCGGGCGCGTCGTCGTCACCGGCATGGGCAAATCCGGCCACGTCGGCGGCAAGATTGCGGCCACGCTGGCGAGCACCGGCACACCGGCATTCTTCATGCACCCGGCGGAAGCCAGCCATGGCGACCTCGGCATGATCACCGACCAGGACCTGCTGCTCGCCGTGTCGTATTCAGGCGAAACCCAGGAAGTGGTCACCATCCTGCCGCTGGTGAAGCGCATGGGTGCGAAGCTCCTGTCGCTGACGGGCAAGCCCGGATCCACGCTCGCCAAGGCCGCCGACGTGCACCTGAACGTTGCGGTCGACGAGGAAGCCTGCCCGCTGAACCTTGCGCCGACGGCCAGCACTACCGCCACCCTCGCGATGGGCGACGCGCTCGCGGTGGCGCTGCTCGAAAGCCGCGGCTTCACCGCGGAGGACTTCGCGCGCTCGCACCCGAGCGGCAGCCTCGGACGACGCCTGCTGCTGCGCGTCTCCGACGTGATGCACACGGGCGATGCCATCCCGGCCGTGCGGGAGCACGTGCGGCTCAGCGAAGGCCTGGTCGAGATGTCGCGCAAGGGCCTCGGGATGACCGCCATCGTCGACGGCGACAACCGCATACTGGGCATCTTCACGGACGGCGACCTGCGCCGCGCGCTGGATGCCGGTGTCGACGTGCACAAGACGGACATGCAGTCGGTAATGCACCGCGGTTCGAAAACGGTTTTGCCGGACATGCTCGCGGCCGAAGCGATGCACCTGCTGGAGGAGCACAAGATCACGGCGCTCCTCGTGGCCGATCCCGAGAACCGCCTGGTCGGCGCACTCAATGTCCACGACCTCTTCCGGGCGGGCATCGTGTGAGCGACGGGGGCGCACGAGAGCTACCCGCCGGCCTGCGGCTGGCCGCCTTCGACGTGGACGGGGTGTTCACCGACGGCCGCTTCTACCTGTCGAACGACGGGGTCGAATCGAAAGCCTTCCATACCCAGGACGGTCACGGCGTCAAGGAACTGCTGCGCGCGGGGATCGCCGTGGCGGTGATCAGCGCGCGCAATTCCGAAGCCGTCCGCCTGCGCATGGCGGAGCTCGGCGTGCCGCACGTGTTCCAGGGGGTAGCGGACAAGCTGCACACTTTCGAGTCGCTGCTCGGGCAACTGCGGGTGGCGCCGACCCAGTGCGTCTATACGGGCGATGACCTGCCCGACCTGCCGTTGCTGCGGGCGGCCGGCTTTGCCTGCGCCCCGGCCAACGCGGTCGACGAGGTGAAGGCCGCCGCCGATTACGTCACGCGCGCTCCGGGGGGCTTGGGTGCAGTGCGGGAGATCTGTGAGCTCATCCTTCGGAGCCCGGCCCGGCAATGACCGCCCGCGGCGTCGCCGGGCTCGCGATCCTGGCGCTGGCCGCCGCCGCGAGCTGGTATCTTTCGGCACGCCTCACCCGGCCGGAAGCACCGGAAGACGCAGCCCAGGCCTTCAGCGGCGGATTCTATCTCCGCTCGGCGCGCATCCAGGGCATGGGTGACGAGGGCAACCTCCTCTACGAGATTCTCGCCGAGTACGCGGAACAAACCACGAGCCAGGAGATCGTGTTCAAGGACGTGCAGATCAACTACTCGCCGGACACCGCGGTTCCGTGGACACTCAAGGCGAACAAGGCGGTCGTCGGGCGGACCCAGGAACAGGTGGTGCTGAGCGGCGACGTGCGCGTGGTGAGCACGGAGGGCTTTGGCGGCGAAGCGACCGAGATCCGCACGCCTTACCTGGAACTGGAGCCCGAGAAGTTCCGGGCGGAGACCGACGCGCGCGTGCAGATCCGGGTCGGGTCGCGCAGCCTGACGGCAACCGGCATGCTAGCATTGCTCGAGGAAGATCGTTTGCAACTGAAATCCAACGTCAGCGGAAGGTTCGTTCCGTGAATGCCTCCAATCGCCAGCGCGGCAGGCGTCTGCGGCGGCCGATGGCGGTGCTGCTCGCCGCGGCGGCCGTCGTCGCCGGTGTCGCCGGCGCACAGGAATCCGATCGCCAGTTGCCGATCACGGTATTTGCGGATTACGCCGACATGGACCGCTCGATGCTCGTGTATCGCGGGCTGCGGCTGATGCAGGGCAACATCTCCATCCAGGCGGACCGCGGCCGGACCAGTAACCTCGAAGCCGCGGACAGCGCGTGGCATCTCGCCGGCAACGTCGTCATCGACACGCTGCAGGGTCATCTCGAGAGTGAAACGGCCGACCTCACGTTCGAGGACAACGAGCTGACAACTGCCGTCGTCACCGGGTCGCCGGCTATTTTCCGGATGCAGCGCCCGGACAGCGATAAGGCGACATACGCCGAAGCGGGCAGGTTCGTCTACGACCTCGTGAACGGCACCGTGGAGTTCTCGCAAAATGCCACGATCACCGAGGGCGGAAACCAGATCTCGAGCGAGTACCTCGTCTACAACATCAAGGAACAGCGCATCAAGGCCCAATCGGGGGCCGCCGGCGATTCCAAGGTCAGGATCACCTACACGCCGGAGAATCCCGCCGACACGGCGCCGGAAAACGATGCCGCGGACCAGTCCGCGCAGGACAACCAGGACAGTCCCGACGAAGCAGGCGGTCGATGAGTATCCTGAGCGTCGAGGATATCTCGAAACGTTACAAGTTCCGCGAAGTCGTCAAAGGGATTTCACTCGAAATCAGGAGCGGAGAGGTGGTCGGGCTGCTCGGGCCGAACGGCGCCGGCAAGACGACGGCGTTCTACATGATCGTCGGCCTCATCCCCTGCGACCGCGGCCGTATCCTCCTGGACGGCCACGATCTCACGGCATTGCCCATGCACCGGCGAGCGGCGATGGGCCTGGGTTACCTGCCGCAGGAAGCATCCATATTCCGCAAGTTGACGGTCGAACAAAACATCCTCGCGATCCTCGAAAACCGCGAGGACCTCGATCGCGCCGGCCGCGAGCAGGAGCTCGACCAGCTTCTCGACGAGCTGCACGTGGGCCACGTGCGCACCGGGATCGGGATGAGCCTGTCCGGCGGCGAGCGGCGTCGCGTGGAGATTGCACGCGCATTGGCCGCCAACCCGCGCTTCGTGCTGCTGGACGAGCCGTTCGCCGGCGTAGACCCGATCTCGGTGCTGGACATCCAACGCATAATCAAACACTTGAGCGATCGCGGGATCGGTATACTGATTACCGACCACAATGTTCGGGAGACCCTCGGAATTTGCGAAAGAGCCTATATACTGAATGAAGGCAGCCTGATTGCATCGGGCCCGCCCGACGACATCCTGGCCAACCAGCACGTTCGAGAGGTGTATCTCGGACAGGAGTTCAAGCTCTGATCCACTATTTGACTTGTGTATTGATGGCGGCGCCGATTAGCGGCTCGGAGCGCCCGTGATCGCATGTTGAAACCTTCCCTGCAACTCAAGCTCGGCCAGTCGCTGACGATGACCCCGCAATTGCAGCAGGCCATACGCCTGTTGCAGCTACCGGTGCTGGACCTCTCCGCGCAAATCCAGGATGCCCTGGAAGAAAACATCATGCTGGAGATGGAGGACCTCCCCGACGTCCCGAAAACCAGCACGGAAGCCACGGCCGAAGTCGAAGCCATCAAGCCCGAGGACACGTGGCAGACCAACCCGATGGAGCGTATCCAGGAGACGAGCTGGAACGGCGAAGGGCGGCCGATCAACGAATACGCCGACCAGAGCGGCCAGTCACTACGGGAGCACCTGCTGTGGCAGCTCGAGCTCGAGGATTTCACGCCGCGCGAGAGCGTGATCGGCGAGGCGATCATCGATTCGATCAATGATGACGGCTATCTCCTGACCGAGGTCGCCGACGTGATCGACGTCATTGGCGACAATTCGGCGGTCAGCCCCGGCGAAGTCGAGCGGGTGCTGGAAAAAGTGCAGCGCTTCGATCCGGCGGGCATCGGCGCGCGCTCGCTGTCTGAGTGCATCACCCTGCAGCTCGGGCAGCTCGAGCGCTCCACGCCGGGGCTGAAGCTCGCGCTCGAGCTCGCACGCGACCATTTGGACGCCATCGGAAACCAGGAATACGCGGAGCTTCGCCGCGCCTACCGGGTGTCCGAGGACGAGCTGCACGACGCGCTGGCGCTCATCCGGGCCTGCAATCCGAGACCCGGGCAGGCGGTGAGCAATGCGGCAGCGGAATACGTCGTCCCGGACGTGTTCGTCCGCAAGATCGACGATCGCTGGACGGTCGAGATCAGCTCCTCGGGTATCCCGCGGCTCTCCGTCAACCAGCGGTACGCGCAGCTCCTGCGCGGCAGCACGGATCACGCGGCGCTGCGCACGCAACTCCAGGAAGCGCGCTGGCTCGTGCGCAGCCTCGAGATTCGCAATGAGACCCTCCTGAAGGTCGCGACCTGTATCGTGTCGCGCCAGCACGAATTCCTGGACCGCGGCGACGAAGCCATGAAACCGCTCGTCCTGCGTGACGTCGCCGAGGAAATCGGGATGCACGAATCCACGATTTCGCGCGTGACGACCAACAAGTACATGCACACGCCGCGCGGCGTATTCGAGTTCAAGTACTTCTTTTCCAGCCACCTGACGACCGCTGCCGGAGAAGACCAGTCATCGATCTCCGTGCGCGCCAAGATCAGGAAGCTGATCGGCAGCGAGAACCCGGCGAAACCTCTGAGCGACAGCAAAATCGCGAAGCTCCTGGCCGACGAAGGCATCTCCGTCGCGCGTCGGACCGTGGCCAAATACCGCGAGGCGATGAAGATCGCCTCGTCGAGCGAACGCAAGGTACGAGCCCCCCGGTGATGGCGGGGCCTTTTTTGACAACGTCACTTAGGAGGTGAGGCGAAGTCGGTAACTGACCCGGTAATTTTCCATAAACCGTCGACAGGGCGATCTCGAGCGCGGGGGCGGATCGACCGCAGACGAGCACGACTCGGGAGAAAATCATGCAACTGAGTGTTACGGGCCATCATGTAGACATAACCGCTGCCTTGAGAAACTACGTCGAAAACAAGATCGAGAAGATCGAACGGCACTTCGATATGGTGTCGGACGTACACTGTGTGCTCACCGTTGAAAAGCTGCGGCACAAAGCCGAAGCTATGGTCAACGTCAACGGGGGACAGATATATGCAGGCTCGACGGATGAAGACATGTATGCCGCCATCGACGCACTCGTCGACAAACTGGAACGGCAAGTGAAAAAGTACAAGGAAAAGCTCGCCGACCATCACGCCCGCAAGACCGACAAGCGACGAATAAGCTGACCCGGACAGATGCCGTGCTGCCGGCCGACGCGCCGGCAGCACGGCTCGCACATGCCAGTGACCTTTGAAGAACTCATCAAACCCGACCGCGTTGCCTGCAACGTACAGGCGCGCAGCAAAAAGCATTGCCTGGAAATCCTGAGCGAGCTGCTCGCGGGGGCCGAGCAGGAGATCGCGAGCGAGCAGGTTTTTGCCAGCCTGGTCGAGCGCGAGCGGCTGGGCAGCACATGCCTGGCGCGCGGCATCGCCTTTCCGCACTGCCGCGTGAGCGGAATCGAAGCGGAGCGCGCCGCCGTGGTGAAGCTGGCCGCCCCGGTCGAATTCGACGCGGCGGACGGCGAGATGGTCGACCTGGTGTTCGGCTTGATGGTGCCGGAAGCACTGGACGCCGCGCACCGCGCAACCGTGGAGCAGGTCGCCCGCCTGCTGGCCGACCGCGAGTGGTGCGCACGGCTGCGCGCATCGCGTGACACCGACGAGCTGTATCGGCGGCTGCAGGCCGCCCCGCGGCAGGACGGCGCCGACTGGAAGGAAGCCGGGCATGGCTGACACACGCAGCGAGCCCGCATCCGCCGATTCCCCCGACATGCGGCTGATCATCATCAGCGGCCTGTCCGGCTCGGGCAAGAGCGTGGCTTTGCACGCACTCGAGGACCTCGGCTTTTATTGCATCGACAATATGCCCGCCGCGTTGCTGAAATCCCTGCTGCAGGAAGTCAGCCGCATCGACGAGCGGTCCCCGGTACGGGTAGCCGTCGGCGTGGACGCCCGCAACCGCCAGCAGGACCTCGAAACCCTGCCCGCCCTGATCGACGAGCTGCGGCGGAACAACGTGCAAACGGATCTCCTGTTCCTGCAGGCGAGCGACGACATCCTGTTGAAGCGCTACAGCGAAACCAGGCGCCGGCACCCGCTGGACCGCACCGGCACCGAGCTGCGCACGGCCATCGAGGAAGAACGGGAGCTCCTGGGCCAGGTGATCAATGCCGCGGACCTGATCATCGACACGTCACGCAGCAGCGTCTACGAGCTCGCCGATACGATCCGCCAGCGGGTGGAACCGCGCGAGCAAAGCATGCTGTCGGTGCTGATCCAGTCCTTCGGCTACAAGCACGGCATACCGGCGGACGCGGATTTCGTGTTCGACCTGCGCTCCCTGCCCAACCCCTACTGGCAGCACGAGCTGCGCCCGCTCACCGGGCTTGACGAGCCGGTCGGCACCTTCCTCGACGCCCAGCCGGTTTTCATGCAGATGTACGAGGACATCCTCGCGTTCCTGCTGCGCTGGATCCCGGAATACGTCAGCTTCGACCGCGCCTACCTGACCGTCGCGATCGGTTGCACCGGTGGCCAGCACCGCTCCGTCTACATGACGGAAAAACTGGCGAACGCCCTGAAGCAGCACCACGAACCGGTCTTCACCCGCCACAACGAAATCGCAATCCACCCCACCGACCACAAGTAGGGTTCCCGCCCAAGCCCGAACCGCGGGCCATTTTCGACCCGCCACCGCTGCTGGGAGCCAGCGGAAACCGCACGCGATCTTGAACCCGCCACCGCTGCTGAGGCGTAGCCGTGGCCGGGGGAGGGG
>CBFGSB010000078.1:0-13816 GCA_965651325.1 uncultured Chromatiales bacterium | reverse complement strand
GCGGCGGTCGTGCAGGACGGCGTCGTGCAGCGTTTCAGCATCGACGCGTTCTCGCCGTTCATGGTGTTCGAGCCCGCGCCCTGGTGGAAGTCATCGTCCTGGCTGCTGCCGTTCCTCAACGCTAGCCTCGTTGCCCTCCTGCTGACGGCGCTCCTGTGGCCGGTCAAGGCAATCGTGCGGCGGCGCTATAGCCAGCCCGCGATGTTTGCGGGCCCGGATCTCAGGGCGTACCGCTGGGCAAAAATCGCCGCGGTCGCGACCCTCGCCGTTCTCGTTGCATGGATGGCGACCGTGCAGGCCATGTTCTCGGACCTGGCGATGCTGTCCGGCGCGCTCGATTCATGGCTGCTGGCCTTGCAGCTCCTGAGCCTCGTCATCCTGCTCGGTTCTTTCATTATCTCGCTGTGGCACGCCTGGCGTGTGTGGACCGGGCAGCGCCGCTGGCCGGCCAAGACCTGGAGCCTGGTGCTGGTGATCGCATTCGGCACCGTGCTCTGGGTGGCGCTCGCGTTCCACCTGATCGGCTTCAACACCAACTATTGAACAAGGCGACAACGACTTAGAGGAGATCGCCATGAACTGCCCGACTGGCTTGTCCCCGCTACCGGCATACCTGGTCGCGGCTGTCGCGAGTCTCGTGCTCGCGGCGGGCAGCGCCCGCTCGCAGGAGCCGGGCGTTGGCCCCGGCACCGACCTGGAACAGATCGTGGTGACCGCCCAGAAACGCGAGCAAACGCTGATGGAGATCCCGCTGTCCATCACCGTGGTGAGCGCCGAGACCCTCGAACGGCAGCAGGCCACCAACTTCGAGGACTACCTCAAGCTCATACCGGGCCTGAGCCTCCAAAGCAGCACGCCGGGCGTGTCGCGGATAACGTTGCGCGGCGTCAACACCGGCGGCGTCGCCTCGACCGTAGGCGTGTACGTGGACGAGGTGCCGTTCGGCTCCAGCACCGGGCTTGCGAACGCCGCGATTCTTTCCGGGGACTTCGACACGTTCGACGTCGCGCGGCTGGAAGTGCTCCGCGGCCCACAAGGCACACTGTACGGCGCCAGCTCGCTGGGCGGTGTGCTCCGGTTCGTAACCAACGACCCGAGCACCGACGCGTTCGAGTTCCGGGCACAGGCAAGCGTCGAGGACGTCGAGTCCGGCGATCTGGGCTGGTCGGCCAGGAGCGTCATCAACCTGCCGCTTTCCGAAAACTTCGCAGTGCGCGCGAGCGGCTATTACCGTTTCGACGACGGCTTCGTCGATTCGATCGGCAACAACCCCATCCCGAGCCTCACCGATCCGGCGAACAACGTAGTCGACGGTACCCTGGTGCTCGACAACCTGAACGAGGCCGACACGTTCGGCGGGCGCGTGGCCGGCCTGTACGACTCCGGCGCCGGATTCACCGCGAAGGTCTCCGCCCTGTTCCAGAACATCGAGAGCGAGGGCTCCGACGTGTTCGAGGCCGACCCCGAGACGTACGAACCGCTCTATGGCGGCATGGTGCGCTCGCAGTACCATCGCGAGCCCACCGACACCGAGTACCGGATCTACAGCGCCGAGCTGAACTGGGACGTCGAGGCCGGCAGCCTGCTCTCCTCGACCAGCTTCAGCACCTTCGAACAGGATTTCCAGGACGACGGCGCGCTCGTCGTTGCCGCGCCCGGCATCAACTTTGCCCAATTCGTGACCTTGTTCTTCGGCGATGCGGCCACGCGGCCGCTCTCCGCGCTGCAGCAGCAGATCACCGCCACGGACAAGTTCACCCAGGAGATCCGCTTTGCGTCACCGGACGACCAGGTCGTCGAGTGGCTTGCCGGCCTGTACTACACGCGTGAAGAATCCGGGATAGACCCGCAGGAAGTCTTCATGGTCGAAGCCGGCACCGACACGATTGCCGAGGGCTTGCCGCCGCTCGCGGTCGCAAAGCTGGTATCGGAGTACGACGAATACGCGGCGTTCGGCAACGCCACGTGGCACCTGACGGACCGCTTCGAGCTCAGCCTCGGCGCCCGCGCTAGCCGCAACGAGCAGAGCGCGACCCAACGTCTCGACCAGACGGCGCTCGGCGGCGGTATCCTCGAGTTCGACAAGGCAGAGTCCTCGGAGGACGTGTTCACCTGGTCCTTCGCGCCCCGCTACCAGCTCTCGGACGACAGCGCTGTCTACGGACGTATTGCAACCGGTTATCGTCCGGGCGGCCCGAACGTACTCCCGCCCGGCACACCGCCGGGCGTCCCCGGGAGCTATGACTCCGACACGCTCACGAGCTACGAGGTGGGCTTCAAATCCGACTGGGCGGACGCCGGTGTATCTCTGGAGCTCGCGGCGTTCTTCCAGGATTGGGATGACATACAGCTCTTCGCAGTCATGGAAAACGTCGGGTTCAACGCGAACGGCGGCACCGCCGAGAGCAAGGGGCTGGAGTTCACGGCCGCCGTGCGGCCGGTCGACGGATTGCAGCTCTCGCTGAACGGTGCGTGGACGGACGCCAACCTGACCCAGGATACCGATCCGGTTGTCGGCGGGCTCGACGGCGATCCCCTGCCGTGGGTTGCCGATTGGAGCGCAACGCTCGGGGCCGATTACGAGTGGGTGCTGACCGGCGACATGATCGCCTGGGTGGGCGGTGACGTGAGCTACACGGGCGAACGCAGCTCGGGCTTCGGATCGCCCGGTCCGGCCGACCCGATTCGTTATGCGCCGTCGTACACCACGTTGGATCTCCGGGCCGGGTTGGAGACGGGCCGCTGGACCGTCGAGCTCTATGCGCACAACGTGACAGACGAGCCCGGCATCCTGTCGCTGACCGGCTTCGGGCCGGGTGTGCCGGGGAACGCGGCCCAGGTCTCCATCATTCGTCCACGCACCCTCGGTTTGATGGTCGGCGTGGATTTCTGATCGCGGCGGTGACCGCTAAATCGGGCGCGGCCATGCCGCCGGGGCCAAGGGAGTTGCCGCAGCCCTACCTCCTGTTCCTCGGGGACGTCACGGAGCCGGCGTTTGCCAAGACCGCATTCGGCTTGCGCGACTGGGCTCCGGAGCGCTGCGTCGGCGAATACGCCAGCGCGCGCGAGGCCTTGAGCGTGGGATTGCCCTTCATGACGCCTGCCGAGGCGCATGCGAAAGGTGCGCGCGCCCTGGTTATCGGAGTCGTGAATGCCGGCGGCAGCATCCGGGAGAACTGGGTTCCCGCGCTAATCGAAGCGCTGGCGGCGGGACTCGACATCGTTTCAGGCATGCACGCGCGGCTGGGGGATAATCCCGTGCTGGCCGCGGCGGCACAGGAGCACGGGCGGCGACTCGTCGACGTGCGCCGGCCGCCCGCCGACATTCCTACCGGGACCGGGCGCAAACGGACCGGCAAACGCTTGCTAACCGTCGGTACCGATTGCGCGCTGGGCAAGAAGTACACGGCACTGGCGCTGACGCGCGCTTTCACCGCGCGCGGCGTCGACGCGGATTTCCGGGCGACAGGGCAGACCGGCATCCTCATTGCCGGCGGCGGTATCCCGATGGACGCGGTCGTCAGCGACTTCGCGGCCGGCGCGGCCGAGCTGCTGAGCCCGGACGCCGCACCCGGTCACTGGGACGTCATCGAAGGCCAGGGCTCGCTCTTTCACCCCGCGTTCGCGGGCGTATCCCTCGGGCTGCTGCACGGCAGCCAGCCGGACGTGATCGTGGTCTGCCATTATCCGGAGCGCCGCTCGATGCTCGGCATACCCGGGTATCCCTTGCCGAGCATCGAGGAAACGATCGAGCTGAACCTGAAGCTCGGCGGGCGTACCAATCCGGGCATCCGCTGCGCCGGCGTGTCGCTCAATACGTCGCATCTCCCCGATGCCGATGCGTTGCGGCTGCTGGCGGAGGAATCGGCACGGCTGCAGCTCCCGGTAGCCGACCCGATGCGGGGCGGCGCCGCTTTCGAACGGTTGGTGGACGCGTGCCTGGCCTGACGCCCGGGATCCGCGCGCAGTCGTGCTCCCTGCGCGGCGAGCGATGCGGACGGAACCGTCCGGGTTTCGGTTGGCATAGCCGATCGGGGAATGAGCAACGGGGAAGGGCAATGCACATGACCTCAAGAACAATGCTTTGCGCGGGACTGGCCGCGCTCTGGCTGGTAGTGACCTTGCCTGCCTTCGCGGCGCCGCCGGAGAACTTCGAAGCACGTGCGGAAGCCGTGCGCGAAGCGGTCGGGGTGCCGGGCATGGCGATTTCGATCGTCGAGAACGGCGAGGTGACGTTCGCCCGCGGCTTCGGCGTGCGCAAGC
Source organism: uncultured Chromatiales bacterium (assembly GCA_965651325.1). Taxonomy (GTDB): domain Bacteria; phylum Pseudomonadota; class Gammaproteobacteria; order Steroidobacterales; family Woeseiaceae; genus IDS-8. The sequence goes on along the minus strand of CBFGSB010000078.1, from coordinate 9,553 downwards.
TCGGCGAGCGGGGGAAGGTCGATGCCGACACGATCTTCCCGACGGGCTCGACCGGGAAGGCGTTCACGGTTGCCGCGCTTGCGCTGCTCGTCGACCAGGGTCGTATGGAGTGGGATGACGCGGTCATCGAGCACATGCCGTGGTTCAAAATGTACGATCCGTGGGTCACGCGCGAGATCACGATCCGCGACCTCCTGGTGCACCGCAGCGGCCTGGGGCTCGGTGCGGGCGACCTCATGTTCGTGCCGCGCACCAACCGCTCGCGGCGTGAAACCGTCGAAGCGCTGCGCTACATCAAGCCGGAGACCAGCTTCCGCAGCGCCTACGCCTACGACAACGTGCTGTACGTCGCCGCGGGGCAGCTCATCGAGGACGTGACGGGGCGCAGCTGGGAGCAGTTCGTCGCGGAAGAAATACTGGCGGCCGCCGGCATGACGAGCTCGACGACCACTCTCGAAGCGCGCTTCGACACCGCTAACCGGGCCTGGCCGCACGCGCGCCTGGACGGCGCCTTCCGCGGCATCGGCACCCAGGAGGTGCTGGACGAGCGCGACGCGCTGGGCCGCAATGCCGCGCCGGCCGGCGGTATCGCCAGCAGCGCGAACGACATGGCGCGCTGGATGCTGATCCAGCTTGCGCAAGGGCAACTCCCGGACGGCGAGGAGCGACTGTGGAGCGCCGAGCAGGCGCGCGAGATGTGGACGCCGGTCACCACGCTGCCGATCGGCGGCTATCCCGGCGACCTTGCCGCGCTGACGCCGAATTTTTCGATGTATGCCCTCGGCTGGGGCGTGCAGGACTATCGCGGCGTGAAGATCGTGCGTCACGGCGGCGCGGTGTTCGGTGTGCAGACGCTGGTTACCCTTATTCCGGAAAAGAACGTCGGGTTGTTCCTCGTCGTCAACTCGGAGGACGGCGAGGCGTTACTCGGCCTCGGCTGGGAGCTGGTCGACCATTACCTCGGCGCGCCGCAAGGGGACTGGCCGGAAAAGTTCATGGCCTTCGTCAAGAAGCGGGACGCCGCTGCACTCGAAGGTTTCCAGGCGGACACCGCCGAGCCGGCGGACGTCGGGCCGTCCCTGCCGCTGGCGGACTACGCCGGTGATTACGCGGATCCGTGGTACGGGCCGATCGCGATCACTATTGAAGACGGTGAGCTGACGCTCGATTTTCTCCAGACCCCGAACATGCGGGGCGCGCTGGAGCACTGGCAGTACGACACCTTCCGCACGCACTGGACCGACGAGGCGATCGAGCCGGCCTACGTCACCTTTGCGCTGGATGCCGAAGGCGACGTCGCGAGTATCAGCATGAAGGCGGTTTCGCCGCTCGCCGACTTTAGCTACGACTACGACGACCTGCACTTTACCCCGGTCGCGGACTAACGGAGGCTCCCGACGAGCACCGCTGCTACGGGAGGCTCCCGACGAGCACCCCGACATCGGTATGCAGGGCCGCGAGTCCGCTGTCGAACGTCAGGAGCTTGCCGCTGTTGCGGCGCGCCAGCGCCGCCAGGTAGGCGTCCGTCACCTGGCGATGACCCAGGACGCCCTGCCAGGCTACCTCCGCGTAGGGGATATCGTCCGGCCAGAAGCGGTGCCGTGGATGCGCCGTGAAGCCGGCCAGCACCTGCACCGCCGCGTCGACGGACGGAACGGCTTCGCCGCGCATCAGCATCCTGAGCAACGTGCCCTGGGTGATGGGGCAGGTGGCGAACGGGGCCGTGCATTCGACGAACCAGTCGCGCGCCGCAACGTGGTGGACGTGACTGGCATCGGCCAGCGCGACCAGCACGTTGCCGTCGAGAAGAAAGGTCGCCTGCGGCGCCGCGGTCACGGCTCGTCGTCGAGGCTTTCGACGTCTTCGGGCGTGATCGGCCTTTTCGAGCTGACCACCGGCAGGCCGGTACCTTCATCGATCCGGTAGGCGGGCGGCTCGCCCTCGCCGACGCGCGTTTCCAGGCCCCGGCGCACCAGCTCGGCCACCGTGTGGCTGAGACTGCATCGATTGTGGCGGGCGAGCGCCACCGCGATGCGGTGCAGGTCCTCGGGAAGATCGATGGTAGTACGCATCGTTGCATCATGATGCTACTGCATCGTGATGTCAAAGCTAGCGCCGGGTCGCCGGAAGCCTGCTGTTCCAATCGGCTCGTGCCAGCCGCCACTCGACCTGGGTCCAGCCGTTCGCGGACATCCAGCGGGGAGTGATACCGACGATTGTCGTCGCGCCGGAGGACTCCAGCAGCCGCACTATTGGGCGATTGGCACTGACGGTGCTACCGAAAATCTCCTGTAGCCCAAGCTCGTCGAAGCCGAACCGGGCCAGGGACTGCAGCACCTCGGTGGCATACTTGTAGCGGCCCCAGTAGTCCGGCGCCAGCTCGATGCCGAGCTCTGCAGTGCCCCGCACGGCATCGGCGCTCCGCAGGCCGCAGCAACCCACGAGCATTTGCGTTGCGTCGCGCCGCACGATCGCGAGCTGGCAGTTGCGTCTCGGTTGCTCGGCGGCCCACGCCCGGAAGAGATCGAGCAACTCCCCGGCATGACCGGCCGTCGCCTGCTCCGCACCGTAGAACTCGAGAGAGCGGGGATCGGCGTGGTATGCCTTGAAAGCCGGTGCGTCTTCCGGCAGGAAATCGCGCAGCAGGAACCGGCGGGTCAGGATCTCCACGTGCCAGCCCTCCGTCGCGGTCCACTTACCTCCGCGCCCACTACCTGGCCGGCACGGCCCAGGCAGCCCCTGCAGAAGTCGTGGACAGGGTACTTCCGCCCGACCATGTACAGAGGCTCCTTATTAGATGACCCGCCGGGGAGCGGCGGTAGCCGCGTCGCCCGTGTTCGGTGTCCCTGCGGGCTCGATGAGCAAGACGTGCGCCTCCTCTTCCGCGACGGGGCAATGCTCGACCCCTCTGGGCACGACGAACAGCTCCCCCGGCCCCAGGGAAACGTCACCCTCGCGCATGCGGATGGTGATGCGGCCCTTCAGGACGAGGAAAAAGTCATCAGTGTCGTCATGCTTGTGCCAGACGAACTCGCCCCTGACCTTGACGACCATGAGGTCGTGGCCGTTGAACTGGCCGACAACACGCGGTTGCCAGTGCCCTTCGAAGGTGGCGAGCTTTTCGGCAAGGTTGATGGCTGGCATGGTGCGCTCCGCGAACAGACCGGGTCGGACGGTTCAGGGTATAACTGGAGCCGTAACCTGTCAATCTATTATAGACGGTTACACATGCTGCCGTAGGACCGTCTTTCCATCGTCCAATCCTTCGCATCCGGATCGCCAATGCCCTGCGCTACGCGTCGTTTCGCCACCGCGGCTCCGCGCACTCTCGTCGCCGGCTTGCAGGTGGTGGAACCGGGCCGACCGAATCATTACCTTGTAATCGAACCGAACGAAAACGACAGAGGTACGAGATGACAGGAAGGCAAATACCTGGACCGAAGACCCGCGAGTGGCTGGAACGCGGCATCCCGTTGTTCAAGGACGGCCTGCGATTCGAAAAGGAGCTCGAGAAAGCGGAAGGCCGGGGCTTCGAAGTCGCCAGCCAGATCGTCGTGGACCGGGCGGAAGGCGACTTCGTGTGGGACGTCGACGGCAGGCGCTACATCGATTTCCAGAACGGCTGGGCGACGAACCCCGTCGGCAATGCGAACCCGGAGATCATCGAGGCGGTCGATGCCGCGCACCGGCGCTATGGCTTCCACTACGATCATCCCTTGCGCTACGAGCTCGCGGAGCGGCTGGCCGAAATCATGCCGCAGCAAGCGCTGCCGCGCTTCAACTACGAGGTGTCCGGGACGGACGCCGCCGAAGCGGCGGTGCACCTGGCGCTGACGAAGAAAAAGCGCCGCTACGTGATCACGTTCGGCTCGGCGTACCACGGCATGGGACTCGGCACGAAGCTCATGTGCGGCTTCGACAGCGGGCTGAACCGTTACCTCGAGGCGTGGACCGGCGGCGTGATCAAGGCGCCCTACCCGTTCACCGACCGCCGCCCGGCGGGCATGGAGCTCGACCAGTACGTCGAGTACTGCCTCTGGTACCTCGACAACCACGTGCCGCAAAGCATCGCCCCGCGCGATTCGATCGCGGCGGTCATCGTGGAACCGGGCCTCGCGGAAGGCGGCAACTGGATCCCGCCGCGGCGCTTCATCCGCGGCCTGCGCGAGCTCTGCGACAAGAACGACTGGCTGCTCGTGATCGACGAAGTGCTGACCGGCCTCGGCCGCACGGGAAAGATGTGGGCGATCGAGCATTACGACGTGCTGCCGGACATCCTCGTGGTCGGCAAGAACCTTTCCGGCGGCATCGCGCCCTGCGCGGGCATTGCGGCCAAGGACGAGATCCTGGGCGACTGCCCGGAATTCCACTCCGGCTCGACCTTCGCCGGCACGCCGGCCGGTTGCGCCGCCGGGCTGAAGACGCTCGAGATCTTCGAGCGCGACGGCGTGATCGCGCACGCGGCCAGGCTCGGCGAGATCGCCGCCGGGATTATGCGCGGCTGGGAGCGTTACGGGATCGTGCGCGAAGTGCGGACCAGCGGGCTACTGCTCGGCGTCGGCATCCGAAGCCCCGAGGCGGGCGAGAAGGACTGGTGGTACGCGAGGGCGGTCCGCAGCCGGATGCTGGAGAACGGCGTCTGGGCGATCAGCGATCGCGAGGACAACATCCGCATGTACCCGGCGCTCAACATGGAGGAGAAGACGCTCCGGCAAGGCCTCGAGATCATGGAAGAGGCAATCCGCTACGTCGACGAGCGGGGGCAGCAATTCGGGGACAGCCCGGCGTGGCCGACGGGGGATGCCGGGTTCTGACGCTCGAGGGCGATTGACAAGGCGCTACCGACGCGCCGCGCGCGCACCGGGCGCATAGCCCCAGGAACCGACCAGGTGAGTTTCCGGCTCGTGCCCGGCCAGGTGGCGGCGGCGCCAGGCGTCGAAGCGCCCCGGCTCGAGGCCGGTCGGTGGCTGCCACCCGGACTTCCTGAAGTAGTGCCAGACGTACTCGGGCAGCAGGTCCGCCTGCGCCACGGCCCGCAACGCTTCCAGGTAGCGGTCGTCGGGCGTCCCGGGTGCTTCGGCGCGCGCGGCGATCCAGGCTTCGACCAGGTGCTCGCGAGCGGTGAGCTCGCACTCGAAAGAGGTGGCGCGCGCGGGGTTGTCGCCGCCGAGCTCCAGTTGGCAGACGCTTTTCGCCAGGCTGTAACGCACCCAGCTCTGCAACGCCGGATCCGGGTCGTGCAGGGCCCGCTCGGCCAGGTAAAAAGTATCGCCGTCGGTCACGCCGTCGCGCACGTAGATCTCGCCGTTGCAGGCGCCGAGCAGGAGTGCCAGCACGGCAGGGACGAGCGAGCGGCAGGGCATGGGGACCTCCCTGGACCCAAAGGAACAGCATACGCCAGCCGGGCAGCGCGGGATACGAATGGTTATCATTCCGCAAAAACCTCCGCGGAGTTGCGCGCGGTCGCCCGCCGGGGCGTTGCGCTATCATGCGCCGGGAATCCAGGGGACGTTCTTTTGGCAGTCAGCTTCATCATTCTCGCGGCCGGCCAGGGCAAGCGCATGCGGTCGGCGATCCCGAAAGTCCTGCATCCGCTGGCCGGCAAGCCATTGCTGCAGCACGTGATCGACTGCGCGCGCGCGGCCGGCGCCGCCGACGTGTGCGTCGTGCACGGCCACGGGGGCGAGGCAGTGCGCGCCGCGTTCGAGGGCCAGCCGATCCGCTGGGTGCACCAGGCCGAGCAACTCGGCACGGGGCACGCGGCGCAGCAGGCGATGCCCGGTACCCCGGACGCGAACCGGGTGCTCATCCTGTTTGGCGACGTCCCGCTGCTGAGGCCGTCCACGCTGCGGACATTGCTGCAGACCGGGAGCGACGACGAGCTCGCGCTCCTGACGGTCGAGATGCAGGACCCGACCGGCTACGGCCGGATCGTGCGCGAGAACGGCGCGGTCGTCCGCAACGTCGAGCAGAAGGATGCGAGCCCGGCCGAGCAGGCGATTACCGAGATCAACACGGGCGTGCTCGCCGCACCCGCGGCCCGCCTGAAGCAATGGCTCGGCCGCCTCGACAGCAACAACAGCCAGGGCGAGTACTACCTCACCGACGTCATCGCGATGGCGGTGGCCGATGGCGTGGCGGTGCACGGCCTCAAGGCCGCGGACTGGAAGGAAGTCATGGGCATCAACGACAGGAAGCAGCTTGCGGAAGCGGAGCGCGCGCTGCAGCGGCGCCGCGTCGACGAGCTCATGGAGCAGGGCGTGAGTTTCGCGGACCCGGCGCGCGTCGATATTCGCGGCACCCTCACCTGCGGCAAGGACGTGTTCATCGACGTGAACGTCGTGTTCGAAGGTGACGTGACGCTCGGCGACAACGTGACGGTGGAATCCGGCAACCTGGTACGCAACTGCTCGCTCGGTGCGGGCACGGTCGTGCATTCGCACTGCCACCTCGAAGGCGCCGTGACCGGCGCGGCTTGCGAGATCGGCCCGTTCGCGCGGCTCCGGCCCGGCGCGGAGCTCGCCGACGAGGTGAAGATCGGCAACTTCGTCGAAGTGAAGAAGAGCACGATCGCGCGCGGCAGCAAGGCCAACCACCTGTCCTACATCGGTGACGCGACCATTGGCACGGACGTCAACGTGGGCGCCGGCACCATCACCTGCAACTACGACGGGGCCAACAAGTACCGGACGGTGATCGGCGACGGTGCTTTCATCGGCTCGGGCGTCGAGCTCGTGGCCCCGGTCGAGATCGGCGCCGGCGCGACCATCGGGGCCGGCTCTACCATCACCAAAGCCGCCCCCGGCGAGGAGCTCACCCTCGCGCGGGCCCGCCAGGTCACCATCGAAGGCTGGAAAAGACCGGTTAAGAAGCCCGTGTAGGAGACAATGCACGCGGATATTGCGAGCTGGCTGGTAAGAGCCAAAGTCTCACCCCCGAAGCTGCCCGCGAGCGCTTGCCTCCGTGAGGGCCTGCTGCGCCGTCTCGAAGCCGACCCCGGCAACCGGATCGTCGTGCTCGATGCTCCGGCGGGCTTCGGCAAGACCCTGCTCCTTTCCCAGCTGCTCGAGCTCTACCGGGAGCGCGGCAGCGCCGTGGCCTGGCTGTCGGTCGACGAGACGGACGAGCCGGAGGTACTCGTTCCCTATCTCGCCTATGCCTTTCACACCGGCGGTGTCGACATGCTGCCGACCGGCCTCGTCTCCGCACCCTTCCACGGCAGTCGCATGGCCTACGGCCTGGGCCGCCTGCTGCAGGCGGTGGAAACCGCGGGCCTGGATTGCCTGCTGGTCCTGGACGATGCGGAGCGCATGCGCGAGGACACCATTGCGGAGGTCATGGATCCGTTGTTGCGCATGCAGCCCGACAATCTCCGCATCGCGATTGCCTGCCGCAACAATCCCGGCATCCGCTTGTCGCACTTCGCCGTCCGCGGGGAGTTGATGACGCTCTCCCCGGACGACCTTCGCTTTGCCCGCGGCGAGATTGCGGCGTGGTTCGGCGAGGGAGCGGACGACAAGCTGCTCGATGCGCTGATCGAGCGCACGGACGGATGGCCGGTCGCGCTGCAACTCCTGCGCTTCGGGAATGCCCGGCCCGCGCCGCCCGCGGCCGACGCCTTTCGCTTCACGCCGGCCAGCCGGGAGTCGGCGGCGTACATACGCGAACAGCTCCTCGCGCGCCTTGCGCCCGACGAGGTGGACTGGCTTCGCGAGACGTCCGTCTTCGAGACGCTGCGTGCGGATGCGGCGGATCACGTTCGCGGGGGAAGGGACAGCCAGTCACTGATCCAGCGGCTGCACAGCCGGCTGGAGGGCATATTCTCCGCGCTCGAGGAGGACGGCGCCTATCGCCTGCACCCGTTGATCCGGGAACACCTGCTCGAGGAGCAGCAGGAGCGCTTTCCCGACCGCCTGCGGGAGCTGAACCTCAACGCGGCGGCATGGCTAACGTCGCGCGGACAGGGGCTCGCCGCAATGCGGCACGCGCTGGAAGGCGGCGCACCCGAGCTCGCGGCCACGATCTTCGAGGAGATGGGTGCCGCCCGGCTCTGGCTGCGCGAGGGGATGGGCCGCCTCAACGCGGCGCTGGCATTGCTGGAGCCCTATGCGCTGGACGGGTTTCCACGCATCGCCATCGCCCGCAGCCTGTCATTCGCGAAGAGCGGAGACATGCGGCGTGCCCGTGAAGCCCTCACCCGTGCGAGAGATGCCTCGCGCGGGTTCACGGAGGATCGCCCCGGGGGCGATTCCAGGGCCGTGCTCATCGAGGGACATTACATCGACCTGCTGTTGACCGAGTACGGCTGCGCGCCGACGGCCGATGCGCTCGCCGACGACACCTGGGAAAGCGTGCTCGAGTACGTACGGGGAGATCCGGTCCTGCACGCGTACATCATGACCTGGCGCTGCCTGATCAACGTGCAATCCGGCCATTTCGAGGATGCGATCCGATACGGCCGCAAGGCGCTGCACGATTTCGAGCACAGCGGCTCGCGCTACGGCGTGCTCTTCATCCATCTCCATTTCGGCATGGTCGAGCTGGCGCGGGGCCGGACCGGGCGCGCTCTCGAGGAATACGCGCGCGCGGCGAGCATCCAGCGCCGCGACGTGCCCGGGGACAGCGGCGTCCGCACGATCTGCCACATCGCGATGGGTGAGGCCTACTGGGAGCGGGGCGATCTCGGGAATGCGCGCAAGTACCTGCGCCAGGTCGCGAGGCAGGTTCGGCACGCCGAAGCCTGGTTCGACCTGTACATGGCCGCCTACTGCTGCGGCGCCGAGTACCTGCGGCACGAGCACGGGTTCGAAGAGGCCCTGGCCCATCTCGATGCGGCGCGCGAGCACGCCCGGACCCAGGGCCTCGAGCGGCTCGAGCAATTCCTCGACGCGCTGTACCTGCGCCTGCTGTGCGACGAAGGCCGCGACCGGGAGGCGCGGGCTTTCCTCGAGCGGCACGCGGACTTGCTCGATCCCGAACGGTTGCCGGATCCGCAGCTCACCTGGCGCGAGCTCGAGATGTTCACGCTGGCGCGCACCCGGGCGGCCCTGCTCGACGGGCGCGACGAGCTGGCGGCGCGCCAGCTCGAGGCGCTGGCCCTGGCCGGGGAAGCCACGGGCAACGTGCGCCTGTGTCTGCAGGCCGGAGTTGAACGGGCACTGCTGGCGCTGGGCCGCGGCGACCGCGAAGGCGCCCTGGAACAGCTATTCGGTGCCGCGCGGCTGGCGCGCGAAGGCCGCTACCTGCGGCCTTTCCTCCTGGCGCGCGCCGGACTGGATTCGCTGGTTCCGGATCTATGCGCGCGGATCGCATCCGGGTATGCGAGCAACGAAGATCTCCGGAGCTTCGCGGACGAGCTATCCCGACGCATGCAGGCGGGCGAGCCGAGTGAGGAAGGGCCCGAAGGCTTCAGCCCGCGCGAGCTCGAGATCATCGGCGAGCTGTCCCGGGGGCAATCGGACAAGGTCATTGCGCGCGCAGTCGGCATCAGCGCCCACGGCGTCCGCTACCACCTGAAGAAGATCTATTCGAAGCTGGACGTGCGCAACCGCAC
>CBFGSB010000077.1:0-13824 GCA_965651325.1 uncultured Chromatiales bacterium | reverse complement strand
CACCGGTATATCGTCACGGCGCCGGGCCGCGGCTATCGGTTCATTGCCGACGTCGCGATCGTGCCGGAAGAGGTGGATACCCTCACCAGTGACGAACGGGACCGGATGCGGCGCCGGCTCACCCAGGACGCGCAGGCCTACCAGCTATACGTAACCGGGTGGTCGGCCCTGACGAAGCCGAGCTCCAGCAGCCTGGCACGGGCGCTGGGGTATCTCGAGCAGGCAGTAGCGCGCGATCCGTCGTTCGCCCTGGCTCACGCCTGTCTCGCCGACTGCTACGCGGTGCTCGCGGTGTTCGGAGGCGGCGCACCGCACGAGGTGTTCCCGAAGGCAATTGCCGCGGTAACGAAAGCGCTGGAGATCGACCCCGAGCTGGCCGAAGCACATGCCGAGCTCGGGCACATTCACCTGGTCTACGAGCTCGATCTCGGGAGTGCGGAGCGGGAATTCCGGCGCGCGCTCGCAATCGATCCGGAATCCGCCATGGCGCACCACTACATGGGCCTGCTGTGGATCGCGCGCGGTGACCTGGACCGGGCCCTCGCGTCGGTAAGGCGGGCACAGGCGCGTGCGCCGCTCGCGCTCAACTTCAATGCCAATGTGGGCATGATCCTCTACTACGCGCGGCGCTACGAAGAGGCGGTCACGCAGCTTGAAACCACGCTTGGCATGGATGCCGCGTTCGATCACGCGCGCAGCTATCTCGGACGTGCCTGCCTCAGGCTCGGCGATTTCGACCGCGCTATTGCCGAGTTCCAAAGCCGCAGCAGCACTACCATCGGCAGCACGGCGGACCTGCCGAGCGCGTACGCGCTGGCCGGCCGCACCGCCGAAGCGGAGGCGGAGCTCGAGCGACTATTGAACGACGCTACCAGGCGCTTCGTGTCGGCATACGACCTCGCTACTGTGCATGCCGCGCTGGGCGACCGGGAGGCAGCGCTGGACTCGCTGGAGCGGGCCATCGAGCAGCGCGCCCAGCCCATCAATTTTCTGGGGGTAGACCCGGCCTTCGATGCACTGCGACGCGACGCGCGCTTCGAGCGCATGGTCGCGAGACTCATCGAAGGCAACGTCACTCCGACCAAGGTTGGTAAGCGGCCGACGCCTGATCCGGCGTAATCAGCACTCGGGTACGTTGACCGCCAGGCCGCCGCGGGACGTTTCCTTGTAGATGGTCGACATGTCCAGGCCGGTCTGGCGCATGGTCGCGATGACCTGGTCCAGCGACACCTTGTGCGAACCGTCGCCCTGCAGCGCGAGGCGCGCCGCGTTGATCGCCTTGACCGCGCCCATCGCGTTGCGCTCGATACAGGGGATTTGCACGAGCCCGCCGATGGGATCGCAGGTGAGGCCCAGGTTGTGCTCCATGCCAATTTCGGCCGCGTTCTCGACCTGCGCGTTGCTGCCACCCAGCGCAGCGGCGAGGCCGGCCGCCGCCATCGAGCACGCGACGCCGACTTCGCCCTGGCAGCCCATTTCGGCGCCGGAGATCGATGCGTTGATTTTGTAGAGGATGCCGATCGCGCCCGCCGTCAGCAGAAAGCGCCGAACGCCCTCCTCGTCCGACCCGGGGACCAGCTCCGAGTAATAGTGCAGCACGGCGGGGATCACGCCGGCGGCCCCGTTCGTCGGTGACGTGACCACGCGGCCGCCGGCCGCGTTCTCCTCGTTCACCGCGATTGCCCAGGCATTGACCCAGTCCATCGTATCCAGGCCGTCGCGCTTGCCGTGTTCCTTCAGCCGGCGGTAGAGCTTCGGTGCGCGGCGCAGGACCGACATGCGTCCCGGCAGCACGCCTTCCGTGGCGAGCCCACGTTGCACGCAAGATCGCATCGTGTCCCAGATCGCATCGATCCTGTCCCGGACCTCCTGCCCGGAACGCCAGTGCGTCTCGTTGCGGTGCATCAACTCCGCGACCGTGAGCCCGTCCCTGTCGGCCATCTGCAACAGCTCGAACGCGTTCGTGAACGGGAACGGCGGCTCGCCTTCCTGCGCGCGCGGCTCCGGCTCGTCGCCGCGCACCACGAAGCCGCCGCCGATCGAATAGTGATCCTCGCTCACCAACTCGTTGCTCGCGGCGTCGAACGCGGTAAAACGCATGCCATTCGTGTGCCGTGGCAGCTCCTCGTCGAGGTCGAAGACCAGGTCCTGCTCGGGCGCGAACGGGATTTCGCCGATCCCCGGCACTTTCAGCCTGCGTTCGGCGTGGATACGTCGCAGCATCGGCTCGACGGCGTCGGGATCGAGCGTTTCCGGCCGCTCGCCGGACAGCCCGAGGAGCACTGCGGAGTCCGTGCCGTGTCCCTTGCCGGTGTAGGCGAGCGAGCCGTACAGGCGCACGCGGATGCGCGCCACCGGCCGCGTTACCCCGTCCAGGCTGTCGACGAATGCACGCGCGGCTTTCATTGGGCCTACGGTGTGCGAGCTGGAAGGCCCGACGCCGATTTTGAAGATGTCGAAGGTGCTGATAGCTGGCATGGCTCTATTGTACGCGCCCTGTGGAAGCTTGCATCGAGCGCGCTGTTGCAGAGCAGGAATCGTCTGCCGCGGGTATTTGCGACTTCTATCAGGCGAGAGGCGCTCCCGTTGGCCCGGTCAGTCGTCGAGGGACAGCAGGCTGGCGTTGCCGCCGACGGCGGTGATGTTGTTGCTGACCGTGTACTCGCTGCCGAAGCGCGGCAGGTAGTGCGGACCGCCGGCTTTCGGGCCGGTGCCGGACAACCCGCGGCCGCCGAACGGCTGCACACCGACGACCGCGCCGATCATGTTGCGATTGATGTAGTTGTTGCCGGCGCCGGACAACCGCACGAAGGTGCGCGCACGGCTGTCGATGCGGCTGTGCAGTCCCATCGTCAGGCCGTAGCCCGTGCCGTTGACTGCCTCCACCGTCTCCTCGAACCGGTTCGACGGATAGCGCAGGACGTGCAGCACCGGCCCGAACACTTCCCGCTCGAGCCGGTCGATGCTGTCGATCTCGAGCACCACGGGCGCGATGAAGGTGCCGGCGCCGGTGGCCTCCGGCAGGCGGCACTCGTGAAACAGGTTGCCTCGCAGCCGTTCAACGTGTTGCGACAGCACGGCCTGCGCGTCGCGGTCGATCACGGGACCAACGTCGGTGGCCAGGTGGGAGGGGTCGCCTATGGCGAGCTCGTCCATCGCGCCGCGCAGGAGTTCCAGCACGCGCGGTGCAATATCGTCCTGCAGGCACAGCACGCGCAGCGCCGAGCAGCGCTGGCCAGCACTGTTGAATGCCGAATAGAGCGTGTCCGTCACGACCTGCTCCGGCAGCGCCGAGCTGTCGACGAACAGCGCATTCTGGCCGCCCGTTTCGGCGATGAACGATGCGATCGCCCCGTCGCGCGCCGCCAATGTCCGGTTGATCGCGCGCGCCGTATCGCTGGAGCCGGTGAACGCGACGCCCGCGATGCGCGGGTCGGCGACCGCGCGCGCCCCGACGGTCTCGCCGTCGCCGGGCAGGAAGTGCAATACGTCCGGCGGCACGCCTGCTTCCAGCAGGAGCTCCACGGCCCGGTGCGCGATGAGCGGCGTCTGCTCCGCGGGCTTTGCGATGACTGCGTTGCCGGCACCGAGCGCCGCGCTCACCTGCCCGGTGAAGATCGCCAGCGGGAAGTTCCACGGGCTGATGCAGACGAAAACGCCGCGCCCGCGCAGGCCGAGGCTGTTCCGCTCGCCCGTCGGTCCCGGCAGCAGCACGGGCTCGCCGAACACCTGTTCCGCGCCTGCCGCGTAGTAACGCAGGAAATCGACCGCCTCCCGCACCTCGGCGATGGCATCGGGGACGGTCTTGCCGGCCTCCCGTACGCAGAGCGCCATCAGCTCCGGCGCGCGCGCCTCGAACAGGTCCGATGCTTTGCGCAGGATGGCCGCGCGCTGCGAGGCGGGAGTGCGGTCCCAGGCGGGCTGCGCCGCCACGGCCCGGGCGATCGCCTCGTCGACCACGGCGGCTTCCGCTTCCACGCAAACACCGACGACCTGCCGGTTGTCCGCGGGATTGATCGAGGGCCGCTCCTCGCCCGGGAGCGCCTTCCCCCCAACCAGCGGCGCGGCGCGCCGTGCACCGCCCGATGCCTTTGCCATCGACTCGAGCAGCCGGCCGCTCACCGCGCGATCAGGCAGGTTATAGCCGCGGGAATTGCGCCGCTCGGGCTGGTAGAGATCGAGCGGCGGCGGGATGCGCGGGTGCGGCTTGCAGCCGGTCTTCCGCGCCAGCGCCACGGGATCGGCGATGATCTCGCGGATGTCGATGTCCTCGTCGACGATGCGGTTCACGAACGACGTGTTCGCGCCGTTCTCCAACAGCCGGCGCACGAGATACGGCAGCAGGTCCTCGTGGCTGCCGACCGGCGCGTAGACGCGACAGGGCCGTGCGAACTTCTCGGGGTCGATCACCTGTCGATAAAGGTCCTCGCCCATGCCGTGCAGCCGCTGGAACTCGAAATCCTGCCGCGCCCCGGCAAGGTGGATGATGCTCGCAATCGTGTGGGCATTGTGCGTCGCGAACTGCGGGTAGATACGCTCGCCGGCGTCGAGCAGCAGGTGCGCGCAGGCGAGGTACGAGACGTCCGTGTGCGCCTTGCGGGTAAACACGGGATAGCTTTCCAGCCCCTGCTCCTGCGCCCGCTTGATCTCGGTGTCCCAGTAGGCGCCCTTCACGAGGCGTACCGGGATGCGGCGACCCCCGTCGGTGGCAAGGTCGCGGACAAAGCGGATGACGTCGGTCGCCCGCCGCTGGTACGCCTGCACGGCAAGCCCGAAGCCTGCATAGCCGGCCAGCCGCGCGTCCCGGTAGACGCGCGCGAACACGTCCAGCGACAGCTCCAGCCGGTCCGCTTCCTCGGCGTCCACGGTGAGCGCGATGCCGGCGTCCCGCGCCATGAGCGCAAGCTCGGCCAGCCGCGGCACGACCTCGTCCAGCACCCTGGCCGCGTTGAGGTACGTGTAGCGGGGATGCAGCGCCGACAGCTTGACCGAAATGCCCGGAGCGGCGAATACCGAGTCGCCTTCTCCCACCGTTTCGCCGATACGAGCAATCGCGCCGGCATAGGCGTCGAAATAGCGCACGGCGTCGGCCGCGGTGACCGCCGCCTCGCCCAGCATGTCGTAGGAATAGCGGTAACGGCGGCCGTTCTTCCTGCCGGCCCGCTCCAGCGCCTCTTCGATGGTGCGCCCCATCACGAACTGGTGGCCCATGATGCGCATCGCCTGTCGCATCGCCGTGCGCACGACCGGCTCGCCGGCGCGGCTGGCAATCTTCTTCAGCACCCGCGCCGGGTTGCGCCTGACCACTTCGTCGAGCTTGAGCAGCCGGCCGGTGAGCATGAGCCCCCAGGTGGAGGCGTTGACGAACAGCGACTCGCTTTCGCCAAGGTGATCCTCCCAGCGGGCCGAGGTGATCTTGTCGGCAATCAGCGCGTCGGCGGTATCGTCGTCGGGGATCCGCAACAGCGCCTCGGCGATGCACATCAGCAGCACGCCTTCCTCCGAGGACAGGTCGTACTGCTGCAGGAACGCGTCGATCCCGCCGTCCCGAGTGGTCTCCCGCCGCACGGTTTCCACCAGGCGCTCGGCCGTCGCGGCGATTTTCCCGCCGAGTGGCGTACTGACTTCGGCCATGCCCGCGAGCTCGCCGACGAGCTGTTCCTCATCGGCGAGGTAACGGTCGCTGATCGAGGCGAGCGGCCCGAGACGGTAATGGAACTGGTCGGTGAACTGCATCGTGCGGGCCTGCCGCTGCTGCCAAAAGCACGGCGATTATAGGTGAGATGCGCCCTGGCGCGCCTGATATAATTTGCATCCTTTGAACCGGAGAGCGGCATGCCGCAGGATTTTCTCGACTCACTCGCGGCGCGCACGGAAGCGCTGAAGGACGAGGGGCTCTACAAGCAGGAACGCTTCATTGCCGGTCCCCAGCAGGCATCGATCGAAGTGCGCGAGAACGGTGCCACGCGCGAGGTGCTGAACCTCTGCGCCAACAACTATCTCGGCCTGGCCAATCACCCGGCGGTCCTCGAGGCTGCGCACGCCGCCCTCGACGAGTTCGGCTACGGCATGGCCTCGGTGCGTTTCATCTGCGGCACGCAGACCTTGCACAAGGAACTGGAGGAACGCATCAGCCGCTTCCTCGGCACCGAGGACACCATCCTGTACCCGTCCTGTTTCGACGCCAACGGAGGCCTGTTCGAAACGCTGCTCGGCGACGAGGATGCAGTCATCAGCGATGCGCTCAACCACGCGAGCATCATCGACGGCATCCGCCTGTCGAAAGCGCAGCGCTTTCGCTACCGCAACAACGACATGGACGACCTCGAAACGCAGCTCAAAAGCGCGGAGAAGTGCCGCAACCGGCTGATCGTCACCGACGGGGTTTTTTCGATGGACGGCATCATCGCGGACCTCGGCGCAATCGCGGAGCTGGCGGAACGTCACGGCGCGCTGACGATGATCGACGACTGCCACGCCACCGGCTTCCTCGGCAACAGTGGCCGCGGCACGCACGAGTACCGGGACGTGATGGGCCGGATCGACATCATCACCGGCACGCTCGGCAAGGCGCTCGGCGGTGCGACCGGCGGGTTTACCTCGGGGCGCCGCGAAATCGTCGCGTGGCTGCGGCAGCGCTCGCGGCCTTATCTCTTTTCGAACTCCATTGCGCCGCCTGTGGCAGCCGCGTCCCTCAAGGTGCTCGACCTGGTGGAAGAAGACCCTTCGCTGCGCCAGGCGCTGCACGACAATGCCGCGTTCTTCCGCGGGGCGATGGACAAGCTCGGATTCGAGCTGCGGCCCGGCGAGCACCCGATCATCCCGATCATGCTCGGCGACGCGAAGCTCGCGACGGAAATGGCGAACCGGCTGCTCGAGCGCGGGGTGTACGTGATCGGCTTTTCGTACCCGGTCGTACCCGAGGGGCAGGCGCGCATCCGCACCCAGATGTCCGCCGGCATGACCCGGGAGCAGCTGGAGCAAGCCGTCGGGTCGTTCGAGGAAGTCGGGCGGGAACTGCGGGTGATTCATTGATGGCGCGGAACGCGATCGCCGTGCGTTCCCGTAGAATGCGCGCCGCGGCGGCGCCCGGTGAGCAGCCTTGAGAGCGCTCGTCAAAGCGAAAGCGGAGCCCGGCATCTGGCTCGAAGACATCGAACGGCCCGTGCCCGGCCACAACGACGTGCTGATCAAGGTTCGGCGAGCCGCGATCTGCGGCACGGACATCCACATCTACCAGTGGGACGAGTGGGCGCAAAAGACGATCCCGGTGCCGCTCGCAATCGGCCACGAGTTCACCGGCGAGGTGGTCGAATGCGGCAGCGAGGTGCGGGGGTTGTCCGCCGGCGACCGCGTCTCGGCCGAAGGGCACATCACCTGCGGCGTCTGCCGCAACTGCCGCGCCGGAAGGCGGCACCTCTGCCGCAACACGGTAGGCATCGGCGTGAGCCGTGCAGGCGCGTTCGCAGATTACATCTCGGTGCCGGCGTTCAACGTCTTCAAGCTGCCGGACACGATCACCGACGAGATGGCCGCCATCCTCGACCCGCTCGGCAACGCGACGCACACGGCGCTGTCGTTCGACCTCGTCGGCGAGGACGTGCTGATCACCGGCGCCGGGCCGATCGGCATCATGGCCGTTGCCATCGCCCGTTACGCCGGCGCACGGCACGTCGTCATCACCGACGTGAACGACTACCGGCTCGACCTTGCGCGCAAGATGGGCGCTTCCGTCGCCTTGAACGTCAAGACCGGGTCTCTCGACCAGACGATGCGGGACCTGGGGATGGAAGAAGGTTTCGACGTCGGCATGGAGATGTCCGGAAACCCGTCCGCGTTCCGCGATCTCCTGCGCACGATGCACCATGGCGGCAAGGTCGCGATCCTCGGCATCCCGCCGCAGGAAACCGCGATCGACTGGAACGAAGTTATCTTCAAGGGTTTAATCCTGAAGGGCATTTACGGGCGCGAGATGTTCGAGACCTGGTACAAGATGACGAGCATGCTGCAGAGCGGCCTCGACATCCAGCCGATCATCACGCACCGCTTCGCCCTCGAGGACTACCGCGACGCCTTCGAGCTGATGGCGTCGGGCCAGTCCGGCAAGGTCGTACTCAACTGGGATTGAAAAGTACCGGGTTTGCGCTACTCGAACACGCAGAGGCAGTGCGCGTAGATGCCGTTCGGGTCGTTGAAGCGCAACACCGGCGGCAGCGCTCCCACCAGCATGTCGGCGAGGCGCTCGACGGACGACGGTGGACGGTCGAATAGCGCATTCACCTCGAAACCGGTCCAGCGGGCGGCGCTCAGGAGCTGCAGCAGGAACTGCTCCGTCGGCGTGAGCTCCGGCTCGAAATACACGCGGCCGTACGCGTCAGGCGCCAGCCCGGCCAGCTCGGCTGCCGCCGACACCGCCTGCTCGAGATTGCCGAGCTCGTCCACCAACCCGAACTCCAGCGCTTTCGCGCCGGTCCATACCTGGCCTTGCGCCACCCGGTCGACCTCGGGCACCGGCAGGTCGCGGTGGAACGCGACCCGGCTGACGAAATCGTCGTAGCCGTCGTCGATCACGAGCTGGAACAGCGCCTTGGCGTCGTCGGACATCGCGCGGTCCAGGCGGAGCTCCCCCGCCCATTTGGTCGTGCCGACGCCGTCGGTCGAAATTCCGAGATGCTCCAGCGAGCGCTGGATGGTCGGGAACATGCCGAAGATACCGATCGAGCCGGTGATCGTCGTCGGGCTGGCGTAAATGCGATCCGCGGCCATGGAGATCCAGTAGCCACCCGACGCGGCGACGGCGGCCATCGACGCGACCACCGGCTTCCCCGCTTCCTGCAGCAGGACGATTTCATCGCGGATGATCTCGGAAGCGAAGGCACTGCCACCGGGGCTGTTTACCCGTAACACCACGGCCTGCACCGTCTCGTCCATCCGGGCACGCCGCAGCAGGTCCGCCGTGGAATCGCCACCGATGGTTCCGGGCGGCTGCGTGCCGTCGAGGATCTCACCCGCGGCGACGATGACCGCGACGTTCGTCTCCGCCGGCGGCTGGCCCCGCACCGTTCGCATCTGCGCAAGGTAGTCCCGGAGCGGCGCGGCATTGAAGTTCCCGAGGTCCTGAGCGTCCCAGCCGGCGTATTCCGCCACCCGCTTCTTCACCTCCGAGTGCGTCAGCAACTCATCGACGAACCCGAACTCGATCGCCAGCTCGGCGATGCTGCCGTCGGCCGCCCGCGCGAGCTCGACGGTATTGTTGACGACGTTGTCGAACGTGCCGGGCTCGAGGTTGCGCACTTCCTGCACGCCGCCCTTGTAGGCGTCCCACAGCTCGTTCATCAGCCGGCTCATCGCCACGCGGTCATCGTCGGACATACTGTTGCGGGTGAATGGCTCGACCGCGGACTTGTAGGTACCGACCCGGAACACGTTCCAGTCGATCTTGAGCTTCTCGATCGCCTCCGCGAAATAGTTCAGGTACACGCCGTAGCCGCGGAACAGCATCAGGCCTTCGGGGTGCATGTACACCTTGTCGGCGTGCGCGGCGATGTAATAAGCCGCCTGGCCGTAGGAATCGGCCGCCGCGATCACGGGCTTGCCGGACTCGCGGAACGCGACCAGGGCCTCGCCGATACGCTGGAGCTGGCTCAATCCGCCGCCGCCGAGCCCGTCGAGGTAGATAACGACTCCCTTGATGCGGGGATCGTCCTGCGCGTACTCCAGGCCGTCGACGATGTCCTGCACCAGCGTCTGCGGCCGCGCCTCGCCGAACATCTCCGCAATCGCCCGGTCGTACGGATTGCCTTCGAGCTGCTCGACCAGCGTGCCCATCGGGCGAATCACCAGCGCCGCCTGCCCCGGTATCTTCGGCACCGAGCCCGACATGGCGGCAACCAGGATGGAGAAGATGAAAAGCAGCAACAGCAGGTGCAGCACCTTCCGCACCCCGTCCACGCCGGTCCAGATCGCCCTGAAAATCCGGACCACGACATTGGGTTTACTCATCTCTTACTCCTCAGGATGCGAGCTCAGCCGGCCAGCAGTAGCGACAGTTGCGGCCAGAACGTGATGGCGACGACCGACAGCACCAGGATGAACAGGAACGGCAGCGTTGCCCGGCACACTTCCAGTATCGGTTTATCGAAGCGATAGCTGGCAATGAACAGGTTGAGGCCCACCGGCGGCGTCAGGTAGCCGAGTTGCATGGCCGCCAGGAACACGATACCAAGATGGATCTCGTTGACGTCGTATTGTGCAGCAATGGGCAGGATCAGGGGAACCACCAGCACGATCGCGGAGAAGATGTCGAGTATCGCCCCGAGGATCAGCAGGAAGACCAGCAGGAGCACCAGGAAGCTCAACTGGCTCGTTACCATCTCCGAGACTATCCCCAGGAGCTGCTGCGGCACGCCGGCGTCGATCATGTAGTTCGTGGAGGCCAGCGAAACGCCGAGGATGATCAGGATGGCGCCGACCAGCAGCATCGACTCGCGCATCACGCGCGGCAGGTCCCGCACCTTCACGTCGCGCAGGATCGCCACTTCGACGACCAGCACGTACAACGCCGTGACCGCCGCGGCCTCCGACACCGCGAAGAAGCCGGAGTAGATGCCGCCCAACACGACCACGGGCAGCGGCAGCTCCCACGCCGACTCGCGCACCGCGGCGCGAATCTCCCGGAAGGAGAATTCCCTTGGTGGCCGCCGGATGGACCGGTTCACCCACAAGCTCCAGCCCGACAGCAGGACGAGCATCAACAGGCCCGGCAGAACGCCCGCCCGGAACAGGCTGTCGATCGGCACCTTGGCGATGACGCCGTACAGGATCAGCGGCAGCGACGGCGCGAACAGGAGCCCCAGGCTACCGGACGAGGTGATCAGCCCCAGGTTGAAATCGTCCGGATAGCCGTCGTGTTTCAGCGCCGGGTAGAGGATGGCGCCGAGCGCGATGATGGTGATTCCCGAGGCGCCGGTGAAAGCGGTAAAGAAGGCGCAGGCGGCGAGCGCCACCAGCGCGAGCCCGCCCGGCACCCAGCCGATGACGGCGTTCGTCAGGCGCACGAGACGCTGCGGCGCCCCGCTCTCGCTCAGGAGGTAGCCCGCGAAGGTGAACAGCGGGATCGCCGAGAGGAAGGGCATCTCGGCGAGGCCGAGGATCTCGATGGCGATCGCCATGAGATCGATGCCTTCCCGGTGATAGCCGAGCATCGCGCTGGCTCCGATGATGGCGAACAGCGGCGCGCCGAGTACCGCCAGCAGCACCAGCAGCACGGCCGCGATCATGCCGGCGGCTCCCCGGATTTGCCGCCGAAGAGGGCCAGCAGCTCCTTTAAGCCGTACAGTGCAAAGCGGTACGTCATCAGCGCGAATGCCACCGGCAACACGCCCTGTGCCATCCAGGCCGGGACATCGAGCAGCACGGTATCCCCGAACTCGACGGTCAACAGCACGTAGCGCGCGGAATGCCAGGCAATGAGCCCGCAAACGACCGCGGCGAAGAGGTCGACGGCAAGCACGGGCACGCGCGCGTAACGCTCGGGCACGTAATGGGAGAGCAGGTCGATGCGCAGGTGCCGCCGCCCCCGGCTCGTCGCGACCGAACCCACGAGCGCGACCCACAGCACCAGGATCTTCAGGAGCTCGTCGGCCCAGATCAGGCCCTGGTCGAAACCGATTCGCAGCACGATCTGCGCCGTGGCGAGCAGGATCATGGCGCCCAGCAGCAACACCAGCAGGGCGTTTTCGCAGGCGGTGCCCCAGCGCTCGAGCGGCTTCAGCAGCCGGTACGCGATCTCGATCATGCCGCGTGCCGCGCGGCGCGCGGGGCGGTCATTGCCCTGCGGCAGTCTCGCTCGCGCCGTTCTGGTCGCGGTACTGCCGGATCAGCCGGCGGATCTCCTGCAGCAAGTCGAGCGAGATGATTCCTTCGCGAGCCATCTCGAGGTTGGTCTCGGCCATGCGGGCCTGCAGGCGTTCGAGCTCCCCCGGCGCCGGGTCGACCGGCTCGAGCCCGGCCTTGACGAGTGCCTGCATCGCCTGCTCCGCGTCGCGCTGGTTCTCGACGTCCCAACGGGCGTAGAGCTCGGACATGACTTCGCGCACCACCGCCTGGTCCGCCTCGGACAGGCGCCCGAACGCACGACGGTCGATTGCGAGCAGCCCCATCGAGTAGACGATCGGCATGCGCGTTATATAGTCGACGCGTGTGTGCCACTGCAGCACGAGCGCGCCGGCCGGCGACATCGCGACGATGTCGATGAGCCCGGTCTGCAGCCCGGTGAGCACGTCGGTGACCGGCAGCGTCACCGGCGAAAGATCGAGCGCCTGCATCGCCTGGTAGCTGATCAGGTCGCCCTCGGGTACCCAGACTTTGCGGCCGCGAAGATCTTCATGGCTGCGGATCGGCACGTTCGACATGATCCGCGCGAAGCCGGCCGTGGCAAAACCGAAGCTGACGAAGCCGGCCTTTTCCAGGCCCGCCGCAAGCTTCGGGTCGATGGTCTCGCGGACGTAATCGGCTTCCTCGACCGACTCGAACAGGAACGGCAAGCCGTAAATGTTCAGGTCGGAATAGACCCCCTGCAGGTCGGTGGGCGTGAACGCGCCGCCGTGGAGTTGGCCGATCTTGATCTTGCGCAGTACGGTTTGCGGATTACCCTGGACGCCCCCGGAGTAGAACTTGAACTCGACGCGCCCGTCCGTGCGCTGCTCGATTTCCGCCGCGCCCGCTCGCATCCCTTTCATCCACTGCGTGTTCTCGGGGAGCACCGTCGCAACCTTGAGCTCGGTCGCCTGCACCGCACCCGCGGCGAAGCCGCCCAGCAATGCGACCGCCGCCGCCAGCGTGGCTACCATGGACATGCGCATGCAGAACCTCCCCGTCTCCTGCTCAGAAGTAATCGTCCGCTGTGGCGAGCAGCACCAAAGCGTCCCGTTGCGCCAGCACGTTGGTCAACGTCAGCCCGGGGACTTCCGGATCCGCGTCCATGACTTCATGCAACAGGCGATCATGCAGCTCCCGGTCGTACAGCAGGCGGGCGTAGCCGCGCGCGAACTCGACTTTCACGGCGAGGTCGCGCCCATTCGTCAGCTCGATCGCTTGTTCGAAATACGCCCGCCCCTCCTCCGGTTGTCCACCCAGTGCCGGCGGGCGCAGGGTAGCAAGAACCCCGAGCCAGGTATAAACCTGCGCCTCATTTTGGCCTTGCGCAATTTCAAGATAGCGCAGGAGGAGCGCCTCCATCTGCGGCAGCTCGGCCAGCGCGTTCCAGTCGTCGCTGTGCGCGCGGATGCTGGCGAGCGACGCCATGGCGTAGCTGTAAGCGGCGTCGACGTGCTTCGACGAGAGCCCGGGAAGTGATGCGGCGAATGCATCGAACGGCATGTCCGGCCAGCCGCAGGCCGCATCGTACGACAGGCAGATCGCGCGGGCGGCGTAGTCGCGGGCGCGCTCCGTGAGGCGCGCAGCGCGCGCGGGGTCATCGGCGAACACCGCGCCGTAGGAGGCATACAGATTGGCGGCTGCGCCCAGCAACTCGGGGTCGTCGGGATTGTCCTGGAGGAAGCTGTCGAGCAGCAGCATGTAGGCGGGCGCGCCGTCGCGCACCGTCTCGGGATCGTTCTGGTTCAGCACCGCCGCCTGGAGGTTGTCGGCCAGGCCGCCCGCGGCGGACGACATCAGGGAAGCGCAGCCGGCGCAGAGTAGCGCAACGCCGGCCAGCGCGCCGAAGCGCGCAGCCTGGGAGAGGGTCCGGGGAAGCCGCTCCCCGGGAATCAGATCTTTTCCTTGATCCGCGCCGACTTGCCGCTGCGGTCGCGCAGGTAGTAG
>CBFGSB010000076.1:0-13902 GCA_965651325.1 uncultured Chromatiales bacterium | reverse complement strand
GCGTTGCTGATGCCCTTGCAGGTTGACCGATGTGTCTTTAAGGTGGGCGCCGGCTGCAGGGGTTGAGCAAATCAGTCGGTTCTGCTGCTCGCTTGCGTACGGACTGTTTGGCTTTACACGAATAACAATGCCTGGGCCGATGGCGCGAGGCCGCACGATCGCCGCAGCGATCGCGCGTTCGGCGTGCACGTCAGGGCACCAACAGGTCGCACGCGTATGCAGAATCCGTCCCTGTCCAATCTCGACTGGACCGTAATTTTTCTGTACTTCGTACTGATCGGCGCGCTCGCCTGGTGGTACGGCAGGCAGCAGAAAGACAGCGTCGACTACTTCCTCGCGGGACGTAACGCGGGCTTCATCGCGGTCGGCGCTTCCATATTCACTTCCAATATCGGCTCCGAGCACATCGTCGGCCTGGCGGGGCAGGGTGCCTCCACGGGCATGGCGATGGCTCATTGGGAGCTGCACGCGTGGATCCTGATCCTGCTGGCCGGCTTTTTCGTGCCCTTCTATTACAAGTCGGGCGTCCAGACCATTCCGGAGTTCCTGGAGCGTCGCTTCAACTCCCGCACGCGGACCATCCTCTCGGTCGTGTCGCTCGTCGCCTATATCTTCACGAAAGTGAGCGTCACGGTGTATGCGGGCGCGATCGTGTTCCAGGCGCTGTTGCCCGACACTTTCGGCACGCCCGACAACGCCTTTTGGGTCGGCGCATTCACGACCGTGATCCTCACCGGTATCTACACGGTGTTCGGCGGCATGCGCGCGATCATGGCCACGGCGACACCACAGGCCGTGATCATCCTGTTCGGTTCCTTCGTTATCACCTACACGGGCCTGCAACTGCTGGGGGACGGCGCGGGCATCGCCGCCGGTTGGGAAACACTGAGAACCTCGGCCCAGGCGAACGCGATGGAGTTCGCGCTGTGGCGCCCGTTGAGTGACCCGGATTTTCCGTGGCTGGGTGTGTTGATCGCCTCGCCGATCATCGGCATCTGGTATTGGTGCACCGACCAATACATCGTGCAGCGCGTGCTGTCCGCCAGGGACCTGGCGACGGCGCGCCGTGGCGCCCTGTTCGGCGGGTTGCTGAAAGTCTGGCCGGTACTGATCTTTCTCATACCGGGCATGATCGGCTGGTCGTTGCACGAGCAGGGGCTGATCTCGCTGCCCATGAAGATGGTGGACGGCGAATCCGTCGTCAACGGCGACACGGTGTTCCCGACGCTCGTGACCGCGCTGCTGCCCTCCGGCATCCGCGGCCTGATCGTCGCCTGCCTGCTGGCGGCGCTGATGAGCTCGCTTGCCTCGCTGTTCAACTCGAGCGCCTCGCTGTTCACCGTCGACATCTACGAGAAGCTCCGTCCGGGCAAGTCGGCGGCGCACCTGCTGAACGTCGGCCGCATCGCGACGACGATCGTCGTGGTGCTCGGCATCCTGTGGATTCCGGTAATGAAGGTGGTCTCGGGTGGCGGGCTCTACCAGTACCTGCAGAGCGTGCAGGGCTACCTGGCACCGCCGATTACCGCCGTGTTCCTGCTCGGGCTGTTCTGGAAACGCATCAACTCGCGAGGCGCCGTGTGGGCCCTGGTCGGCGGGTTCATCCTGGGAATGATCAAGTTGACCTGCCAGGCGTTCTTCGGCACGGGCAAGATCGAGAGCCCGGCTGTCCTGGCCGCTATCGGGGACTTCAACTTCCTGTACGCTACCGGCGTGCTGTTTCTCATCAGCATCGCGCTCCTGGTCGCCGGTTCGCTCACGAGCCCCGCGCCCGAGGACGACAAGATCCGGGGGCTCACCTACGGCTCGATCAGGGCCATCGCGGGAGACGAGATCAGGAAGAGCTGGGACCTGGGCAACAAGGTCATGGCCGCGACGATCCTGGCCCTCGTGCTGGGCATGTACGGGTATTTCAGTTTCTGGCTGCAATGACGGCCCGAATGGCGGGGTAGCATCGCCGCAATGGCGAGACTGCTGGCGCGCGCTGCCAGGCTCGCTGGCCCGCGCCTCGCTATTTGTTCGCGTTGCGCGCCCGGGGGCCCGCCGTTTCGCGGACCTGGCCGATCAATGCCTGGATGCGCTGCAGGGCTTCCTGGAGCTGGTCGAGCTCGCCGAAGCCGATGTTGAGCCGGTAGGTCCCGCCCTTCGCGGGGCGGATGGAGATCTTCTGCCCCGACTCCTTCGCGATCTGGCGCTGTAGCCAGCGGGTCTGCAGGTCGACCGTCTGCTTTTCCGGCCGCTCCGATGCCTCGCCGGTGAGCACTCGTCGCACCGATTCCTCCACCTGACGCACGGACCAGCCCTTCGACCGCGCGCTTTGCGCCATCGCGACCTGGCGCTCCGCCGCCAGCGGCAGCAGGGCGCGTGCGTGCCCCATGTCGATCTCGCCGTTCGCCAGCATGACTTTGACGTCGTCGTGCAGGTCGAGCAGCCGTAACAGGTTGGAAACGGACGCGCGGGAGCGGCCGACCGCTCGCGCCACCTGGTCGTGCGTCAGCCCGAACTCCCGGGCGAGGCGCGCCAGGGATTCCGCCTGGTCGAGCGGGTTCAGGTCCTCGCGCTGCAGGTTCTCGATGAGTGCCACGGCAAGCGCGGACTGGTCGTCGAGCTCGCGCACGACGACCGGCACGGTCGCAAGGCCGGCCAGCTTCGCGGCCCGCCAACGACGCTCGCCGGCAACGATCTCGTAGCGCGCCCCATCGCCCGCGCCACGCGGGCGCACCACCAGCGGTTGCAGCACGCCCTGTTCGCGGATGGAGTCGGCCAGCTCGGCAAGGCCGTCCCCGGTCAACTGGCGGCGCGGCTGGAAACGACCGGGCGTGAGCTCCGCGAGGCCGATCTCCCGGCCGTGGGTTGCGTCGTTGGTGGCGGGCTCCGCTGCTTCGGCGCGGCGCTGCCTGGAATCGAGCAGGGCGTCGAGTCCCCTGCCGAGTCTCTTTTGTCGTCTCATAGCCGCTGCCCGAACCCCCGTGCGCCGATCATACGCTACGGCGTCCAGCCGGGAAGGGCGGCGGCCTGCCGGATCCAGTCCGCGAGCTGCTTCTCGTCGACCTCCTCGTCCTCGCGGATGTCGAGATAGCGCACTTCCTCGTGCTTCGATTCGCCGGGAGGAACGGGGGAGAGCGAACTGCCCCGGAAGAACGTCACTTTGACGTATTTCGTAAAGCAGTGGTAACTGAGAAACCAGCCTTGTCCTTCGACGCCGTAGAACGGTGAGTTCCACCGGACCGCCTTGCTGACCTCGGGCACGGTGCGCTCGATGAGGGCGTCGAGCCGGCGCCCGACGTCACGCTTCCAGCCCGGCATGGCGGCGATATAGGCCTGCACCGGCGCGTCGCCGTCCGCCTTCGCGATCTGGGGATTGCCGCCCGCGAGCAGCTTCGGCTTCCCTGTCGTTCGCTTCGCTGCGGCCTTCTTCTTCTTTTTCTTTGCGGTTTTTTTTCGCGGCTTTCCCGCGGTCTTCCGGCCAGCCATCTGCTCACACCTCCTTGCGTCCGTCCGCTGCGCGCCTTGGTCTATACCGTAGCACGAACGCTTTCAGGAGCCCTCGAAGCCGGGAGGGGGAAGGTTGCGAAGGGAGCTCACCAGCCGCGGCAGCGCTCCTCCGGAACCTCGGGGATCCGCACCCATTCATATCCCGGCGGCTTACCTTCGCCGTAGGTGGTCGGGCGACGTTCGAAACAGGGACCGAAGGCGTCCGACGGTGGCACGACCAGCTCACCGTCGATAATGCCGGCGGCGAATGCCTCGCGCTCCGCCGGGCCGGCCGCCGCCGCCAGCGCATCGACCAGCGCCTCGCGTGTCAGCGGCGTGCCGTTGCGGCGCTCCGCGAACAGGGGAAGGATCACGTCGTCGAGCGTCAGTTTGCCGTTCGAGGCGCTGCGGATGCGCGAATCGACCGCCGCGAAGTAGAGGCTCCCGCGCGTATAGGCGATGTTCTGCGCGCTCCCGGCACCGATCCCGGTGCTGAACCCGATGCGAAAAAGTTCGTCCGCCGAGGTGTTCCGGTAAGGGCTCGCATAGTAATTGCCGGCGCTGGAATTGATGCTGTCCAGGTAATCGCCGACGGGCGCAAGGCCGGAGGTGAGGAGGAGACGGCGCGTGTAGTGCACGTTCAAGCCTTCCCCGAACCAGGCTCCGGCGCCGGGCGGCTCGCCGGCAAGCCCGCCGACGAACATGTGGCCCATTTCATGGAACATCGTGCCGCGGGGCGCGGTGGCGTTCGGGTCCGGCTCCCCGGCCGGCACGCCCACCATGAACGAGTTGCCGAGCGCGGTGCCGCCGAGCCCGTGCTCCGCCGGCACGGCGCGCACGAATACCTTGTAGGGCGGCGTCTCGCCGCCGAAGAACCCGCCCAGGTATTCGTAGGCCTCCGCGGCCCACGCCATCTCCGCGGGCGCATCGAACGCCGTCCTGCCGAGCCAGTACGCGAAGAACGAAGGATCTTCCGGCGGCGACGCGTAGCGCCCCAACGGTCCGGCCATGTAGTACGCCTGGATCAGCAGGTCGGCCGGCCCGGTGAGCGCGAGATCGCCTTCGCCGTGCGTGCTCGCCGCGATCGAGCCCGCGTCGAGATCGCTCAAGTCCCACGTGACCTGCCAGCTTGCGGTGTCGAGGTTCTCGGGCAGGACGAACAGCGCCATGCCGCCGCTGCTGATGCCGCCGCCGTGCGCATAGAAGTCGAACTGCGGCCCCCGGAGCGGCGTTGGAGCCGGGCGCATGCGATACGCGACGTGCACGGGCGGGACGACCTCGCGCTGGGCGCGCCAGTGGCGGAAATAGGGAAACCCTCCGGGGTTGGCCGGATCGTCCTCGATCCGCAGCGCAACAAAGCCCCTCGCATCCGTCACGACGAGGTCGTCGACCGCGTCCGCCATGCCCGTCCTGCCGGCATAGACGATCGGCGCCGTGAGACTGAACGCGTCGGGAATGGCACCTTGGTACTCGGCTGCCACCTCCACCGCCGTGACCTGGTCACCGCCGTCACGCACGGGGCGGAGCGAAATCTTCGCGATGACCGCGTCCTTCGACTCCGAATCGGCCCATGCCCGGCACTCGGCCTCCGACATGTCGCCGCTGCGAACCCATTCGAAACCTTCCACGGCCTTCCCGCCGGCCTCGAGCGCTACGGCCTGGCGCTCGAAGCAGGGACCGAAGGCGTTGGACGCCGGCACGATCGTCTCGCCGTCGAGGATCACTGCCTGGAAGAACTCGCCGGCGCCGGGTCCGGCTTCGACATTCACGAGATCGACCCAGGCGGCGCGATCGAAGGTTTCGCCCGCTTCCCGCCGGGCGAACAGCTCGCGAAGCACGCTGTCCAGGGAACGGGTACCTTCCGAAGCCGCGCGGATGCGCGCGTCGAGATCGGCGAAATACAGGTGCCCGCGCACGTACGGCGTGTGCCGCACGGCCTCGTCGCCGAAGCCGGTCTCGACGATGCGCTCGGCCGACCAGTTGCGCGCCGGGCTGGTCCAGTAGCGGCGAAACACGCCGTTGATGTCCTCGCTGTAGGCCTCGATCGAGTGAAAGCCGCCGCGGAACTGGAGCTGGGTGGTGTAGTAGGACGTGAGTCCCTCGGCGAACCAGCTCGTCACGCCGACGGGTCCCTCGATGCCGCCCACGAACTGGTGAATCATCTCATGGAAGAACAAGCCGTCGGGTCCGTCGCTGGATTCATCCGCACGCGCCGGTCCACGCGACAGCATGAAGCTGTTGGTAAGCGCGGTGCCCCCACCGTAGGGCGGCGTGTCGAGCACACGGATGAACACGCGGTAACGCGGCGCGGGATCAAGGTGCGGGAAGAAATCGCCGAGGTACTCGTACACCTCCGCCGCAAACTGCATCTCAGCGAGCGGATCCCAGGGCGGCGTCCCCAGCCAGGTGGCGCTGAAGCCGTCGGCGTCGCCGGTGGCCGGGTAACGCCCGGCAGGGCCGGCCATGAACCAGCCCTGTATGAGCTGGGCGGGGCCGCCCTCGATTGCGAAGTCGCCGTCGCCGAAGGACGAGGCGGCGATCGAACCGGGCGCGAGATCGCCGAGATCCCATTGCACCCGCGTCACCGCTGCCTCCACGCCTTCGGGGATGACCAGGAAGCCCGAGCCCGCGCCGCTGACGCCGCCGGCGGCCGGCCGGATGCCGAACGGCGGTCCGTTGGGTGCGCCGGCCGGTTGCACGGCGGAACGGTAGGCGATCGTGACCGGTGGTTCGACGGCGCGTTCTGCGTGCCAGTGGCGGAAATACGGAAAGCCGCCCTTGACCGGCGCATCATCCTCGACGGTAAGGTCGACGCGTCCCAGGCGGTCCGTCACCTCCAGGTCTTCGACCCGGTCGGCAATGCCCGTGGTCGCCGCGTAAACGATCGGCGCGGTGAGGCTGAACGGTTCCCCGGGATCCGGCGCGCCGCGCAGCACCGAGTGGACCTCCATGGCGGTCACCTCCGTGCCGCCGTCGCGAACCGGCCGCAGTTCCACCTCGAACGCACTGTCAGCGGCCGGCGCCTGCGACGCACAAAGGAGCAGCGCACAGGCGCCGAACGTTCCGCGGAGCGCGGCGCGCGTCCTGCCTTCCTGGCCGTGATAGTTCATTCGCATTCCCCTCGTCTTCAATAGATGCAAGCCTCGTCGGGCACGCCATCCAGCCGTTCCCATTGCCAGGCTTCGACGGTTTCGCCGCGCGGCTGGTAGCGAACAGCGAATGTGTTCTCGCCGCGGCGCACCGCGAGCTCGAGGTACGCTTCCTGGTCGCCCTGGATGCCGTCCTGCGGGACGGGCTTCAGTATTTCATCGCCGTTCCGGAGCCCCGCGCGCGCAGCGGCGGAATCCGGGAGCAGGCCGCGCACGATGCGCGGGCTCTCGATCAGCACCCTCGGCTCGAACCCGAGCTGGTAGCGGCGTAGCGGCTTGGTCGTGCGCGTGAAGCAGGGACCGAAGGCGTCCGGCCCAGGCAGCATCACCGCGCCGGCGAGCATGTCTTCGAACTGTGCGACGGCCGCCGGGCCGAGTTCCTCCCGCAGCAGGCGCACCCACGCGTCCTGGTCCATCGGACTGCCACTGCGGCGAAGCGCGAGCATCGCGCGCAGCAGGTCGTCGAGCGATCGCTCGCCGCCCGACTCGCGCCTGAGCTCGTGATCGAGCACGGCGAAGTACATCGAGCCGCGATCGTACGGCAGCACGCGGATACGCGTGTCTTCCCAGAAACGCGCAGGGATCTCGTCATTCGGCGCGTCGATCAGGGCGTTGGTGTAGTAGCGTGCGGCGGTCGAGTTCAGGCTTTCCAGGAACTGCGCGGGAGTGACCTGTCCCGTGCGCAGGTTCAGTTGCCGCTGGTAGTGCACGGCAAGGCCCTCGCCGAACCAGGAGGAAGCGAGTCCCGTCGGCGCGTCCAGCGAGCCGACGAAGACATGGAACATCTCGTGCGCGAGCGTGCCGGCCAGGCTCTCGCCCTCTGTGTCCGCTCCAAAGGTCATGATGAAGGACTGGTTCAGCCCCATGCCGCCGCCGGCGTTGACCGGGTTGTGCCTGAGGAACACACCGAAGCCGGGGTTGACGGGAGGCCGAAAGAAGTCGAGATAGCGTTCGAAAAGCGTCTCGCCTCGCTGCATGAGCGCCGGGGCGTCGAAAGGCGGCGTGCCCTGCCATGCGCCGAAGAAGCCGTTGGCGGAAGCCTCGTCCGCGTAGCGGCCGATGGTGCCGGCCATGAAGTAGGCGTCAGTGAAGCGGCCGGGCGGCAGCGGCTCGTCCAGCACGACGTCGCCTGAGCCGTAGCTCGACACGCCGGCGGCGGTGCCCGGCAGGGCGCCGAGGTCCCAGCGCACCGCGAACCGGCGCGGCTCGTCGTCGGGCGGCATCATCAGGAAGACCGCGCCGCCCGCGGAGACGGCGCCTTCTTCGCTGCGCAGCTCGATCGGCGGCGCCGCACCGCGCGTACCGGTGGCGTTCAGGACCGGCGCGTCGTACGCAATGATGACGTCTCCGCTTACGGCGCGCGCGGCGGACCAGCAACGCGTGACCTCGCCGTTTTCCGCCTCGCTGTCGCGCGCCTGTAAATCGAAAGCGCCGCGTGAATCGCGCGCTTCGTGCAGCGAGAGCACGGAAGCGACCGTGTCGACGTTGACCGTCACGAGCGGCAGGCAGGTAAGGGCCTCGCCCGGCGCGGCCTCGACTCCGGCCAGCGTGAGCGTCACGGCGATCGACGGGATGCGCTGGTCGTCCGTGATCGCCGCGGGTGCCAGCGCGACCACGACATCCGGTTCGCTGCCCTTTGCCACGACGGCGACCGGCTCGGAACATCCGAGGGAGATACAGCAAGCCGCGGCTGCGGCAATCGCGTTACATCTCTTCATGCGAAGGATCTTCTTCGCAAAGCAGGTCTCCTTTGCCCCGGTCGCGGCGCCCTGCGCAGCGCCGAACGGGCCCTGCCCGGTCTCGCCCGGGCAGGAGTCGGCCGGGTATCGTCGAGATACCCGGTTAGAACCGCATATCCGCTCCCACGAAATACCTGCGGCCCAGCAGGTCTCCATGGGTGAAGGTCGGGAACGACGGCATACGATCGGTCAGGTTCTTGACCCCGCCGCGTATCGAGAGCGACTCGTTCACGGCGTAGCTTCCCGACAGTGAATGCGTCGTGTTGGAGGCAATCACGGGATTGAGGCTGTTGTCGATCGTGGCGGTCTCATTCGCCTTGACGCTGTCGATGTAATAGAGCTGGTAACTGACTCGCCACGGCCCCCGATCGTACGCCGCGTCGAATCGGCCCACCCAGTCGGGATCTGTCACCGTGCCGTCGGTTCGGCTGAGATCGAAGCCGGTCACGGAGGTTTCATGAAGCGCCTTGTGCGTCGCCTGCGCCGACAGCAACAGCCGGCCCGGATCCCCGCTCCGGAAGATGGAATCGAGGGGAACCTCGTAGGCCAGGGCGTAGACTTCACCCTTGAACCGGATCGATCCGGCATTCACGAACGTCGTGCGGCCGGTAACGATCGAGCCCGAATTCAAGTCGTCGGGATCCGTATCCTCGCGAGTGAAAGCGCTGCAGAACTCCGCCGGCTGGGGCGAGGAATCGTAGCAGACGGCAGCGAAGTCCTCCGTGGTGAACGGCGACAGGCCGTTGGCCAGGTCGATCTCGATCCGGTCGACCGAGAAAGTGAGACTCGGAATCCAGCGCGGCTGTAGCACGAAACCGAACGTCCAGGTGTCGGAGACTTCGTTTTCGAGATCCGGGTTGCCGCCGCTGGTGATGAGCGCCGACGTGAAGTTCCTGCTTTCGTTCTGGTATACATCGAGCGGAGCCCGGTCGGGATGCTGCGCCCATTCGGCTTCGCAGTTTGCGCGGCGTACGTCCGGCGCCGGTCCATTGTTGATGTCCCGGGAATCGCAGGGATCGATGCCGCTTTGCGTCAGGGACACGTTCGTCGGCTGGAATATCTGGGTTAACGTAGGCGCCCGGAAGTTGCGGCTTCGAGTGGCGCGCAGCGTCAGGTCCTCGGAGACGATCCAGCGCAGGTTGGTTCCCCAGACATTCTCGGTTCCGGCGATGGAGTTGTCGACGTACCGGTACGAGCCGGAGAATTCAACGAGATCAGCGAACGGGAGATCATCGACGATCGGCACCAGCAACTCCGCCGCGAGCTCATCCGTGTAGTAGCTGCCCGAGGTTGGGATCTGCATCGTGCCCGACCCTACGATTCCCTGCTGGTTCGCAAGCGAAGGTATGAACTCCGCGTATTCATCGCGATGCTCAAATGACAGCACGGTTTTCACTGCCCCCGCCGGCAGCGTGAAGAGGTCCGTGCCGACGGTTGCGAGCACGTCGACCTGCTCGTTGTTGAAGTCCTGGCCGGTGGGAACGATCACGTAGTCCCGTGCCGCCTGGCTCGATTGTCCGACGCCGAAGGGATTGAAAGCCACGCAGGCCGGATCGTCGTTGGTCGCGTCCGCATCCACGTTGACGCGGCATACAGCACCGCCGGCACCGTCGCTCGCGGCGTCGACCGCCCTGAAGAATCGCGCCGTGTGTATCCCGAGCCCGTTTACCTCGCCCTCGACTTCCGCGTAGCTGGCCGACGTTGTCCAGTAGAAGTTGCGCTCGCCCAGGTCGAAGTCGCCTTCGAGCTCCAGGAGCGCGCGGTAGGTGGACGTGACGTTGTCCTCGGAGTTTGCCGGGAACAGGTCACGATAGAAATGCTTCGACAGGAACAACGGGGCGCCGGTGGCGAACGATGGGCGCGCCGCGGTGAGCGAATCTATCACGGACTGCGACAGGAACGGGTTGTCGTTGTAAATGCGGATCGCTTCGCTCCCCGATCCGACCGGGCTCAGGACCGTGCGTGCATCACCCTGGGGGAACGTCTCGCCAACCGTTCGTGCGTACAGCAGCTCGGCGTTGAGGCGAAGGTTGTCGGTTAGGTCGTAGTGACCGATGAGGTTCGTCGCGAAACGCTCGACGCCCGTCCTCAGTCCGAACAGCTCCTCATACCCTGTACCGTCGCCGCCTTCGGCGAACGGAATTTCGATCGTCTGGCCGGGATCGTAAGGGATGATGCTCTGCCCGTCGGGCGAGAACTGGATCGGCGAACCGTTGAGCTGCGTGAAGCACGGCCCGATGGGGGGCGGCTGCACCCCGGGGAAAGTAAAAGCGCACGGGGGGATGGTGTCAGCGCCGAAAATCACGCCGTTTTCGTTGAAAGCCTGGAATGTCCGGTCGTATAGCCGCATCCGGTCCGGAATGCCGTCGTTCGGTCCCGTATCGTCGGGATTGGGCGCCGAATTCAGCGCGATCCGGTCCGCCCACGCCCGCCGATCCGTGTAGAGAAGCGACGGTGTTTCGCTCCACTCGCCGCTGATAGCGACGTTGCCCCTGCCGTCGCCGAAATTGAATCCGGCCGCAGCCCGTACCAGCGGTTGAAAGTAATCGCCTTCCGCGCTGTCGCCGACCTGGACGTCGATTGCGAAGCCTTCGAAATCGTCCTTGAGCACGTAGTTGACGACGCCCGCAATAGCGTCGGAGCCGTAGACCGCGGCGCCGCCTGCCTGGACGATCTCGATCCGGTCGAGAAGCATCATCGGAATGACGTTCGTATCGACCCGGGGTTCCTCGAGCCCGTTCGACGACGTGACGAACCGCCGGCCGTTGACGAGCGTCAGTGTTCGGCCGGAGCCGATGCCGAAGAGATCCGGGAACTGCTGCCCGCTGCCGCCCGAGTCGTCACCCGACCCGTCCGCCTGGTTGAGCTGGGGCGTAAGGGAAGGGATCTGGTTCAGGGCCTCGGCGGCGCTGACGTAACCCCGGTCCTCGAAATCCACCAGTCCGACATCCGTGACGGGTGCTGCCGTATCGGCGGTTGAGCGCCGGATCCGCGACCCCGTCACCACGATCGTGTCCTGTGATTCCGCGCCCTGGGCTGCGTCGGCATCCTGGTCCTGCGCGAGGGCCGGCAGCGCGAACATCGGGCCGAGCGCGGCCGCAATGGCCGTCATGGTCATCAGTCTGCGATTTCTTCTGGCGTCGTTCATATGTGGCTCCCCCGGGCCTGGGCAATCAGCGTCCGAACGCGCTGTTGCATCCACGTGCGCGGACCTGCTGGAATCTGGAATCTACGACGACAGCGTACTGCGCGCGTCGGGTTTTTTTAATCGATTGTGTCTGCGGCCCGTCAGCGGACTGCGCTTTCTATTCGCCTTCGATTTCGTGTCTGGATTAATCTTTCACGAAGACGCCCGCCGAGGTTCCGGCCGGCGCGTGTGCCCTTGCGCGCGTGCCTGGACGGACCGGATGGCGCTCCGTCGTCGCGGGAGCCGGTTGTTACTTTCCGCCCACAATCGTCATGAATTCGCGCAGGGCCTGTGACAGGGTCGCCTTGTTGTCGCCCCCGTCGAATACGGAATGCGGACCCGCTAGCAGGAGCTCTTGAACGCGATCCGACGGCACGCCGGCTTCCTGCAAGCTCATGCGTGCGGCAAACGCCGGCGTCGACAAGTCGTAGTAGCCGTTGGTCCAGAAGAGCCGAAGGTTCGGGTCCTCACGCATTGCCCGGGCGATGATCGGGGCGATAGGGCGGTTGCCGTCACGGTCCCAGGCCTGGTTGGCGTCGAAGTTTACGCCGCGGTAGTGCTTCACCGCCGTCTTGAAGCCCAGGTCTTCGGTCAGGTAACGCTCCAGCGTCGTGGATGGGCGATCGGGCTCGGGCGGCTGGTTCGGCTCATCGATGCCGATCAGTCCCGAGCCGTCGATCTTGAGGCCGCCCGGGCCGAACATGGTGGGATCGCCGGCCGGCCCGCGCGTCGCGCCATCGAGGGGAGAGCTGACGCGCGTATCGAGCTGCCCGGTGCGCAGCCCCCGGTCGGCGATCAGCGTGAACATGAAATCGTCCTTCGAGAGCCGCAGGTTCTTGTCGAGGATGAATTGGGCCGGAATGCCGATCATGGACGACATTCTGTTCGCGACCGCACGCTTTTCGCGTTCCGGCAGGGAGTCTCCCTGCGCGAGCGCCGCCCGGAGCTCATTGCCCGCAAAGTCGGCAGCCTCTTCGAATACCTCCGTCACGGAGCGCCCGCGCGGGATCCTTTCCCAGTACCATGCCGTTGCCGCCATGCTCGGGAAATCCCCGATGACCCGCTCGTCGGGATCGTCACTTGCGTGGCCGACCATCGCCACCTGCACGAAGCCGTCGATGTGCAGCTCGTCCTGGTGGTTGGCGAGCAGGTAGGCGTTGCGCACCGTGCCGTAGCTTTCGCCGATCAGGAAGCGGGGCGAGGCTTCGCGTCCGTTGTCGCGTAGCCAGCGGCCGATGACCTCTGCGACGGATTTCGCGTCACCGGTACGGCTCCAGTATTGCGGGCCGGCTTCCGTGGTGAAATTTCGGCTGAAACCGGCGCCGACCGGATCGATGAAAACGAGATCGGCAACGTCCAGCAGGCTGTAGGGATTGTTGCGGATCTCGCCTTCCGCGCGT
Organism: uncultured Chromatiales bacterium; assembly: GCA_965651325.1. Classification (GTDB taxonomy): domain Bacteria; phylum Pseudomonadota; class Gammaproteobacteria; order Steroidobacterales; family Woeseiaceae; genus IDS-8. Next base: position 953 of record CBFGSB010000076.1, on the reverse strand, counting down.
ACGCGCGGACCGACGCCGTTCATGTGCAGCGGCGACGACGATGCGCCGGGGCCGCCGTTGAAGACGAATGCGACGGGCCGGGTGGAGGGGTCGGCAATGCCGTCCCGCACATAGGCGATCGTCACCAGGTGAGCATTCGGAACACCGTCGGGGCCCGCCAGGAAGTTCTCGCGCACGGTGGCCGTGTAGTGCACCTTTTCACCGTTGAACTCGCCGACCTGGCGAGTCACCGACACAACCGGGGCGCGCTCGGCGGCGGGAATGTGCAGGGCAGCATCCGCACGCGCACCCGAGGGCGAGATGGCAAGTACGGCCAGCGCCGCTGCGGTAACGAGGCCTTTCATTCGGTGTCTCCTGCAGGGTCGGGGTATTGAAGATGCATTGTCGACCGGCGGTTCAGGCTAGTCATTGCCGTTTCGTCCGTATTCGGGGAAAATCGTTCCGCATTCCGGCAATCCCGTGGCAATGATATGTCCGACGACCTTTCAGCTATCGATCTCCGCATACTCGAGTACATCCAGAAGGACGCATCGCTCTCGACCGGGCAGCTCGCCGAGCAGGTGGGCCTGTCGCAGTCGCCCTGCTGGCGGCGGCTGCAGCGGCTGAAGAACGAAGGCTACATCAAGGGGCAGGTGGCGCTGCTCGACCGCCGGCGCTTCGGCTCGACCCTCGTCATCTTCGCCTACCTCAAGATGACCACGCTCAGCGACGACAAGCGCGCGGATTTCGTGCGCAAGGTCGAGCTCACCCCCGAGATCGTGGAATGCCACACCCTCTTCGGCGACAAGGATATCCTGATCAAGGTGGTGGCGTCGTCGATGGACTGGTACCAGCGGTTCATCTTCAACGTGCTGCTGAAGCTGCCTGGCGTGATCGACATCCAGTCGACCGTGACGATTTCCGAGATCAAGGCGACCACCGCCATTCCGCTCCGGACCTCCAACGTTTCCTAG
>CBFGSB010000075.1:0-14012 GCA_965651325.1 uncultured Chromatiales bacterium | reverse complement strand
TTCATCGTGTTCGACGACGCGGACCTCGAGGAAGCCGTGAAAGGTGCAATCATCTGCAAGTTCCGCAACGCCGGGCAAACGTGCGTGTGCGCGAACCGCTTCCTCGTGCAGGAAAGCGTCTATGACGAGTTCGCGGAGCGCTTCACGGCCGCGACCGCCGAGCTCAAGGTGGGCAACGGCGCGGCGGAAGGCGTGCAGGTCGGCCCGCTCATCAGCGCCAAGGCGGCCAGCGACGTGCGCGCGTTCGTCGAGGACGCGCGTGAGAAGGGTGCCAAAGTGGCATTCGGCGGCGAGCAATCCGCGCTCGGCAGCCACTTCGTCTGCCCGACCGTCCTGACGGGCGTCGATTCCGGCATGCGCGTCTTCCACGAGGAGATCTTCGGGCCCGTCGCGCCGCTCTTCAAATTCAGGACGGAAGAAGAAGCCATCCGGATTGCGAACGACACGCCGTTCGGGCTCGCCAGTTATTTCTATTCGCGCGACGTCGGCAGGATCTGGCGGGTTGCCGAAGGCCTGGAATACGGGATCGTCGGTATCAACGAGGGGATCATCTCGAACCCCATGGCGCCCTTCGGCGGCATCAAGGAATCGGGGCACGGCCGTGAGGGGTCGCAGTACGGCCTCGACGATTACGTCGACATCAAGTACATGTGCCTGGGGGGCATCGACAAGTAGCGCGGCACCGTTCAGGCGCGGCATGCGATACACGTCCGATTCCGGCTAATCCTGACGCGACGGCGGCGTATACTGCCGTCAAATGCTGCAGAACGAGATTTACGAGCGCGCCCGGCTGGCACGGGATCCCCGCTTCGACGGGCAGTTCTATATCGGCGTCACCACGACCGGCATCTACTGCCGTCCGATCTGCCCCGTCAAGTCGCCGAAGCCCGCAAACGTCCGCTTCTTCCCGACCGCCGCGGCGGCGTCCGAAGCGGGGTTCCGGCCTTGCCTGCGCTGCCGGCCCGAATGCGCGCCCGGCACACCGGCGTGGAACGGCACTTCGACCACCGTGCGCCGCGGCCTGCGGCTGATTGCCGGCGGCGCGCTGGACGGCGGCGACGTCGAAACGCTGGCGACGAGGCTTGGCGTCACCAGCCGGCACCTGCGGCGCCTGTTTACCCGGCACCTCGGCGCTTCGCCGCAAGCCGTCGCGCACACCCAGCGACTGCATTTCGCCAAGCGCCTGATCGACGACACGCGGCTGCCGATGAGCCACATATCCGTGGCGGCAGGTTACGGCAGCGTGCGCCGGTTCAACGACGCGTTCCTGAAGAGCTATGGGCGATCGCCGCGCGAACTGCGGCGCGCGGGCCAGAACGCGTCCCCCACGGCGAGGGTGAATGGCAGCCTGCCGGCGCTTACGCTCCGCTTGCCCTACCGCGCGCCGTTCAACTGGCCGGGGATGCTCGAGTTCTTCGCCCAGCGCGCGACACCCGGAGTGGAGTGCGTGGACGGCGATACCTATCGCCGCGCGCTCGCGATCGACGGACGGCACGTTGTCCTGCAGGTGGCGCCGGCGGATCGCGCCGGCTTCGTCGCGCTGCAGCTCGACGGCGCGGCGACCGAATCGCTGTTCGAAGTCATCCAGCGCGCGCGCGAGGTGTTCGATCTCGACGCTCCGGTCACCGATATCGGCGATACGCTCGGCCGCGATCCCGCGCTGCGCCGGTTACTCGCGCGCGAGGCCGGCATCCGCGTGCCCGGCGCCTGGAGCGGCTTCGAGATCACGGTCCGCGCCATCCTTGGCCAGCAGGTGTCGGTGAAAGGTGCGACGACGCTGGCCGGTCGCATCGCGAAACGCTACGGCGAGCCGCTCACGTTGTCGGACCGCGCGCAGGACGCTGCGCTGACGCATCTTTTTCCGACGCCGGAGCGGCTCCTGCGCGCACGCTTCACGCGCATCGGGCTGGTGCGGAGCCGCGCCGAAACGATCCGCCGGGTCGCCGCGGCCGTGCTGTCGGGCGACCTGTCATTCGATGCCGAGCAGGATCCGGCGGAGTTCTGCCGCACGCTGTGCGGTATCAAGGGTATCGGCGACTGGACGGCACAATACGTGGCGATGCGCGCGCTGAAGCACCCGGACGCGTGGCTCGCGACCGACCTCGGGTTGCTGAAGGCCCTGCGGCATCCGGAACGCATGCAGCCCGCGGACCTCGCGCGCCGCGCCGAGCGCTGGCGGCCGTGGCGCGCTTACGCCGCGACCCTGTTGTGGAGCTCCCTGCCGGGCTCCGGAGGATGACACCATGTATTACCGCTATCTCGCCACACCGATCGGCGACCTGCTGCTGGCAGGCGTTGAAACGGCGCTCTGCATCGTGAGCTTTCCCGAGGGTTCCCGGCGCCGGGAACCAGGGCCCGACTGGATCTACTCCGAGAAGCCCCTCACGGCGGCTTCCGCGCAGCTGCAGGAGTATTTCGAGGGCACGCGCCAGGATTTCGACCTGCCGCTGCGGCCGACCGGCACCGAGTTCCAGCTCCGGGTTCTGGCGGAGCTGCGGAAGATCCCGTACGGCACGACGGTCTCTTACGGCGACATCGCGCGCCGCATCGGGCGCCCGAAAGCGGTGCGCGCGGTGGGCGCCGCGAACGGCCGCAACCCGATCCCGATCGTCATTCCCTGCCACCGGGTGATCGGCTCCGGCGGCGACCTCACCGGATTCGGCGGCGGCATCGAAGTAAAAAAAGCCCTGCTGCGGCACGAGCTGGAGCACAGCCGCTTTCCACACGTCCGCCCCTGAGCGGCAGCCGCCGCGGCCGGGCGCCCCCGGTAGCTGTGGCGTTCGCACGACAGCCCGGCGGCGCCCGGCACTCTCCGGGTAACTGTGAGGGTGCGCGGGATGTATCGTTATGCGAACTGCTTCAGTACCATACCGCCCGGAAAAGCACTAAACTCGACGCCACACACGAACGCTGGGGGGTTGTTGTGGTCGCAACAAAATTCAAAAACACAATGCAACCATTACCAAAGCGCATCATTGACGGAGGTCTGACGATGCACACTGCATTTCGGACAGCGCGCCGCTCGGCGGCCGCTGCAGCGCTGGCGCTTGCCGGTTTCGCCATTTCGACAGGAGCACCGGCGCAAGGACTGGCCGACGATTTCCTCGAAGAGATCATTGTCACCGCGACGAAGCGGCAGGGGGGCATCGACGTGCAGGAGGCCGCCCTCGCGATCAGCGCGTACGGCGAGAGCCAGATCGACGCCATGCACCTGCGCGACCTGTCGCAGCTCGGCTTCGTGGCCCCCAGCGTGCAGCTCGAGGACATCGGCACGACTCGCGGCACGGCGAACTTCTCGATCCGCGGCATCGGCATCAACAGCTCGATCCCCTCGATCGATCCGGCCGTGGGTGTGTTCATCGACGGCGTGTACCTCGGTATCAACGGTGGCGTGGTTCTCGACATGTTCGACACGGCGTCCGTCGAGGTGCTGCGTGGGCCGCAGGGCTTGCTCTTCGGGCGTAACGTGACGGGCGGCGCGGTGCTCATTCACACGACGCGCCCGACCGACAACCTCAGCTTCAACGCGAAAGTGGCCGCCGAGACCGGCCTGAACCAGTACTACTCCGCCCGCATCGCCGGCCCGCTCGGCGAGGCGTCGGGCGGCAAGCTGGCGGTGTATCACAACCGGGACGACGGCTGGCACACCAACCTCGCCACCGGCGAGGAGCATGGCGCGGCGGATACGACGCTGATCCATGCCGCGTACGAAATCGCCCCCGGCGGCGCCTGGGACACCATCCTTCGCTACTACCACGGCCAATCCGAGGGCGACGGGCCGGCGTCCCAGAACTCGGGAATTTTCAGTGAAGACAGCTTCGATTTCGCCATCGACGAGCCGGGTTTCTACGACGCCGAGTGGGACATGGCGATCTGGGAGACCTCGATCGACGTCGCGTTCGGCGACGGCGAGATCGTGAACATCCTGGGCTACCGCGAGTACAGCAACAAGACCCTCGGCGACATCGACTCGTCGGCCTTGCCGGATGTACCGGGACTGCCGCCGTTCTTCTTTCACGCGTTTTCGACTACCGACCACAGCCAGTGGTCGAACGAGCTGCGCTACTCCGGCCAGTTCGACAACGTTTACCTCACGTCCGGCATTTTCTACCTGAAGCAGGACCTCGCCTATTTCGAGGAGCGCCTGATCCCGGTATCCCCGGCGCCCGATACCACCGGCGGCGGCTTCCAGGACATGAACTCATTCGGCATCTTCACGCAGGCCGATATCGCGCTCACCGACGAGATCACCCTTAACCTCGGCGCGCGCTACGACCGGGAAGAGAAGGATGCGCAGATCTCCGCAATTCCATTCAACACCTGCCTCCTGGGGGTCGGCTGTTCGGCTTTCGATCTCGTGGAGACGCGCACCTGGAACGCTTTCACGCCGAAAATCGGCCTGCAGGTGTTTCCGGACGAGGAGACGCAGCTCTACGCGTTCTGGACCAAGGGCTACCGCAGCGGCGGCTACAACATGCGGCACACCGCGGTCCTGATCCCGAACGAGTCGTTCGACCAGGAAGAGTTGACCTCGATCGAACTGGGGCTCAAGAAGGACTTCGCGGATGGCCGGCTGCGTGTCAATGCGGCGGGCTACTACAACACGATCGACGACATGCAGCGGGAAGTAAACCTGTCCGACCCGGTGGTCGGCGTGGTGCAACTGCTCAAGAACACGGCCGACGCCACGATTACGGGCTTCGACCTGGAGTTCAGTGCGGCGCTCACCGACTCGCTGTTCCTGCAGACGAGCCTCGGCTACGTCGACGGCAGCTACGACGAGGTCCTGTTCGACATCTCGAGCGACGGGGTGGTCGACCGGGAGGACGAGAATCTCGAGATTCCCCGGCTCGCCCCGTGGTCGTACGGCGCCCAGCTCACGTACCGGACGGACCTGCCGTTCGGTACGCTGATGATCCAGGGCAGCGGCTACCACCGTGACGACTCGTTCTATACCGACAACAACCGCGGGCGGCTGCGTGGGGCGGACATGTTCAACGTAAACGTGAGCCTCGGCTTCATGGACGACCGGCTCACGCTGTCGGCGTTCGGCAAGAACCTGAAGAACGAGTCGACGATCGGCGGCGACACCCAGCTTCCGGCGGTATTCCCGGGCGGCCCGGCATTCGCCCTTGCGCCGTTCTTCCCCGACCTGGTCGGCGACAACGCAACGTTCTCGCCGCTCAACAAGGGCCGGGTCTGGGGCGTGGAGCTGCAGTACCGCTACGAGTAAACCTCAGCACCGCTGGCGGGCTCTGCCGGAGCCCGCCAGGGCGGTGCGGCCTCGGCACAAGCCACAGACGGCAATCGGGCGCCGCGGCCCGGTTACTCAGGCCGATTCCGCGGCGACCTGCACCACCTGCTTGCCGACCTTGTTGCCTTGCAGCATGTCGATGAACGCCACGGGCGCGTTCTCCAGTCCCTGCACCACGTTCTCCCGGTAGCGGAGCTTGCCCTCGGCGAGCCATTGCGCTGCTTTGGCCACGTATTGTTTGCAGGCGTCGGGGTGGTCGGTGACGATGAAGCCGCGGATGGTCAGCCGCTTGCCGATGACGCTCATCATGCCGCGCGGGCCGGGTTCGGCGCGCTCGTCGTTGTAGTTGGCGACCATGCCGCACAGCACGATGCGGCCGTGGCTGCGCATGTTCCAAAGCGCCGCCTCGAAGATATCGCCGCCGACGTTCTCGAAGTTGACATCGATGCCCTTCGGGCAGACCTCGGCGATGCTCTTCGGCAGCGATGCGCTGGTTCGGTAGTTGAAGCCGGCGTCGAAGCCGAACTCGCTTTTCATCAGTTCGACCTTCTCGTCCGAGCCGGCGCAACCGGCCACCCGGCAGCCGTGAAGTTTCGCGAGCTGCCCGGCGATGCTGCCCACGGCGCCCGAGGCCGCCGACACGAATACCGTCTCGCCGGCGCGCGCCTTGCCGATCTCGAACAGGCCGACCCAGGCCGTCATGCCGGGCATGCCGAGGATGCCGAGATACCAGGAGCGCGGCGCGTCCACGGCCGGCAGCTTGTAGAGGCCCTGCCCGTTGGAGAGGGAATACTCCTCCCAGCCGAGCATCCCGTTGATCCAGTCGCCGGCCGTGAAGCCGGGGTTGCGGCTCTCCACGACCTGCCCGACGACGCCCGCTTGCAGCACCTCGCCGAGCGCGAACGGCGGCACGTAGGACTTCGCGTCGTTCATGCGGCCGCGCATGTAGGGATCGAGCGAGAGGTACACGTTGCGCACCAGCAGGTGACCTTCCGCAACCTCCGGGACCGGTGCTTCCCGGAGTTCGAAGTTTGCTTCCGTAACCCAGCCGGAGGGCCGGGAAGCGAGCAATACCTGGCGGTTCGTTGTCGCGGTCATTACAAGCTCCTGTGCTGCATCGAAAGCAGCGCCTGGGAAGGTTCGACGCCGTCCTGTACCCGGCCGTCGTCCTGCAGGGTGCCCAGCGTCAACCGGACGGGCAGGATGCCGGCCCAGACCGGGATCTCGTAGTCCTCCGGCTCGTCATCCGGCATGCCGGACGAAATCTTGGCCGATGCCGTGTCGATGGTCATCGCGATCACGCCTGTCATCTTCACTTCCTTGTCGTGCGAATCCCGCAGCTCGTCCCAGCGGCCGGGCATCGTGTGCTCGCTGATGATCCGCAGGGCGTGCAGCTTCTCCCGCGCGTCCTCCAGGAGCCGCGGCGTGCCGAAGATCGTCACCGAGCGGTAGTTCATCGACGAGTTGAACGCCGAGCGCGCGAGCACGATCGCGTCGACCAGCGTGACGTTGAGGCAGGCGGTCGCGCTCTGTTCGAGCAGGCGGATCACGCGCGCCTTGCGTGCGCCGTGCAGGTAAACGGTGTCGCTCTCGCTGTCGAGGCCGTAGATCATCGGCACCACGACCGGCGCGCCGTCCTGCACGAACCCGACCTGCGCCACGAGCCCCGCACGCAGGATTGTGGCCACCGTGTCACGGTCGTAGCCGCCCTTGCGGGGAAGCTGGCGGACCTTGTTGCGGGGCGAGATCGGGTAGCTGCTGGTCACGGTCGCACCTGCTGTATCGGGACGGGTTACGCGCCATGCTATACAAGATGGTGTAGCATTCCGAGCAGTTACGGCCGGGGGAGCATGAATGCCGCCACAGGAACGCGAACCGGCAGGGGGTCTTTCGCCGCTCGCCTATGTCGAGTTGCGGCCCGGCCAGGAATACTCCCCCTACGTGCCGGCGCGGGCCGCGATGCAGGAGTTCACGCTGAAGGCGGTGTTCTTCGGCATTTTCTTCGGCATCGTGTTCGGCGCGGCGAACGCCTACCTGGGCCTGCGCGCCGGGCTGACGATCAGCACGTCGATCCCCGTGGCCGTCATGACGGTCGCCGCGTTCCGCGCGCTGCAGACCATCGGGCGCTCCGGCACGATTCTCGAAGCCAACATGTCGCAGACGATCGGGTCGGCGTCGAGCTCGCTTGCCAGCGGCGTGATTTTTACACTGCCGGCGCTGTTCCTGTGGGGCGTCGCGCCCGGCCTGCTGCAGATGACGCTGCTCGCGCTCTGTGGGGGGCTCATCGGCGTGCTGTTCATGATCCCGTTGCGGCGCTTTCTGATCCGGAACGAGCACGGGCGGTTGCCGTATCCGGAGGGCACGGCCTGCGCGGAAGTGCTGGTGGCCAGCGATGTCGGCGGCGGCAATGCGCGTTTCGTGTTCTACGGCCTCGGGCTCGGTGCGCTGTTCAAGTTCCTGACGTCGTGGATAAAGGTCATACCCGCCGACGTCGCGGCGCGCCTTCCGTTCATCAAGAAGGGCGAGGTGGGCATGGACCTCTCGGCCGCGCTTTTCGGGGTCGGCTACATCCTCGGGCCGCGCATCGCGGCGGTGATGGTGGGCGGCGGGCTGCTGGCGTGGGTAGTCGTTATCCCTTGCATCGCCTGGTGGGGTGACGGCTTCACCGCGCCGGTGTTCCCGGAAGGCGAGGCGCTCATCCGTGACATGTCGCCGAGCCAGATCTGGACCCGCTATGTGCGCTACATCGGCGCCGGGGCCGTCGCGACGGCGGGCATCGCGACACTGATCCGCAGCATTCCCGTGATGGTGCAGAGCTTCAGGATGGGTGCCGCGGGCCTTCGTGAGCGCGTCGGCGACGACGATGCATCCGCGGCCGGTGACCGCACCGACAGCGACCTCCCGCTGAAGGTCGCGGGGGGCGGCCTGCTGGCGGTCACGCTGCTGATGGTGCTGGCACCGCCGATTTTCGGTGACGTCGGCGGCCTGCTGGTGCGGTTGATTGCTTCCGTCTGCGTCGTGATATTCGCCTTCTTCTTCGTGACGGTGGCGTCACGCATCGTCGGCCTGGTCGGCGTGACGAGCAACCCGACCAGCGGCATGACCATCGCATCACTGCTCGGCACGGCGGGTGTGTTCCTGGTCTTCGGCTGGACCGACCTCAGCGGCAAGGTGGCCGCCCTGACAGTCGGCTGCGTCGTGGCTATTGCTGCGTCCATTTCAGGCGACATGTCGCAGGATCTCAAGACCGGCTACCTGCTCGGCGCGACACCGCGCCGGCAGCAGGTCGGGGAGCTGATCGGCGTCCTCACGTCGGCGACGTTCGTGTGCCTCTCCGTGCTGCTGCTCGCGCAAGCTTTCGGTTTCGGCACCGAGGAGTTGCCGGCGCCACAGGCGACCCTGATGAAGCTCGTAATCGACGGCGTGATTGATCAACAGCTCCCTTGGGGCTTCGTGGCGATCGGCATCGGCATCGCACTCGCCTGTGAGCTCCTGAAGATTCCGTCGCTGCCGTTCGCGGTCGGCGTGTACCTGCCCGTATCGACGATGACCCCGTTGTTCCTCGGCGGCTTGCTGCGCGGTTGGTTCGAGCGCCGTGCGACCTCGGAGTCCGAGGCCGCCGACCGGCGAGAGAAAGGCGTGCTGCTCGGCAGCGGGTTTGTCGGAGGCGAAGGCCTGCTCGGCGTCGGCATCGCGGGCGTGGCGCTGGTGCAGAACCGCGCGCCGGTAGGCCTCGGCACGGGCTGGCTGGGGCCGCACTGGCTGGCCGAGCTCGCGGGCCTTCTGGCTTTTGTCCTGTTCATCGGTTTGTTCGTGCGGCTGGTGCGGCGATGACCCGCGGATACGACACCGGCAGCAGGCGCCGCGGCATCGCAGCCCTGGTCCTGGCGGCGGCCACAACCGTACTGGGCGCCTGCGCGTCGTCACCGGCAGCACGGTTGCCGTATCCGGCTTTTATCCAGGCCGACGAGCTGGAAGAAGCGTTTACCGCCGCGCTGCCGGGTACCCGCGCGAAGCCGCTGTTCGTGGACGGCCGGCGCGGTTTGTCGAGCCTGCTGCTGACGCTTCCGGCGGACTGGCGATGGAACGCGGGCGGCGCGCCGGGCAAGTCGGTCGAGATCTACGTTCTCGAGGGCGAAATACGGCTCGGCGAGCTGGCGCTGCAGTCGGGCAACTACGCCTACCTTCCGCCCGGCTCGACCTCGCTGCCGATGAGCACCGATGCGGGCGCCCGGCTGCTCTGGTTTCTCGATGACGCCGACCCGCAGGCCGTCATCCGCACGCCGCTGTTCATGAGCCGCGAAGTCGTGCCGTGGCAGCCTCTGCCCGGCGCCGCCGATGACAGCGTGCAGCGCAAGGTGTTGCGCGCGGATCCGGGCAGCGGCGCCACGACGTCCCTCGTGTCGTTCCCGCAGGGTGGCGCGCGCGGAACGTGGCAGGCCTCGGCAGTGCCCATGGAAGGTTACCTGTTGTCCGGCGACTTCCGCGTAAGCGTCTGCATGGCGGGCGAAGTCCTCACGGGCGAGTACGGACCGGGCGGCTACTTCCGCAGACCGGCCGGCACGGTTATCGAAACGGTCAGTGAATCGGGCGCCGTATGGCTCATTCGGCAGCCCGCGCGCGATGCGTTGACGTTCTACGAGGGCTGCCCGGACGGCGAGGCGCCGCCCCCGGAGTGACCGGCAGCGCTACTTGACGAAGCGCGTAATACCGGCGCCGAGCTTCATGAGCTTCTGCAGCGTCGAGGTGGGAACCGCCTGGATCTTCTCGTACCACTCGCTGGTGGTTTCGACGAAGGTCAGCATGTTGCGGATCCGCTCCTTGGTCACCTCGTCGGTATCGTCTTCCCCGGACACGTCTTCCGCGCATTTCCGGAGCATCGAGAGGGTGGGGTTCAGCTCGCGCTGCTTGCGCTGTGCAATGATGACGCGAAACAGCTCCCAGACGTCGTGCAGCGATTCGAAGTAGTCACGGCGATCGCCGAGCACGTGCGTCATCTTCACGAGCCCGTAGCTCTGCAGCTCGCGAATGCTGGTGCTGACGTTCGAGCGCGCCACCGACAGGAGCTCCACGATCTCGTCGGCCCGCAGCGGCCGGGGCGACAGGTACAGGAGCGCCTGGATCTGGGCGACCGTGCGGTTGGTGCCCCACCGCGTACCCATCTCCCCCCAGTGCAGCACGTACCGCTCAACCGCTGGCGTCAGCTTCATGTCCTTCACTCATTTCTGATAAAACCGAAACTTAAGATCGCCCAAAGCGCACGTCAAGCCACAACCGGGGTCGGACCAACTTAACTGATTGTTTTTTACGATATTGCGGCTTGGGAAACGCGATTATAAAGCGCTAAAACGCCCTTTTTGTCCCAATACTCGCGTGTTTGCGTGGTGATAAAGAGCGCCGGGGGGCGGAGAGCGGCAAGATCCGGTTTTGCGTCGTAAAAGAACGTTTTCAGGGCCAAAAACCCGCCATTAAGGCAGTCACGGAGCGGTTTTTCGATCGAATCTCCATATTCTTCAACTGCTTAAGTTGGTCCGACCCCGATGAGGAGGGCGCGGCGGGGGGCGGGCCAGCCTTCGAGGGTGCGGGACGGGTCGCCGGGGAGCAGGGCTTCGGCGAGGGAATGGAACGGCATCCACTCGGTACGGCGTTGCTCGGCGGTCGTGGTGAGGGAGACGTTTGCGGTGCGGACGTCGACGAAGCCGGCGTCGCGGACCCAGCGTTCCAGGAGCGGCAGGGTCGGCAGTAGCCAGACGTTGCGCATGCGGGCGTAGCGGCCGTCGATGGCGAGAGCGGCGGGCTCGTCGCCCGGCAGGACCAAGGTTTCCAGCACCAGTTCGCCGGCGGGCCGGAGCGCCTCTCGCAGCTGCCGCAGGTGCTCCTCCGGCGAGCGCTGGTGATAAAGCACGCCCATGGAGAAGACGCTATCGAACGTGCGCGCCTGCGGCGGCAGGTCGTGCAGCCGGAGCGGCAGGACGTGCACCGGCTCCGGCCGCAGCCAGTGGGTCACGGCCCGGAACTGCGCGAGATACAGCAGGGTCGGATCGATGCCGATGACGATGCGCGCGCCCGCAAGCCGCATGCGCAGGGCGTAGTAGCCATTGCCGCAGCCCACGTCCAGCACGGCACGCCCCTCGAGGGGCGAGATCGCCGCGGCTAGGCGATCCCACTTGTAGTCCGAGCGCCATTCGCTGTCGATGGTGATGCCGCCGATGCTGAAGGGACCCTTGCGCCAGGGCGCGAAGTGCAGCAGCAAGCGGCGGATTCGCTCGTGCGCATCGCGAGCCAGCTCACGCCCGACGGCGACCGCCGGTCCGTCCAGCCGCGCGGGCGTCCGCTCGCCCGCGGGCAGGCTCGCCAGGATCGAGCGCCATTCAGCCAGCTTGCCGTGAACAGAATCGGCGGTGTTCGCCCTCAGCAGGCCGTCCAGCTCGCGCCACGACGGCAGGCCGTGCGCGGCGAGATCGGCGTGCAGCGCTTCGAGCTCCAGCATGGCTATCGCAAGGCGACGATAGAGACGAAGTTGAAGTATCGCAGCCAGACACCGCTGTGGCGGAAACCGGCCCTTGCCAGCCGCTCGCGGTGCGTCTCCACGGTCTCCGGCACCAGCACGTCCTCGAGCGCGGCCCGCTTGGCGCTGATCTCGAGCTCGCTATACGCGTTGCGGCGCTTGAAGTCGTGATGCAGTTCCACGAGCCGCGCCTCGATGGCCGCGTCCGGGTCGATCACCTTTTCGGAAAGCACGAACACACCGCCCGGCAGCATGCCGTCCGCAATCCGCTGCAGCATCGCCGTGCGGCCCTCCACCGGCAGGAACTGCAGCGTGTAGTTCATCACCACCATGGAGGCTTCGGCGATATCGCTGCCCCGGACATCCTCCTGCAACACGGTGATCTCCGGGCCGGCCGGATTCGCTTCCGCGGCCACCAGCGCCCGGCAGCGTTCGACCATCGCCGCCGCGTTGTCGATCGCCACAATGCGGCAGCCGGGCACGCCGATGCTTCGCTGCATGGCGAGCGCCGCTGCCCCCAGCGAGCAGCCGAGGTCGAATGCACGGGTACCGGGCGGCACGGCGCGCGCCGCCAACGCGCCGATTGCCTTGATCGTCTCGGCGTAGCCCGGGATCGAACGGCGCAGCATGTCGGGAAACACGCGCGCGACCGCATCGTTGAATTCAAAGGGGCCTGGCTCGCCGCCGGCCGCGTAAATCTCGTCCCTGGACATAGTCCGCCCGATTGTAACTGCGCGCTTGCCGAGGCCACGAGTCGTGTGCCAATCTCGGAGCAATGCTGATGGAGTCGTACGAGGACCTGCACCGGGAGCTCGGCATCCCCGCCGATTACGCCGCCGCCCGCGGCCTGCCGCATTTCCCGGAGGCGCGCCGCCTGGTGGAGGTCGGGCCGAACCTGGTGGGCCGTATGCAGCGCCTCGCACCCGAGGCGGCCCTCAAGTGGCGGCAGATGACGGCCGCGGCGGAGGGCGGCGGCATCCGCCTGCTGCTCGTGTCGGGTTTCAGGAGCTTCGACTACCAGGGTGAGCTCATCCGCAAGAAGCTGGCCCAGGGGCAGGCCATCGCGGAAATTCTCCGCGTCAACGCGGCCCCGGGCTTCAGCCAGCATCACACCGGGCTCGCGATCGACATCGCGACACCCGGCAGCCGGCCGCTGACGGAGGAGTTCGAGCATTCGGAGGCCTTCGCCTGGCTGAGAGAGCATGCCGCGACGTTCGGCTTCTCCATGACCTACCCGAGGGACAATCCCTGGGGCTTCATCTACGAGCCCTGGCATTGGTCCCTGTGAGGCCGCCCCGCCCGAAATCACAGCGATATCCGTGTTGACAGCCCGGTATCGGGATTAGACAATAGCCGGCTTGTGTCCGCGGAGGGGTACTCAAGCGGTCAACGAGGGCAGACTGTAAATCTGCTGGCTTAGCCTACGTAGGTTCGAATCCTACCCCCTCCACCAGATCGCGGTGGAAGGTGGCGGCAAGGCACAGCAGGGTCCGTTGCCCGATCCTGCTAGGCTTCCAAGGGAAGACACTGATTCGGTTTAGAAATCAGACAGTTTGATCGCCGGGACTGTCCGATTCACTGCGCGCCGGTCGCGGCGCGCAGTGCGGCCCGTGCAACGGGGTTAGGCGGGTGTAGTTCAATGGTAGAACCTCAGCCTTCCAAGCTGATGATGTGGGTTCGATTCCCATCACCCGCTCCAACGGGCGATGGGCGCAGGGAGTAAGGACGCTCGCCCGGATAGCGGCCCACATAGCTCAGGGGTAGAGCACTTCCTTGGTAAGGAAGAGGTCCCCGGTTCAAATCCGGGTGTGGGCTCCAAGGGGCCGGGGGAGCAGATTTGTAATCTGGCAACCGGTTGACACGCGGTACCAGTTAGGGGAGAGGCTTAAGCCTGTCCCCGGCCGGCGAGTTAGTCACCCCTGGGGTCAGGCTTAAGCCTGACCCCGGTTTGTCACAGACCAGGAACGAAGGCAATGTCCAAAGGAAAATTTGAACGCACGAAGCCGCACGTGAACGTTGGCACGATCGGCCACGTTGACCACGGGAAGACGACGCTGACGGCGGCGCTGACGAAGGTGATGGCGGAGAAGCACGGCGGGGAAGTCCGCGGCTACGACCAGATCGACAACGCGCCGGAGGAGAAGGCGCGCGGCATCACGATTGCGACCTCGCACGTGGAGTACGAGAGCGACAAGCGGCACTACGCGCACGTGGACTGCCCGGGGCACGCGGACTACGTGAAGAACATGA
>CBFGSB010000074.1:0-14067 GCA_965651325.1 uncultured Chromatiales bacterium | reverse complement strand
CCCGCGTCGAAATGCCGCCGTTCCGGCATGCGCTCCTGCGCCAGTGCGCCGTCCGACCCGGCGGCGTGGCGCGCGATGAGGCCGGCCAGGAAATCGACGTGCTCGGGGCGTTCGTTCAATGCCGGGATGTAGCGCAGCTCGTCGCCGCCTGCGTTGCGGAACGCTTCCGCGTAGCGCAGGCTGACCTCCTCCAGGGTTTCCAGGCAATCCACTGCAAAGCCCGGGCAAACCGTGTCGATCTTCTGCATACCCTTCCACCCCCAGGAAGCGATCGTTTCTTCTGTGTACGGCTCGAGCCACGCCTGCCGCCCGAAGCGGGACTGGAACGCGACTTTCCAATCATTTTCGCCGAGTTGCAGGCGTTCCGCCACGAGCTTCGCCGTCGTACGGCACTGGCTGCCGTACGGATCGCCTTGCTCCTCCATGCGCTTCGGCAGTCCGTGAAAGGAAAACAGCAGGCGCTCGCCGCGGCCGTGCCGTTCGCGAAACGTGCGGATGCTCCCGGCAATCGCGTCAATATAACCCGGCTCGGCGTGGTATTCGGGGATGAAGGTCACACCGGGCACGCGGCGGCGGCCGGAGAGCGCCTGCGCGACGCGGTCGAAGGCCGCGCCGGTCGTCGAGCCCGAGTATTGCGGATAGAGCGGCAGGACCACGATCCGGCCGGCGCCTTGCGCTTCGAGCCCTTGCAATGCGCTGGCAATCGAGGGATTGCCGTAGGTCATTCCGAGCTCCACCACGACGCGCTGCTGCAGCCGCTCTGCAAGCCGCGGCTGGAGTGCGCGCGCGAGCTCTAGCGAGTGCACCAGCAGCGGCGAACCCTGCTTCGTCCAGATCTTCGCGTACTGCGCCGCGGAACGGGCCGGCCGCACGCGCAGCACGAAGCCGTGCAGGACCGGCCTCCAGAGCCAGGGCGGCAACTCCACGACGCGACGATCCGAAAGAAACTCGGCGAGGTAGCGCCGCACGGCGGCGGCGGTCGGCGCGTCGGGCGTGCCGAGGTTGACGAGGAGCACCCCAAGCGCGTCCGGCGTTTCCGGGCCGGCGGGCGGCGGTGACTGGTACGACGGCATCGGTGTCTGTAGCAGCCTTCCGGGCGATCAGCGCGGCGCGGCTTCCATGATGGCCACGACTCCCATGCCGCCGGCAGTGCACACCGAGACGAGCCCGCGGCCGGAGCCCTTCTCGTGCAGCAGCTTCGCCATGGCCGCGACTATCCGGGCGCCGGTCGCCGCGAACGGGTGCCCGATGGCGACGCTCCCGCCCTTGATGTTGAGCTTCGCGCGATCGATCTCGCCGAGCGCCTCGGTACGGCCGAGCTTGTCGCGGCAGAACGCCTCGGAGTTCCAGGCTTTCAACGTCGCGAGCGTCTGCGCGGCGAAAGCTTCGTGGATCTCGTAGAAATCGAAGTCCTGCAGGGACAGGTTCGCGGCCTTCAGCATGTCGGAAACCGCGTAGGCCGGTGCGAGCAGCAGTCCCTCGGCGTTGATGAAGTCGACGGCCGCGACCCGGCAATGGGTGAGGTACGCCTGCACCGCGAGGCCGCGGTCGCGGGCCCATTCCTCGGATGCCAGCAGGACCGCCCCCGCGCCGTCGGTGAGCGGCGTGCTGTTGCCGGCAGTGAGGGTGCCGGCCCCGCCTTTGCCGAAGGCGGGCTTGAGTTTCGCGAGCTTTTCCAGCGAGGTGTCGCGGCGGATGTTGTTGTCCTGCGTCACGCCTTTGAACGGCACGACCAGGTCGTCGTAAAACCCCTCGTCCCAGGCCTTTGCCGCGTTGCGATGGCTCGTGAGCGCGAGCTCGTCCTGCTCTTCCCGCGGTATGCCGTAGTCGTGCGCCGTCTTCTCCGTGTGCTGTCCCATCGACAGCCCGGTGCGCGGTTCGACTACGCCCGGGAACTCCGGCGCGAAGTGCCTCGGGCGCAGCCGGAGCCAGGGCTTCAGCTTGTCCGCGAACGTCTTGCCGCGATGGCTTTCCATCAGGATGGCGCGGTATTCGTCGGGGTAGACGAGCGGCGCGTCGCTGATCGAGTCCGTACCGCCGGCTATGCCGACCTCGATCTGGCCCAGTGCGATCTTGTTGCCCATCGCGATGCACGCTTCGAGGCTGGTGCCGCAGGCGCGCTGCAGGTCGAGCCCCGGCGTGCGCAGCGACAGCCCCGAGCCGATGACGCATTCGCGGGCGAGATTGTAGTCGCGCGAATGCTTGATCACCGCGCCGAGCGCCACGTCGCCGAGCGCCTCGGCCTTCAGTCCGTACTTGTCCACGACCGCCGTGAGCGCCGCCGTCATCATGTCCTGGTTGGAGGCCCCGGCGTAGCCGGTGTGCGCGCGGCAGAACGGAATGCGCAGCCCTCCCAGCACCGCGACCCGCCTTGCCTGACCGTCGTGCAACATGATCTTTCCCCGTGGTATAGGCCTCAGTAACTGTACACTAGCCGGCTTTGTTCATACACGACGCCGCCGTGACGACATTTGCTTCCAGCCGCTCCTGGGTCGAGGAGATGCGCCGCTTGCTGCGGCTGGCCGGCCCGCTGATGGTGAACAGCCTCTCCATCGCGGGGATGCAGTTCGCCGATGCCGTCATGGCCGGGCGGCTGGGCGCCCGTTCACTGGCCGCGGTGGCGGTAGGTGCCAGCGTATGGTTTCTCGGCTTCGTCATGTGCATGGGGCTGCTGATGGCGATCTCGCCCATTGCGGCCCGCCATTACGGCGCCGGTGAGTCCGCGCTGATCGGACGCTACACACGGCAGGGCGTCGTGCTGGGGGTGGTACTCGGGCTGATCATCCTCGGCGCGGCGTATGCCTTCGCCGCCCCGCTGCTGGCGTTCATCGGCGTCGACGCCAGCTTTCGCGGGCTCACCGTCGATTACGTGCAAGCGATCATGCTCGGGGCACCGGCAATCTGCGTTTTCCTGGCGCTGCGCTACACCACCGAAGGCATCGGCTACACGAAGCCGATGATGTACCTGTCCCTGTTCGCGCTCGTGTGCAACGTGTTCCTGAACTGGGTGTTCATGTACGGGAAACTCGGCGCGCCGGCGATGGGCGCGGTCGGCTGCGGCGTCGCGAGCGCCATCACGATGTGGCTGATGATGCTCATCCTCGGCACGTTCATGTACCTGCATCCGCGCTATCGCCCGCTGCAGATCTTCGCGAAGCTTCCCGCGTTCCGTGTCACCGTTCTGTGGGAGATACTGGTCCTCGGCGCGCCCATTGCCGTCATGGTTACCGCGGAGGCCGGGCTGTTTTCGGCAGTCTCGATCCTCGTCGGCACGCTGAGCGCCGAGATCACCGCCGCGCACCAGATCGCGATTAATTTCGCGACCACGATGTTCATGGTGCCCTTTGCCCTGAGCTCGGCGACGACCATCCGGGTCGGGCACGCACTGGGTGCCGGCAATCCGCAGGCGGCGCGCTACAGCGGCAGGATCGGCATCACTGCCTGCGCCGTCTTCATGACTTGCTCGGCGCTCGTCATGCTGGCGTTCCGGGACGCGGTGGTGCTGTTGTACACCTCCGACCCGGCGGTGCGGGCCATCGCCGTCAGCCTGTTGCTCATGGCGGCGATCTTCCAGGTCGCTGACGGCATCCAGATCGGAGCGGCCGGAGCGCTCCGGGGCTACAAGGACACGCGCGTGCCGATGGTGATCAACACGTTCGCGTACTGGGCGCTGGCGTTTCCGCTCGCCTACCTCGCGGCGGTCACTTTCCAGGCACCGCCGGCGTACATCTGGGCGGGTTTCGTGGTGGGCCTGTCGGTGGCTGCGATCCTGCTGACCTTCCGCTTCCGCCGTGTGGCGAACGCCGCGTTGTAGTCGCGCTCACTGCCCGAACGACAGCGTGTCGTCCCCGGCGAGGTATTCCTCTTCCTCGGGGGTATTCTTCCGTCCGAGCACCTTGTTCCGGTGCGGAAATCGCCCGAATCTCTCGATGATGTCGCGGTGCAGTTCGGCGAACTGCGCCACCGTCTCGAAGGTCTCCTGGTAAGTCGGCGACACGGCGTCCGCCAGCTTGCGGAAGATGTCGACGGACTTTGCCTGCACCTTGCGCGATTCGGCGTGCTGCAGCGGCATGTAGAAAAATACGCGCTGGATTGGCGTCAGGCCCTTGTCCAGCTTTTCCATCGCGCCTTCGACGGTGAGTTTCAGCGCCACCTTGTCCTTTTCGAATGCTTTTGCAGTACCCCGGTAGATGTTGCGCCGGAACTGGTCGAGCAGCAGGATCAGCGCGAGCCGCCCCTGCGGCTGCCGCGCCCAGTGATCGAGTGCGCCCTTCGAGGCGGCTTCCACGTCGCTCGCGAATTCCTTCTCGATCTCGTGATCGAATACCGGATCCTCGCCGAACCAGACCTCCATGCGACCGTCGATCTGCGGTGCGGTAAGCTCGTGCTCCTTGAACCAGAACGACAGGATCGCGCTGATGCGGATCTGGTCGTCGTCGGTTATGGTGGCGTCCATGCTGTCGCTCAGGAGTTTGACTGCCATTTCACCGTTCCGGTTGCGTATGCCGTTACCGCATTATAGAGCTTTAATCGTCATGGCCGCGGTCCTCGCGGGCTGCAGCACTCCCAGCCCGCCCGACGCGGCGGTTCGCGCATGGCTCGAAGCAGCCGAAACCGCGGTCGAGGAGCGCGACCGCGGCCGGCTCATCGACATGCTGGCGGAGGGATACGTCGACACCAGGGGCAACGATCGTGCGGCCGTGGACCAGCGGCTGCGGCTCTACTTCCTGCGCAATCGCGAGATCCTCATCGCCTCACACGTCGAGGACCTGCAGATCGTCGGCGGCACGGCCGCGCACGTCGTGCTGACCGCCGGCATGGCGGGCGCCGATGCGAATGCCTTCGGCCTGCGCGCCGATGCTTACCGGTTCGAGCTGGAACTGGTGGAGCAGGACGGCGAGTGGCTGCTGATCGGGGCGGACTGGAGCGCGCTATGATCCGCCGGCGCGCCGAAATGCGGGCGACCTGCACGGCTCCAAACGCCGGCGCGCCCGGCCTGCGAAGGTAGCGGTTACGCCAGCACGGGTAGTCGCACTTCGAACGCGACACCGCCGTCCACGTTGAAACCCGCGATCGCGCCGCCGTGCCCGACCGCGATCAGGCGCGCGATGAAGAGCCCCAGGCCCAGGTGCTTGCCCGATTCCTGCGGGCGCACCGACACCATCGAATCGAATAGCTGCGCGCGCATGCGCTCGGGTAGCGGCGGGCCGGGATTGGTGACGCGGATGACGTACTGTGCGTCGTCGGCCGTGAGGCCGATTGCGATCTCGTCGCCGTCGCGGCTGAAGCCGACGGCGTTGTCCACGAGCTTGTCGAGCATCTGCACGATGAGCTCCGGCGAGCCGTGGAACGCCGCTTCGGCGAGCGGGGAATCGAAGCGGAACCGCCGTGTTGGCCATGCGCCTGCGTACGCGGCCGCGGCGCCCGCAAGCGCTTCGCGCAGGTCGAATGCTTCCAGCTCGGCGTGCTCGATCAGCTCTTCCACGCGGCTCGCTTCGCTCATCGCGGAGAGGATCTTCTGCAGCCGCTCCGCGCCTTCACGGGCGCGTGCGGTGTAGCGGGCGCCTTCCTCGCTCAGGGGCTCGTGCTCCAGGTTCTCGAGTGAAGACTTGACGATCGTGAGTGGCGTGCGCATCTCGTGCGACAGCTTCGAGGCGAGGCTCCGCAGGTACGCGTTGTACTCGCCGAGCTGGCGCAGTACGCGCGAGAAGCTGCGGGAGAGATCGCCAATCTCGTCGCGTGCGTCGCCGCTCGGCAGGTCGCTGCGGACCTCGTCGCGATCCAGCGCGTGCAACGCGGCGCTGCTCAGGCGGCGGATGCGCAGCGACAGCCAACTGGCGTAGCCGAGCAGCACGGCGGCAACGGCGAGCGTGGCGATCAGGGTGAAGCTCATGAGTCGGGCCAGCGCCTCGTTCGTGAGGCTCAGGATGGCGTCCGTGCCCTGCTGCAGCACGACCGCGCCCGTCTGCACCGTCCCGGACCACACCGGTTGCGCCACCGCCACCACGGCACGGCCGGAGTCCAGCGAGCGGAACCAGCTCGTCGCCGGCTCACCGTCCAGCGCCCGGTCGATATAGGGCTGCTGCTCGCGGCCGCTCGGGTCGGGCTGCGCCAGCTCCGGCGCGTCGCCCGGCTCGAGCAGGAGATTGTATGCCAGCCGCATCCAGCCGGAGGCCTCGCCGTCCGGGGCGCCCGCTGCGGCCCCGGAGAGGTCGCCGGCCTGGGCGAGGCGCCAGCCGGCCTTGTCGGTGACGATCAGCCGCAGGCCGGGTTGTGTGTACCCCGTCGCGACGGTCTGCAGCAGCGGCGAAGCCGTTACCAGCCGGCCGGGGGAAAACCTTTCGAAGGTCGCGCGGCGCACACCGGCCGCGTCGGCGCGATCGGTATCGGTGAACACGATGCCGACCGAGTGGCCGAGTAGCTGCCGTGGCAAACGCGCCTCGAGCCGGTAGCCGCGCGCGGTGTTCTGCCACTGGGCGGCGATGCGCGTTTCCTCCGCATCGAGCTCGCCGGCCGTGTATCGCCGCGGGACGAGCGCACCCGGTGCCTCCGGGGCGAATACGAACCGCTGCTCGCCGGCATCGCCGATGGTGACGACCTGCACCCGGTCGGAGTAAAGCGTCTCGCCGGAACCGGGCAGAGCGAACACGACGTTGTCGTCCCGCACGTCGATATAGAGAAACAGGTTCTGGCGGAATGTACCGAGGGCATAGCGCGCCGTGTCACCCTCGGCAAGTGCCGCTAGCGAGCTCTCCGGCAGTGCCCAGTCATCGAAATAGCCGTCGATCAGCGGCGCCGAGGGCAGCGCGTGCGCGTAGAGCTGGTCGGCTGAGTATTTCGCCGCTTTGCCTTCCACGAGGAACTCCCGCGGGAACTGCGCCAGCGAATCGGCAATCGCCTGGGCGGTGCCGGCAAGCATCTGCTGCTGGCCTTCCCGCAGCGCGCTTTCCGTTTCGCGGATGAACTGGCAGCCGGCCCAGGGCAGCACCAGCGTCAGCAGGCTGACGAGCAGGAGCTGGCGCCGCAGGGTCATACGTTCAGGAGCGATCGACTACGAGTATCACCGCAGCCATGCGCTATTCCGCCAGCCAGCGGTAACCCATCCCGTAAACGGTTTCGATCGCGTCGAAGCCCGGATCGATCGCGGCGAACTTGCGCCGGATGCGCTTGACGTGCGAGGTGATCGTGTTGTCGTCCAGCACGGCCTGCGCGGCGTCCATGAGCTGCTGCCGGTTCTTGACGTGGCCCGGGTAGCGCGCCAGCGCGTGCACGATCCAGAACTCGGTCAAGGTCAGGCCGACCGGCTGCTCCATCCAGCGTACCGTCATCCGTTCCGCGTCGATCTCGAGCTCGCCGCGCGTCAGGCGGCTGGTCTCGGTCTGCGGCCGCTTGAGCGCATCGAGCCGCCGGAACAACGCGGCGACACGCGCCATCAGGTGCGGCAGGCTGATGTCCTTGGTGAGGTAATCGTCGGCGCCGAGCCGCAGGCCCGAGACCGCGTCAAACTCGCTGTCGCGCGCCGTGAGGAAGATGATCGGCAGGTCGGGCGCCATGCCGCGCAGCTCGCGGCAGAGCTCGAACCCGCCCTCCACGTCGTTCTCCAGGTTCACGTCGATCACGACCAGGTCGGGCAGGCGCGCGGCGAACGCGTCCAGCGCCGGCCGGCGCGCGGCGTACAGGTCCACGCCGTAGCCCTCGCGGCGGAACGCCGCCGCGTAGTTCTCGCGGATGGCGGGCTCGTCTTCGACGATGGCAATTCTCTTGGGCAAGGCCGTTCCCCGTGGGGTGAACGCCACAATTTGCCACATTCCGTCGGGCCATTGCCACGCTCCTGCCGCTGCACGGTCGCCTTGCGTTGCTGAGATAGGCACCGGGATCGAGGAGCCGGACGATGACGACGACTTGTGGGAAAAGGATCGGTGCAGCGCTGGGCGCGCTGCTGCTTTTTTGGACGGCGTTGGCGGCGGCCGAAGTGGGGGACCGCTCGCCTGGCGAGTCCCTGGCGGGGCAGCCGGTGCCGCAGAGCGGCAGCCTGCTGCTGCGGATGCGGTCGGGATACGTGGTTGCAACGCGCATCAATACCGAGATCCACGTCGCGGTCAGCGGCCCGGTCGCGCGCACCACCGTGCGGCAGCAGTTCCGCAACGACGGGGCGGAATGGGTCGAGGGCATCTACGTCTTCCCGCTGCCGGAGGACGCGGCGGTGGACCGGCTGCGCATGCGCATCGGCGAGCGCTTCATCGAGGGCGAGATCCGGGAGAAAGAGCAGGCGCGGCAGGAGTACGAAGCCGCCAAAGCCGCCGGGCAGCGCACCGGCCTGGTCGAGCAGCAGCGGGCGAACCTGTTCACGACGTCGCTGGCCAACCTGGCGCCCGGCGCCACCGTGGTGATCGAAATAGAGTACCTCGAGACGCTGGATTACGATGGCGGGGTCTTCAGCCTGCGCATTCCCACGACGCTGACGCCGCGCTACATCCCCGGCACGCCCGTGCCGGACCGCCAGGGTTCCGGCTGGTCGGCGGATACGAACGAGGTGCCGGACGCATCGCTCATCACGCCGCCCGTGGTGACACGTTCGGCCGATCATCGCCTGGCGCTGCATGCCGAGATCGACGCCGGCGTGCCGCTCGAGAGCGTGGTGAGCCGCTATCACCCGATCACCGTGACGCCGGACGGCGGCATCTACCGGGTCGAGCTGAACGACGCGCAGGCGAAGCTGGATCACGACATAGAGCTCACCTGGAAGCCGATGCCCGCGGCCGCCCCGCGCGCCACCCTGTTTTCCGAAACGGTCGGCGGCGCCACGCACTACCTGCTGATGATGCTGCCGCCAACGGACACGGCTTCCGCGGCACCGCGCATGCCGCGCGAGCTGGTGTTCATCATCGACACGTCGGGCTCCATGCACGGCACATCCCTGCAGCAGGCGAAAAGCGCGCTCCTGCTCGCGCTCGCCGACCTCGCACCGCAGGATCGTTTCAACGTGATCCAGTTCAACTCGGTTACGCACGCGTTGTTCGACAGGAGCGTCAGCGCGACGGCGGGCAACGTCCAGGCCGCGCGCACCTACGTATCCGGGCTCAGCTCGAACGGCGGCACCGAAATGCGCCCCGCGCTGGAGCTCGCGCTGTCCGAGCCTCCGGTGGAAACGCATCTCAAGCAGGTCGTTTTCATCACCGACGGCGCGGTCGGCAACGAGGCCGGGCTCTATTCGCTGATCGAAGCACGGCTTGGGACCGCGCGGTTGTTCACAGTCGGCATCGGCTCGGCACCGAACGGCTGGTTCATGGAGAAGGCGGCAGAGCTCGGCCGCGGCACGGCGACCTTCATCAGCGCCCAGCACGAGGTCGACGAGAAAATGAGCCGGCTGTTCGCCAAGCTGTCGCGCCCGCAGGTGACGGGCATCACGGTCGAGTGGCCCGGACAGCAGGCCGAGGCATACCCGGCCGTGGTGCCCGACCTGTATGCGGGCGAGCCGATCGTCGTGACGGCAAAGCTGGAGGCACCGCCGCGGGATGGCGACCTTTTGCGGATCAGCGGCCATTCGGCGACCGGCGGCTGGAGCACGGAGCTGCCGTTGCGCGGCACGCGAGCGCACCCGGGCGTGGCCGCCTTGTGGGCGCGCTCGGCGATAGCCGACCTGCTGGACCGGGAGCGCCGCGGCGGCGACGCGGAGGCCATTCGCGCGGCCGTGGTGGCGACCGCGCTTGCGCATCACCTGGTCAGCAAGTACACGAGCCTGGTTGCGGTGGACAAGACGCCGGTGCGCCCCGACGCGGCCGCGCTCGAACCGGAACAGGTACCGAACCTGCTGCCTCACGGGCAGAGCATGCGCGCGATCTTCGGCTTCCCGGCCACGGCCACGGGCTGGCAGGGGCGCGCCGCGGCCGGCCTGGTGCTGCTCCTGCTGGGTTGGCTGCTGTGGGCCTTCTTCCGGCGCCTGCGCGAAGGAGTGTCCTTCGATGCCACGGCGGCGCGTTAGCGTCAGCGCCGGTACGCTGCTCGTGGGCTGCGTCCTGGCACTGGGCTTCTGGAATCTGGGGCAGGGTGCCTGGATCCCGGCCAAGGCCTGGGTGGCACAGGAAATGATGCAGCGGGCCTGGCGCCGCGCCGAATCCGGAGTCGACGAGCCGGCGCCGTGGCCGTGGGCGGACACCTGGCCCGTCGCCCGCCTGTCCGCGCGAGGCGGCGAGGTGAACCTGATCGTGCTCGCGGGCGGCTCGGGGCGCACGCTCGCCTTCGGGCCGGGCCACATGAGCGCGAGCGTCCTGCCCGGCGAGGTCGGCAACAGTATCCTGGCCGGACACCGCGACACGCATTTCGAGTTCCTGAAATACCTGCGCAAGGGCGACTCTATCCGGATCGAGCGGCCGGGTGGCCGCGAGCACCTGTTCACGGTGACACGCGTGGATATCGTGGATTCGCGTCGCGGCAGCATCCTCCTGGACACCGCCGAGCCGATGTTGAGCCTCGTAACCTGCTACCCTTTCGACGCACCGACACCGGGCGGGCCGATGCGCTATGTCGTCACCGCTGCCGGCGTCTACTGACAACATGAATCGACCAGGGGGCTACATGGCCGCACCTTCCAATTCCTTTGCCGCCGTGCTCGGCGGGTTCATCTTCGCAGGGCTGCTTGGCTTTGCCTGGATCGCGGGTAACGCGGCACTGGAAGTCAAAGCGCACGAGCGCACGGTGCAGGTGAAGGGGCTGGCGGAGCGCGAGGTACCCGCCGATACGGTGATCTGGCCATTGTCCTACCAGGTTGCGACAAACGACCTCGATACGCTTTACCAGTCCATCGAGGAGAAGAACGGGATCATCCGCCGCTTTCTCGCCGATCACGGGCTCGACCTGTCCGAGACGACGACCGCCGGGCCGGAGGTCGTGGACCGGCATGCGCAAGCCTGGGGCGATACGGCGCAAATCGAGTTCCGCTACGTCGGAACGTCCACCATTACGCTTTACTCGAACGACGTGAACGCCGTCAGGGAAGCGATGGCCGACGTGATCGCGCTCGGCCGCAACGGTATCGCGCTGTCGGGGCCGCAGTACGGCCACCAGGTGCAGTTCCTGTACACGAAGCTGAATGACGTCAAGCCCGAAATGCTGGAAGAGGCGACGGTCAACGCGCGCGCGGCGGCGCAGGAGTTCGCGGCGGATTCGGACAGCACGCTCGGCAAGATCCAGAGCGCGCGCCAGGGCGTGTTCACGATCGCCGACCGCGACAGCACGACGCCGCACATCAAGAAGGTGCGCGTGGTCTCGACGATCGTCTATTACCTTTCGGATTGATTTGTTGCAGCAGCGGCAGTAACGCCTGTTGCGCGTGCTGCCATCGGCCGCGCGCCGCGGGCGATGCCTGCGGCTACGGCAGGCGGTCCGGCAGGAGCCGCGGCAGCGCCAGGAGCGCCGCCACGCTGATCGCGTCGGTGATGCCGCCGTTGGCGGCCATGTCGATCGCCTCCAAGAGCGGCAGCCTGCGCGGCTCGATGTTTTCCGTCTCCTCGTGCGCCGTTTCCCCGTCCGCCAGGTCCTCGGCCACGTACACGATGCCGGTTTCGTCGGTGATCGAGTTACTCGTGTGCAGGCGCATGATCTCCATCCAGCGGCCGGCCGAAAGCCCCGTCTCCTCCTTCAACTCGCGCTTTGCCGCGGCCAGCGGATCCTCGTCCTCCGGGGCTCCGCCCATCGGCAGCTCCCAGGAGCGATGACCGAGCGTGTAGCGGTCCTGCGCGACGAGCCAGGTGTTACCTGCGCCGTCCAGTGCGATGATGGCCACCGCCTTGTTCTTGAAGTGAATGCGGCCGTAGATGTTGCGCCCGCCCCCGGGATTCACCACCTGGTCCTCGAACACGGTGATCCAGGGGTTGTCGTAGACGGTTCTCGAGTCGAGGGTTTTCCAGCTCATCGTCGCTCCCATGGCGTCCTCGTCATTATTCGGCATTTCGCCGCGATACGAAATGGCGAATAATTGCGCGCCCGTTTCCCGGAATCGCGCATGGCAATGAAGGAAGCCCGGCTCACGCAAGGGCCCGTCGGGCGGCATCTCGTCGGCATGACCCTGCCCGTGCTCGTCGGCATCTTCATGATGATGCTGCAGGGCTTCGTCGACGCCTATTTCCTCGGCAGGGTCGGCGACCGGGAGCTCGCCGCCCTGGGCTTCGTTTTTCCCGTGCTGATGGTAGTGTCGAGCGTTGCGATCGGCCTCGGCGCCGGCACCTCCTCGGTAGTGGCGCGCGCGATCGGCGCCGATGACCAGCGGCGTGCGAGCCGCCTTGCCACGGACAGCCTGCTGCTCGCATTCACGATTACTGCCGTCGTTTCGATCATCGGCGTGCTCACCATCGACCCGTTGTTCCGGCTGCTCGGCGCACCCGAGGCGATGCTGCCGCTGATCGGTGGATTCATGAAGATCTTCTATGCCGCCGTGCCGTTCGTCGTCGTCGGCATGGTGGGCATGGCCAGCATGCGGGCGACTGGCGATACCCGGCTGCCCAGCCTGCTGATGATCATCGCCTCCGTCCTGAACATCATTCTCGACCCGATCCTGATCTTCGGGCTCGGCCCGGTGCCCACCATGGGGTTGAACGGCGCGGCCACGGCGGCGCTCATCGCCCGCGGCTCGCTGTTCGTCGGCGGCATCTTCTTCCTGCGCCGGCGGCTCGAGATGCTGACTTTCGAGAGACCCGATCCCGCTGAGTTGCGCCAGTCGTGGCGCGCTATCCTGCACGTAGGCATCCCGGCCGCCGGCACCAATGCGATCGTGCCGGTCGCGACCGGCGTCATTACGGCGATGCTGGCGCGCTACGGACCCGAGGCGGTCGCCGGCTTCGGCGTGGCGAGCCGCATCGAAGCGCTGACGCTCGTGATGTACTACGCGATGTCCGCGATCATCGGCCCGTTCGTCGGGCAAAATGTCTCGGCGGGCAAGGCCGATCGCATCCACCGCGCTCTCATGCTGTGCACCGTGTTCTGCCTCCTGTCCGGGTTGGCAATCGCGCTCCTCCTTGCCGTGGGCAGCACGTGGTTGCCTGCGCTCTTCAGTGACGATCCCACGGTCACCGGGGTCACGACGACATTCCTGATGATCGCGCCGATCGGCTACGGGGCGTACGGCATGGTGATGGTGATGAATGCCGCATTCAACGGCATGGGCAAGCCGCTGCCGGGGGTCGTGGTCAGCGTGGCGAGGACCGCGGTAATTTACGTGCCGCTCGCCTGGGCCGCCGACCACCTGTTCGGCGTTGCCGGCATCTTCGGCGCCTACGCGATCGCAAACATCGTGACGGGGCTGATCGCATACGCCTGGGCACGCAACGCTGTGCAGGCGCAGTGCGATCGTCACAGGATGCCGCTCATGGCCACGGGTTGAGCTAACGGCGAATTTTGCAAGGCGGCTTGCAAATCTTGCCTTCAGGCGGCGGCCCCGTAACCGCTATTCGTGCCGGGTTGGTGGCAAGAGACTTGCATGGAACATACGTCTCGAAGCCGGCATCGTGAGGACTGCCCATGAGATATCCAGAAGCACGTTATCAGCTCGACGACGCGGTGAACCACGTGGAGTCGGCGTTGAGGAACCTCTCCGACCGGCTGGAGGACGTCCTGCCGGGCAATCGCCACCGGCGGCGCCTCGCGCGGGCGCGGCGCGCGATCGGGCGCACCACGAGCTCCGTGATCGAGCGTGTACCCGGGCAGGCATCCGCGCTGCTCGGCGAGACGCGGCGCGGCGTCAGCAATCATCCGGTGCGCACCGCGCTGATGGCGATGTTCGCCGGCCTTGCCGTCTGGTCGCTGGTGCGGCTGGTGAGCAACAGGCCGCCGGAACAGCTCGAAGACAGGCGCACGCTGGCGGGGCGCTTTCGCGCCGCGAGCCAGGAAGGGGTACTCCGTCACTGACCGCCTTGGTTGCCGGCGGGCGAGCTGCCCGGCCTTGCTGCCGGAGAATTCCATGAGGCAGGGGCTGCAGACGCGGGCAGCCCTACACGGCAGGTACCAACCGCCGCGTATAGAAATAGTGCATGCCGACGCCGCGGCTCGCCATGAACAGCAGGAATGCCAGCCACA
>CBFGSB010000073.1:0-14260 GCA_965651325.1 uncultured Chromatiales bacterium | reverse complement strand
GCATTGCCCTGCGTCGGGATGATCACCCCGGCGTTCTGGAACGCGTACTCGTCGAACAGGTTGGTGGCGTAAACGGAGACCGCGTAACGATCGAACTGCACACCGGCACGCAGGTCGACCAGCGTGTAGTCCTCCATCGTGTAGCTCGGCGTCGCCGGCACGATTGCGCCGCCGCCCGCGAATCCCGTCTTCCGCTCGTCCTGGTACGACACACCGGCGCCGATAAAAGCATCCAGGCCGCCCAGTACGAAGTCGTAGCGGCCGTTCAGCGACCAATCCAGTTCAGGAATGCCCGGTAGCTGCTCGCCGGCCACTCCGCCGATACCCGGGTCATCATCGTCCAGCTCACTCTTCGTGTACGCGACGCTGCCCACCAGCTCGAACGCGTCGGTTGGCCGCCAGGCCCAGCTGGTTTCCAGGCCGTTGGCGGTCACGTCGCTCTGGGCATTGGCACCGACATTGACGTTCATGAAGCTCTGGAAGGTCTGCATGTCCTCCCACTCGAGGCGGTACACGGCCACTTCGTAGGCCAGCATGCCGTCGAGCACCTCCCCTTTCGCACCGACCTCGTAGCTCCACAGCGAATCGGAGTCGACGAACGGCACCGAGATGATCTCGCCCGTGCCGGGATCGACCAGGCTCAGGTTGGCCGAGGCAGGACGATAGCCGCTCGCAATCCGCGTGTAGAGCGACAGGTCGTCGGTCGGCCGGTAGCGCAGGTTCAACAGGTACGTCTCGACGTCGTCGTCCACTCCCTGCTTGGGCAGGTTCGGGCCGGCCAGCAAACCGGTGCCCGTGAATTCGACCGCCATCTCGTTGCTGCTGAAGCGCATGCCGAACGTTGCATCGAGTTGCGGCGAGAAATACCACGTCACGTTACCGAACGCCGCGATCTCCTCGTACTCGGACGGGAACTGCTGCTGCACGAGGTTGAACGGGCCCGGGTCGACGATCGTGCCCTGGAAGTTGTTGCTCTGTTCGTCCGTGTAGTACACGCCGGCGATCCATTCGAGGGTGTCGCTGTCCGGCGAGGTGAGCCGCAGCTCGTGCACCGTGCGCTCCGTCGTGATCTGCGAGTCGAGCAGCACCGTGTTGGTACCCACCGGCACGCCCAGCAGGTCGTCGACCAGCGCGCCGAACGCTACCGTGAGATCCAGGATGCCGATGCGCGAGGACTCCTGGTAGCTGCTGGACAAGGTCGCGGTTCCCCAGTCCATCGTCCACTCGGCCGATCCCGACAGCAGCTCGAAGTTGACCTCGGTCGGCTCGTCGCTCGGCGCACTCCGGGTATAGCGGCCGACGAGCGGCTCCCCGGTCATCGGGTTGTAGGGAATGCTGTTCGTGTTGTCGAACTCGAACAGGTGATCCGTGTACGCCACCTCGAGCTTCAGGTCGTCCGTCGCCTGGAACAGCAGCGACAGCGTTCCGCCGCTGAGCTCCGCGCTGTTGACGTCCTCGAGGCCGCGAGTCGCCTCGTCGATGAAGCCGCCGGCGTCCTGCCAGAAACCGGAAACGGAAGCGGCGAGCCGGTCCTGCAGCAGCGGCACGCTGACGCGGCCCCGGTAAAGCTGGCTGAGCTCGCCTTCCGTGGTGTCGGAAATATCGGCGGTAAAGCTGCCTTCCACTTCCGTCACCGAGGGATCCTTCGTGATGTAGCGCAGCGCGCCGCCCATCGAGCTCGCCCCGAACAGCGTACCCTGCGGGCCCTTGATGACTTCCACGCGCTCGATATTGCCGAGCAGGTTGTCGAGCGCGAGATTCGCGCCTTCCGCGAAAGCGGTTACCGACCCGTACGGTACGTCGTCGACGTAGATGCCGACGGAGGCCGTCGAGAAGACGTTGGCCACGCCGCGGACGGTGATCGAGCCCAGGCCCGGCGCGCCGCCGCTGTTGAAGTTCACGCCCGGGATGTAGCGCGTCACCTCCGTCAGCGAGTTCAGCCCGCCGGACGAGTAGGTCTCGGGATCGATGACCGCGACGGCGGCGGGCACGTCCTGCAGCGACTGCTCGCGCCGCGAGGCCGTAACGACGATTTCCTCCAGCTCGTTGGCCTGCTGCGCGTACAGCACGTCGCCCGCCGCGAGCAGAATTGGCAGCAAAACAACGGCACAGGTGCGGCCGTCGGTCCAGCGTTTGTCACAGGTCATGATCGGGTTCCCCCTGGGTTCTCGCGGCGAGAATAGGCCCAAGGTCTGGCGACCAGCTAGAACATTTCAATCGTTTTCTGGAACCGTCGCGGGCGCGCCACCGCTGCCCTACTCGCAGCTTCCCGCCTGCCCGTCCGCGGCTTCGGCAGCCGGGCACAGGATGCGCTCGAAACGCCGCCCGTCCTGCGTCGCGTAGGCACTTGCCCTGCCGTCCGGTGCGATGCTGAACGTCAGCCGGAACCGGAACCCGGGTTCCAGGGCGCTCACGGCCTCGAACGTATCGTAGCTCCAGTGCTCCAGCCGGAACTGCGCGTCCGGTGCCAGCGTGAGCAGCAGGCCGTTCCCGTCCGTTGCAATCTCCGCGTTGCCGATCAGCGGATTGCGATAGGTGCCCGCGTAGCCTTCGGGCGCCAGCGACGGTTCGGTATCCTCGACGCGCTCCGCGAGCGCCTGCTCGTAGCGGGCTTCCCCCTGCAACTCGAGCTCGGCGTAAACCTCGTGCAGGTGTCGGCTCCAGTCGGTTTCCTGCGTACCGAGGAACCGGTCGACCACGTCGTACATGAACGCGTGCCGGTACTCGACCGGGTCCGCGTTGATCAGGATCACGAGCCCGAGCTCTTCCTCCGGCACCAGGGCCACGAGCGCATTGGCGCCGAACAGGCTGCCGGTGTGCATGGCGAGCAGCCGTCCCTGGTAATCCTGCAGGAACCAGCCGAGGCCGTAGCCGAAGAAATGCGGCTCTGCCTCCGCGGCCGCCGGGTACGCGACCTCGGCTCCCGCGAATATCTGCGGCTCCAGAAGCTCCGCGAACGTTTGCGCTTGCAGCAACGGCTGGCCGTCGACCCGGCCTTCGTTCAGCAGGAAGCGCAGCCACTTCGCCATATCGGCAGCGCTGGAATGGATGCCGGCCGCCCCCAGCGGGCTGGTCGAGCGATACGGCTCGACGGTGTGCACCTCGCCTTCGAACAACACGTGCGCGCCGGCGACGTTCCGGCCCTCCCGCAGGACGTCCGCGCGCGTGAACACGCTATCGTCCATCCCCAGCGGCTCGAAGATCCGCTCCTGCACGAAATCCGGGAGCGACATGCCGCTGAGCTGCTCCACCAGTTCTCCCGCGACGATGTACATCATGTTGTTGTAGATCCATGCCGAGCGCAGGCTCGCGGCCTGCTCGGCATACCGCAGGTGCTCGATCGCGGCGTCGGGATCGAAGCCGCGTATCCACAGCCAGTCGACGGGCTCGACCCCGGTGCGATGGCTCAGGGTGTCGCGCACGGTGATGTCGCGCGTTGCGTACGGGTCCGCCACGCGGAACGTCGGCAGGTGATCGATCACCGGGTCGTCCCACTGCAGGCGGCCTTCATCGACCAGCATGCCGAGTGAGACCGCGACGAACGCCTTGCTCGTGGAGGCGAGCGTAAACAGCGTGTGCTCGTTCACCTCCGCCTTGCCGTCGATCTCGACCTTGCCGAAGCCGCCGATGAACGCGACCTCGTCGTCCTTGACGATCGCGGCGGCAAGGCCGGGTATCTGCCACAGGTCGCGGGCCTCGGCGATCGAAGCTTCGAGCCCGTCGAGCGGCTCCGCTGCCGCGGTGACCGGCAGGGCGGCGAGGAAGGCAAAAGGCGCGGCGAGCGCAAGGAACACGGCGGGTGTGATACGTTGCATGCGGCTACTCCTGGAACGGGCCGCCGCATCCTGAATCACCTCGCACGAATTTACAAATTCGGCGAACCGGGGGCCGTTCCCACGGGTGGACACTGGCGGTTTTGTTCCAGCCGGTGTGAAAAACGATACAGACGGTGCACGCGCCTGCGCACGACAATCCAGCGATTTGCCCGGGGGAAACGATCTCGTGACAAAGCCTCTGCTTGACACCCGCGCGTGGCGGCGCGCCCTCCTCCTGCTTTCCTGGAGTCCCGCCGTGCTCGCCGTCGACCCGGCCGACACGCTGCTGCTGGCCGAACCCGACATCAGCCGCGATCACATCGCGTTCGTGTACGACGGCGACGTCTGGCTGGCGGAGCGCGACGGCAGCGGCAGCCGCCGGTTGACGACGGCCGAAGGCCGCGAATCCCGGCCGCATTTCTCGCCCGACGGGCAATCGATCGCGTTCAGCGGCAATTACGACGGCAACGTCGACGTGTACGTCGTGCCGATTGCGGGCGGATCTCCGCAGCGGCTCACCTGGCACGGCGGCGAGGACATCTCCGAGGGCTTTGCCGGCCCCGACCGCGTGCTGTTCAGCTCGCAGCGCGACGTGTCCAGCCTCCAGGAGGTGCACCTGTTTTCGATCGCCGTTGACGGCGCCTTCCCGGAGCGCCTGCCGGTCCCGACCGGGAACGATGCCGACCTGGCGCCCGACGGCGCCACGCTTGCCTATTCCGTGATGCCGCCACCGATGTTCGAGGCATTGACCCAGTGGAAGGGTTATCGCGGCGGCAGCGTTGCCCGCATTGCCCTGTTGGACCTCGACGGCTACGCGGTGCGCGAAGTGCCGCAGCCCGCGTCCCGCAGCAACGACATCAACCCGATGTGGATCGAGGGTCTCCTGTACTTCAACTCCGACCGCGCGGGCGAGTTCAACCTGTTCCGCTTCGACCCGCAGAGCGGCCAGATCGAGCAGCTCACGTCCTACGACGATTTCCCGGTGGTCAACGCCAACTCGGGTGCGGGTGTGATCATCTTCGAGCAGGCGGGCCGGTTGCACGTGCTCGATCCGGCGACAGACCAAGTGACGACGCTGCACGTCGCGACCAATTCCGACCTGCGCGAGGCGCGCGCCCGCTGGGTCAGCGATCCGGAGTACCTGCGTGCCGTGTCGCCGTCGCCGGACTTTTCCCGCGTCGCGCTCGAGTACCGCGGCGAGATCGTAGCGGTGCCGGCCGGCGAAGGTGCCGTTCTGAACCTGTCGCAGTCCCCGGGTGCGCACGACCGCGCGCCCGCCTGGTCGCCTTCCGGCGAGCAGGTAGCCTGGTTCTCGGACGCCTCGGGCGAGTACCGGCTCTGCGTGGCAGCAGCCGACGGACACGGCAACACGCGCTGCCTGGACGTGGACGGCGGCCATGGCTTCTACGAGGACCTGCAATGGTCGCCCGACGAGAAGTACGTGTCGTTCCTCGACAACGCCTACTCGCTGTTCGTAATGGACGTCGCATCGGGCGACGCGCGGCTGATCGCCGAGAATCGCTATTTCGGCCACTCGCCGTTCATTTCGCATCGCTGGTCGCCGGATTCGCAGTGGCTCGCCTACACGCGCAACACGAATGGCCTGATCCAGGCGGTGCACCTGTGGTCCGTGGCCGAAGAAGAGTCGCACCAGGTGACGAACGCCCTGACCGAGGTCAGCGAACCGGTGTTCGACCCGAACGGCAAGTACCTCTACGTGCTCGCGTCGGACCAGGCGGGCCCGATCAAAGACTGGTTCGCGCTGTCCTCGCTCGACATGACGTTCACGCACGGGCTGTACGCCATCGTGCTGGATGCGGATACAGAATCGCCCCTTCCGCCCGATGCCGGCGCGGCGCACCCGGATAACGAGCCGCAAAACGCCGCGGGAGACGACGACGAGCCGCCGCGCGTCGCCGTCGACTTCGACGGTATTCGCGAACGCATCGTGAACCTGCCGACCGAGCCGGCGACGCTCCGCAACCTGCAGGTCGGCAAGAGCGGCGAGATCTATTACCTGTCCTCGCCCGCCGTGCCCGCCATCCAGGCATTGAATTCGCCCGGCACCCTCACGCGCTTCTCCCTGGAAAAGGGCGCCGAAGAAACCCTGCTCGACGAGGTCGGCGACTACCGCGTAGCGCGCGATGGCGGGAAGCTGCTGTTCAGGCAGGAGGCAAGCTGGAGCGTGACCGACATTGCCGAAACGATCGACGCCACCGCCGCGACGCCGTTGCCGGTGGAACGGGTCTCGGTCCGCATCGACCCGCGGCTCGAGTGGCGCCAGATCGCGCGCGAAGCCTGGCGGCTCAACCGCGATTTTTTCTACGACCCGGGCTATCACGGCGTGGACTGGGAGGCGGTGTGGGCGAAGTACGAGCCGTTCCTGGCACACGCCGCGACGCGTGCGGACATCGGCCGCATCATCTCCGGAATGCTGAGCGAGCTGCGCGTCGGGCACAGCTACACCACGCCCGGCGAGACGATCGACGAGCCGCCCGACATCGACGTGGGTCTGCTCGGCACCGATTTCGAGATCGTTGATGGCCGTTACCGCTTCGCGAAGATCTACGGCGGCAGCCTCAACTGGCGGCCGTCGCTCGAAGCGCCGCTGACCGTGCCCGGAGAATCCGTCGACGAAGGCGAATACCTCATCGCCGTGGACGGCGAACCGCTCACGGCGGACGACAACGTGTACAGCCGCTTCGACAAGCGCGTGGGCGAACCGGTCGAGCTCACCGTCGCCGCACGCGCCGACGGCCGCGACGCACGCACCGTGACGGTAGTGCCGATCGCCTCGGACCGGGAGCTCCGCTACGTCGACTGGGTTGAAGGCAACATCGCGAAAGTCGATGCTGCCACGGACGGCCGGGTTGCCTACGTGCACGTCCCCGATACGTCCGTGCTGGGCCACGCCGCGTTCAAGCGCTATTTCTTCCCGCAAAGCCACAAGGAGGCGTTGATCCTCGACGATCGCAACAACGGCGGCGGCTTCGTCGCCGACTACTACATCGACATCCTGCGGCGCGAGCCGGTCGCCCGCTGGGCGACGCGCTACGGCGCCGACCTCGTCACCCCGCGCGCGGCCATCCACGGCCCGAAGGTCATGCTGATCGACGAAGGCGCGGGCTCGGGCGGCGACCTGCTGCCGTGGATGTTCCGCAAGTTCGACCTCGGCACCCTCGTCGGGACGCGCACCTGGGGTGGGCTCGTGGGCAACCTCGACATCCATCCCCTGATGGACGGCTCGACCACGACCGCGCCGAATATCGCGGGCTGGGCGCGGGAAGAAGGCTGGATCGTCGAGAACGTCGGCGTGGCGCCCGATATCGAGGTCCGGGAATCGCCGCGGTCGATGCTTGCCGGGCGCGATCCGCAGCTCGAGAAGGCGATCGAAGTGGCGTTGGACGCACTGGCCGAACAGCCGCCGCGCGAGATCCCGCGGCCGCCCTACCCCGACCGTGTCCCGTAATGTGGCACGTCCCTCGGGGCCGGACGGAACTGCCCTATAATCGATTGGCAGGAAGCAGCTAGCGTTTCGTTTTTTTGGAACGGGACACCAGGCGGGGAGTGAGTTGAGCAGGCAGCAATCCGGCGTGGTCCGGGAGAGAGCGGCGCATGCGGTGCCCGCGGCGATCGCGAGGTACGGGCGGATCGAACGGGCTATTGCACCGCCGGCCGCCGAGGCCGAGCTGCCGGATGCGAAACTGTCGGTCGGATTCATCCTGCTGCACGAATTCACGTTGTTTGCCTTCTCCGGTTTCGTGGATGCGCTCCGCATCGCCGGCGACGAGCTCGACAACAGCCGCCAGGTCGAGTGCCGCTGGACCGTCATCGCGCCGACACTCAAGCCCGTTCGTGCGAACTGCGGCGTCGAGATCACGCCGTGGGAAACGTTCCCCGATCCCGCGCGCTTCGATTACCTCGTCGTGATCGGCGGCCGCATGGAGCCGCAGCGGAACACCGATCCGCGCATCCTGGACTACATCGCGTACGCCGCGGAGCGCGGATGCGCCATCGTCGGCGTGTGCACGGCGACTTTCGTGCTCGCCCGCGCCGGGGTCATGGACCGCCGCCGCTGCTGCGTGCACTGGAATGCCCGTGCCGATTTCGAGGAAGAATTCCCCGGGCTCGACGTCGAGTCGGACACCATCTTCCTCGAGGACGGCAATCGCATCACCTGTCCCGGCGGCTCGTCCTCCGCCGACGTTGCCCTCTACCTCATCGCGAAACATTGTGGCGCCGCCAGCGCGCGCAAAGCCGCGGCCGGCATGGTGCTCGAGGAGATGCGCGGCAACCGCACCCCGCAGCCGCACGCCGAAGCGACCTGGTTCGGCGAGATCCGGAAACCCCTGGTGCGGCGCGCGGTGACGATGATGGATCGCCACATCAGCAGCGACCTGCCGGTCACCGATATCGCGCGGCGCCTGCAGGTCAGCAGCAACACGCTGTATCGCGCGTTCCAGGAAAGCCTCGGGGAATCCCCGGCGCGCTTCTTCCGCATCATGCGGCTTGCGCACGGCCATTGGAGCCTGCATCACACCAACCTGTCCGTGTCGCAAATCGCGCACGTGTACCGCTTCTCGGATGCGTCGCACTTCACCCGGCTGCACCGCCTCTATTACGGTGTGCCGCCCGCGCGTGCCCGCTCGATCGGCGAGAGCGCAGCGCGCAAGCTGATCCCGCGGCGCTGGCGCCGCGGGACCGTCGGCCAGGTACTCGCCGGGGGGCTGTTCATCTTCGTGTGAGATACCGGTGCTGGAAGCCCCATTCCAGTCAGCGGGCAAAAAATTCTAGATAAGCGGCATCGGCCTGGCCCATTCTTCCCGCTCGTTCCGGCGAGGAAACCACATGCAAGGGCCGGTCAGCCTGCGGTCACCCTACCTGCTGTTTCTCGGCGATGCCGAGCTGGATGCGCAGGCGAAAACGGCGCTCGGGCTGCGCGAATGGGTGCCGGAGCGCTGCCTCGCGCAGTTGCGGCTGGACGGCTGCCGGGTGCAGG
Organism: uncultured Chromatiales bacterium; assembly: GCA_965651325.1. GTDB lineage: Bacteria > Pseudomonadota > Gammaproteobacteria > Steroidobacterales > Woeseiaceae > IDS-8. The sequence goes on along the minus strand of CBFGSB010000073.1, from coordinate 5,446 downwards.
TCGACCTGCCGGAGATGTCGCCCGAGGAAGCGGCGGATGCCGGCGCCGCCTCGCTCGTCATCGGCGTCGCCCCGGTCGGCGGGGGCATACCCGCGGCCTGGGAACCGATGCTGCGGCGCGCGGCGCGGGCCGGGCTCGACATCGTCAGCGGCATGCACACGCCGCTGGCGCAAGTGCCGGGACTGGCGACCGCCGCCGGCGAATCGGGCGCGGCGCTGGTCGACGTTCGTCTCGGCGGTTCGCACTTCCCCACCGCAACGGGCCGGCGGCGCAGCGGCAAGCGCCTGCTCACCGTGGGCACCGATTGCGCCCTCGGGAAGAAGTACACGGCGCTCGCGATTGCGCGCGGACTGCAGGCGCGCGGCATCGATGCCGATTTCCGCGCCACGGGCCAGACCGGGATCATGATCGCCGGCGGCGGCGTGGCGATCGATGCGGTACCCGCGGATTTCGCGGCGGGAGTCGCCGAGCTGCTGTCACCGGACGCACCGCCTCAGCACTGGGACGTGATCGAGGGCCAGGGATCGCTGTTCCACCCGGCCTTCGCCGGTGTCACGCTGTCGCTGCTGCACGGCTCGCAGCCGGACGTGCTGGTGCTCGCTCACGATCCGGGCCGCTTGCACCTGCACGCGTTTCCGGGCTTCCCGGTGCCGGAGCTGGAAGCGGCAGCCAACCTCTACCTGGAGCTGGCGCGCCTCACGAACCCGGACGTACGGCTGGGCGCGGTAAGCCTGAACACCGCGGCACTGGATGCGCGCGCGCGGGCGCAGGTACTCGATGCAACCGCCGCGCGGCTGGACGTGCCCTGCTTCGATCCGCTGCGGACATCGCTGGACCCGGCGCTGGACGCGATCCTGCGGCCTGCGTGAGGCTGCCCCGGGCCGGATATCCTATCCCGGCTAAGACTCCGCTGCGCCGTGCTCCGCGTACACCTCGGTGTTGCCGTCGGCGTCGAAGAGCAGGACCTCGTAGGGCGTGGCCGGCGCCGACTCCATGCCGGGCGACCCGCCGGGCATGCCGGGCACCGCGAGGCCTTTCGCCTCGGCGCCCGATTCGAACAGGCGCCGGATGTCCGCGGCCGGCACGTGGCCTTCGATCACGTAGGCGTCGTTGACGACCGCCGTGTGGCAGGAGGCCAGGCGCTTCGGCACGCCGAGACGCTCCTTCACCGCGTTCATGTCCGAGCTCTCGACCACCTCGACGGCAAAGCCGTGCGCCTCGAGGTGCTCCACCCATTTCAGGCAGCAGCCGCAGGAGGGTGACTTGTAGACCACCGCCTCGGCCTGCGCACCCACCTCGTCGGCCCTGCCGACGACGGCAAACAAAACCAGTGCAAGCGCGGCCAACCCGCCCCTGGCCAAATTCCCTGCATTCCGCGGCATAACGCCCTCCAACCGACCTCCAACAAGCCTCAGGATGTCACAAATGCCGGCCTCAAGGTACCGGGTTTGCACGTCAAACCTCAGGTGGCGGGTGCCGTTTCCCCGAAGGTCGCCGAAGGTAGCGATGACGGCGGGAAGTCACCAACCGCGAAGCATCTCTCAGCGCCGCCACCGGCGGTGGGCAGCGGAGCCGTGACCGGGGGTGTCCTTTGCGAAAATAAAGCGGACCGAGAGGGCCCGAAGGGCCCCGAGGGAGCCATTTCGCAAAGGACACCCCCGGTCGCGGCTCCGCAGGGCACAGAGCCAACGGGCCTGCTTGATTTCCCCACCCCCGCCGCCACATCGCAATGCGATCAAGCTACTTTCCGAGGCCCTGCATGTTCAAACGCATCGCGCTGTTCATCGCCACGAACCTGGCCATCGTGCTGGTACTGAGCGTCGTTTTGCGGCTGCTCGGCGTGGACCGGATCCTCGACGAGTCCGGCGCAGCAATCAATTACGAGGCCCTGCTGATCCTGTCGGTGGTGATCGGCTTCGGCGGCGCCTTCATTTCGCTCGCGCTCTCGAAGTGGATTGCCAAACGCACAACGGGCGCGCGCGTCATCAAGCAGCCCGCCAACGAGGCCGAGGCCTGGCTGGTCGGCACCGTGCAACGGCTGGCGCAGCAGGCCGGCATCGGCATGCCGGAAGTGGCCATCTACGACGCACCGGACCTGAACGCCTTCGCCACCGGCGCCCGGCGGGACAGCTCGCTCGTGGCCGTCAGCCGCGGGCTCCTGCAGGGCATGCGCAAGGACGAGATCGAGGCCGTGCTGGCGCACGAGATCTCGCACGTCGCCAACGGCGACATGGTCACCCTGACCCTGGTGCAGGGCGTCGTGAACACCTTCGTGATTTTCCTGTCGCGCATCGTCGGCCACATCATCGACCGGGTGGTGCTGCGGAACGAGCGCGGCTACGGCATCGGCTATTTCGTGTCGGTAATCGTCGCCCAGCTCGTGCTCGGCATCCTGGCGAGCATCATCGTGATGTGGGTGTCGCGGCAGCGCGAGTTCCGCGCCGATGCCGGCTCGGCCCGCCTGAACGGCAAGCAGCCGATGATCAAGGCGCTGGCGCGCCTCGAACGCGGCGGGCCGGCGCAGCTCCCGGAAAGCATGGAAGCATTCGGCATCTCCGGACGCCACGCGCAGGGGCTGAAGCGGCTGTTCATGAGCCACCCGCCCATCCCGGAGCGCATCGCGGCCCTGGAGCGATTGCAATAGTCCGAGACAATACCCAAAAACTATCAATCGGATATGCAATATTATTGAGAAAGCAGGTCAGTAGCGCACGAGGGCCGACCCCCAGGTGAAGCCGGCGCCGAAGGCCTCCAGCAGCAGCAGCTCGCCGCGCTGGACGCGGCCGTCCCGGACCGCGACGTCGAGGGCCAGCGGTATGGAGGCACTCGACGTGTTCGCATGCCGGTCCACCGTGACCACGACCCGCTCCATCGGCAGGTCGAGCTTCTTCGCCGCCGCGGCGATGATCCGCAGGTTGGCCTGGTGCGGGATGAGCCAGGCGATGTCGTGCTTGGAGACGTTGTTGGCCGCGAGCGTTTCCTCGGCAATCGCCCCCAGCGTGCTGACCGCCTGGCGAAACACCTCGTTGCCCTTCATGCGGATGTAGGCTTCCGCGGCGCGGACCTCGTCGTAGCCGGACGAAATCCCCGACGGCACGTGCAGCAGTTCCTCGTAACGGCCGTCCGCACGCGAATGCGCCGACAGCACGCCCGGCTCTTCGGACGCCCGCAGCACGACCGCGCCCGCGCCGTCGCCGAACAGCACGCAGGTCGTGCGGTCGTTCCAGTCGATGATGCGCGAGTAGGTTTCGGCACCGATCACGAGCGCGCAGCGGGAGCCGCCGGTGGTGACGAAGCGGTTCGCCACGTCCAGCGCGTAGATGAAGCCCGAGCACGCCGCGTGCACGTCGAATGCGGGAATTCCGCGGATGCCCAGGCGCCGCTGCACGATGCAGGCGGTGCTCGGAAAGACCTTGTCGGGCGTAGTGGTCGCAACCACGACCAGGTCGATCTCGGCGGGGTCGATGTCCGACGTCTCGAGCGCACGGCGCGCGGCCGCCACGCTCATGTCGGAGGTGGTTTCGTCGTCGGCCGCGATGTGCCGGCTTTCGATGCCGGAGCGCGAGCGAATCCATTCGTCCGTCGTATCGACGAACGCCTCGAACTCCTTGTTGGTCATGATCCGCTCGGGCAGGTAGCCTCCCGTGGCGGCAATTCGGGCGTATGTCATACAGATGTCCTGTTGGGCCGCAAGACCCGCCTGCCGTCAGCGGCGCAGGAATGCGGCAATGTCGCGTACCGTCGGGTGATCGAACAGGTCGCTGATGTCCAGGCGCCCGGGGTGCTTCTCGTCTATTGCAAGCACGATTTCGGTCAGCGTCAATGAGCTGACCCCCACTTCGAAGAGATTGTCGTCGGGGCCGATCGGGCGATCCTTGGCGAAGGCGCGGCAGATCCCGAGCAGCTCGGCGACCAGCGGGTCGCCTACGCCTGCCTCTTCGGGGCCGGGTGCCGGCGGCTCGAGAACCGCGAGGGCCTCGTCGAACTCGCCGTCCACGTACCCCGCTGCCAGGCGGCTGCGCTGGACCTTGCCACTGGTCGTTTTCGGAATGCGCGTCACGGGCACGACGCGGTCGACTTCGAGACCCGCCTGCGTGCCGAGCTCGGCACGCACCGCGTCCGCCAGCGGCCGGAACTCCTCGAGCTCGCGGCGATACAGGACGAACACGAGCAGCTCCTCCGATCCGTCACGACTTGCGCCGGCCACGACGACCTTGCCGAGATCGAGCCCGTCGATCCTGGCGACGATCTCCTCCAGGTCGTGCGGGTAGTAGTTCTGGCCGTTGACGATGATGATGTCCTTCGAGCGGCCGGTAATGACGAGCTCCCCGTCTTCGATCAAGCCGACGTCGCCGGTACGCAGCCAGCCGTCGGCCGTAAACAGCGCGGACTCCGCGTCGGGGTCGCCGTAAATTCCCTTCGTCACGTTCTTGCCGAATGCCTGGATGTGCCCGACCCGGCCATCCGCCAAGGGCACGTCTGCATCGTCGGCGATGCGGATGCGGCAATCGCGCACCGCACGGCCGACCTTGACGAAACTCACCGCGTCAGGGTCCTCCGGATTCGCGGGGCGATAAGGCTCACCGATGCGCAGGTTGTGCCGGTCGGCAACAATGCGCGCATATTCGCGCCCCGGTTCTGAAAGGCTCACCGCGACGGTCGCTTCCGCAAGCCCGTACACCGGGAACATGGTCGAACGCTTCAGGCCGTAAGGCGCCAGCGCAGCCAGGAACTGCTCGCACAGCTCCCGGCTAATCGGTTCCGCGCCGTTCAGGATCAGCTTTACCGCCGACAGGTCGAGCGCGTCGATGCCCTTGCGTTCGAACAGCTTGAGGAAATGCTTGTAGCCGAAGTTCGGCGAACAAAGCTGGGTCGCGCGCAGCTCGGACGCCTTGCTCATCCAGAGCAACGGGCGACGTACGAACAGGTCCGTATCCATCACCGCGTGGTCCATGCCCGCGGCGAGCACGCTCAGGTGGAAGCCGATCAGGCCCATGTCGTGCGTGAGCGGCATCCAGCTCAAGCTCGTGTCATGCTCGCTCCAGCGCGTGCCTTCGATAATGGCGCCGATGTTCGACGCAAGGTTCGCGTGGGTCAGGCACACGCCTTTCGGGTCGCTGGTCGAGCCGGACGAGTACTGGATGAACGCGAGGTCGTCGTCGGCCGGCTCGTACAACTCCCCTACCCCGCCGTCCGGGAGCGCTTCCGCCAGGATCGCGTCGTCCAGCTTGCGAGCGATATCGGGCATCGACCGCTCGCCGGCAAAACCGGCCAGTCGTTCTTTCAGCGCCGGCTCCGTGAACAGCCGTGCGCGGCCGAGCTGCCGGAGAATCCGCACGAGCTTCAGCCGGTGCTCGTCGCTGATGCCGACAGCCACGGGGACCGGCACGATGCCACCCAGCACCGCGGCCCAGAAGGCGACCGTGAAGCTCTCGTTCGACCTGGT